>CAYTUN010000074.1:0-11200 GCA_964441315.1 uncultured Gammaproteobacteria bacterium | reverse complement strand
CCTTCCTTAAACGCCATCGAGCCGGCAATTTTAAACGCCATTTCGCTAGAGTCAACATCATGATAAGAACCATCGAATAATTCGACTTTCACGTCAACAACGGGATAGCCAGCGACAATACCATTATCGAGCTGTTCTTTTATGCCTTTTTCAACAGCCGGAATAAATTCTTTTGGAATCACACCACCAACAATTTTGTTTTCAAATAGGAAACCAGCGCCTGGCTCTTGCGGCTCAATCGTAATCCAGACATGGCCATATTGACCACGACCACCAGACTGGCGAATGTATTTGCCTTCTTGTTCAACTTTCTTGCGAATGGTTTCACGGTAAGCAACTTGGGGTTTGCCAACATTCGCTTCGACATTAAATTCACGCTTCATGCGATCAACAATAATTTCTAAGTGCAGCTCACCCATACCAGAAATAATGGTTTGACCGGATTCTTCATCAGTATGAACACGGAATGAAGGATCTTCTTGTGCCAGCTTGCCTAGAGCAATTGACATTTTTTCCTGATCGGCCTTAGTTTTAGGCTCAACAGCAACTGAAATAACCGGCTCAGGGAACTCCATGCGCTCCAAGGTAATCACATGATCGGGATCACATAAAGTATCACCAGTAATAACTGTTTTTAAACCAACCGCAGCAGCGATATCACCCGCGCTTACCTGCTTAATTTCAGTGCGGCTATTCGCATGCATTTGTAATAAACGGCCAATACGCTCACGCTTGGATTTAAGTGGGTTGTAAACGGTGTCGCCAGAATTTAAAACACCGGAATAGACACGGAAATAAGTTAAAGTTCCGACAAATGGGTCGGTAGCAATTTTAAAAGCTAACGCAGCAAAAGGCTCATTATCGGTAGAATGACGCACCGCAGCTGTTCCCTCAGCGTCATCTAGAGTGCCTTTAATTGGCGGGACTTCATCCGGCGCCGGCATGTAATCAATCACAGCATCTAATACTGCTTGTACACCTTTATTTTTAAACGCACTGCCACAAAACATGGGAATAATTTCATTTTTAATAGTGCGAATGCGAATGCCTTTTTTAATTTCTTCAGGTGTTAACTCACTCGTATTCAGGTATTTCTCAGTGAGTTCTTCGCTGGCTTCAGCCGCAGCTTCTACCATACGATCACGCCATTTTTTGCATTCTTCCAACATGTCAGCCGGAATATCTTTTGGTTCGTAACTCATGCCTTTATCAGCTTCGTTCCAATAAATCGCTTTCATGCGAATTAAATCGACAACGCCTTGGAAATGTTCTTCAGCACCAATCGGTAATTGCATAGGTACCGGATGCGCGCCCAAACGTGTTTCAATCTGACCGACCACACGCAAGAAATTAGCACCGGCACGGTCCATCTTGTTAACAAAACCCATGCGAGGTACGCCATATTTGTTAGCTTGACGCCATACGGTTTCCGTTTGCGGCTCAACACCACCTACGGAGCAGAATACCGCAACAGCACCGTCAAGCACGCGTAGTGAACGCTCAACTTCAATAGTGAAATCGACGTGGCCTGGGGTATCAATAATGTTGATTTGATGCACGGGATATTGCTGATCCATACCCGCCCACTTGCAGGTTGTGGCAGCAGAGGTAATGGTGATACCGCGTTCTTGCTCTTGCACCATCCAGTCCATAACAGCAGTACCTTCATGCACCTCACCCATTTTGTGAGAAACACCGGTATAAAAAAGGATACGTTCAGTAGTAGTAGTTTTACCCGCATCAATATGCGCCATGATTCCAATATTGCGGCGTAAAGACATGGGGTTATGTGTTGCTGTTGACATTATGTTATCCGATTAGCATCTTAAAATTTAAAGTGGGCGTAAGCTTTGTTCGCTTCTGCCATACGATGAGTATCTAGCCTTTTCTTCACGGCCTCACCGCGGTTTTCAATGGCGTCTAATATTTCAGCAGCCAGGCGCTTCACCATGGTTTTTTCACCACGACGAGCTTTAGCGTATTGAATAATCCAGCGCATAGCTAAAGCGGTACGGCGATCAGCACGCACTTCGGCAGGCACCTGGTAGTTGGATCCACCAACACGACGAGTACGCACTTCGACAACAGGGCTTGCCGCATCAATAGCGCGCTTCAAAGCGTCATGAGCTAAACCTCTTAAGCTTTCATCATTACGAATCGAAGCACCAGCAGCTGCTTTACCGTTTAACTTACCGGCAACTATGTTAAGTGCGTCATAAACCACTTTTTCTGCTTTCGACTTGCCGCCGGATTTCATCAAACGATTGATAAATTTCGTCACCATGCGGCTTTTAAACAAAGGGTCTTGCAAAATATGACGTTTTGGTGCTGCTTTTCTTCTAGACATACATACTCCAATAATTATTTCTTGGCGGCTTTGCCACGTTTTTCACCATATTTGGAACGTCCTTGCTTACGACCGGAAACACCGGCGGTATCCAAACTACCGCGAACAATGTGATAACGCACACCAGGCAAGTCTTTAACACGACCACCACGGATCATCACGACTGAGTGCTCCTGCAAGTTGTGGCCTTCACCACCGATATAAGCAGTAACTTCCATTCCATTAGTCAAGCGAACACGCGCAACTTTACGTAAAGCTGAGTTAGGCTTTTTAGGGGTGGTGGTGTAAACCCGGGTGCAAACGCCACGTTTTTGCGGGCAGTTTTGCAAAGCAGGCACGTTATTTTTAACCACACGTTTTTGGCGCGATTTTTTAATCAACTGATTAATGGATGGCATAGGTTAAATTGCTCCAAAAAATTCTTTTAAAGTAAAAAAGCCCTTGAGACTGAAAGTCTTACCGTTTATTTGCCCAGGGCGGATTTCATATACAGGTGCGTCGCCATATGGCAGCACAGGAAAACTGGAAGGCGGATTCTATAAAGCAAGATACAGATTGTCAATAAACAAAATAGTGAATCCAAAAAATATCCGCTTTCCAATAAATTTTAATAGATATATCCTTCGCAGCATTTGATTGGCAACCCAATTTGCCGAATGGGGCGGCATCGGAGCCAACAACCGATAATAACAAACCTAATATTACAACTGAAATTACATTACGGAGAAAACAGATGGCTAACGTAGACGTCAGTGTAAAAAATACCAAAAATGAAATATTGGATGCTTATGAATCAGCTTTGCATCAAATTAAAGAATTGAAGAAGCAAGTCAACAATAAGCAAGAAATCAAACATGAACAAGAAAAACAGGAAATCATTCAAAATGCTGCTTTAAGCTCAACCCAGGAGATCGTGAAAAGGCTTGCAGATCTCAAATTAGCAATAGTCGATACAATAGAAAATTTAGGCAATCAGCTATTAGATGAACATAAAAAATTCATGGTTTTACAACAAGCTACTGCTATTAAAGAAAAAGAATTGCAAGAGCTTTTTGATATAAAAGCTAATGCAGAATCATTATCTGCATTACTGCAAGCGCAAAAACAAAAAAAAGAAGTATTTGAAAAAAATATGGTGGCAGAGCAGGAATCTTTCGAATCCGCTATACAGGATAAACGCGCTGTTTGGAAAAAAGAACAAGAGGAATTTGAATCTGCCCGAAAAGAGCAAGAAAATCTGCAGAAAAAACTGCGCCAACGGGAAGAGGAAGAGTACGCTTATCGACGTGATCTTGAACGGAAAAAAGAACAGGACCAATACGAAGCCAAAAAGCAATTTATTGAAAAAGAAATCACAGATAAAAAAGCTATTTTTGAAAAAGAATTTTCTGAGCGCGAAGCCATTATTTTATCAAAAGAAAATGAGCTGGCGAATTTACGCGCACAAGTTGAAGAATTTCCACAAAAGTTGCGGCAAACCATCACTGATTCTGAAAATGCATTAGCTGAAAAATTAAAATTCACTTACGATTACGAAGCTAAATTAGCGCAGAAAGAAGTAGAAGGCGAAAGGAAATTACATCAGCAAATGATCAATGGCCTGGAACTTAAAATCGCTCAACAGGAGCAGCAAATCAAAGAATTAAATGATAAAAGCAATTTTGCAGGCAGCCAAGTTCAAGAAATTGCTGTCAAGGCTATTGAAGGGGCATCTCGCCAACGTTTTTATACAGGGTTTTCTGAAAAAACTCATGAGGCGGTAAAAACTTAGAAATATTATCTCAGCTTCGATCCCAATCGCAAAAACGTACACTTTTCACCTAGCCAATTGCTGCCCATAAGGCGTTCTGTTAGGATAACGAAAATTTTTTGAAAAGCCAAAAATCGAAAAAGTAACCTGTTAAAATCTCATTATCAACTACAGAGGTAATTTTGCATCCTTATCTATCAATCATCACTCCCATGCATAATGAAGCAGCTGGCATAGAATTTTATTTTGATAAGCTGATTCCTATTTTAAATAGCACAGGGCTCCTTTGGGAAATTATTGTGATTGACGATGGCAGTAGTGATACCACTTTTGCAAAGCTTGCTGATAAAAGCAATTTAGACACACATATTAAAGTAATCAAATTTTCTCGTAATTTTGGCAAAGAGGCTGCTTTAACTGCTGGCATTGATTTTGCTTCAGGCGAGGCGGTTATCCCTCTGGATGCAGATCTGCAAGATCCACCTGAGCTAATACCTCAATTAATAGAAAAATGGCAGGAAGGTTATGATGTGGTGCTGGCTAAACGAGCAAAGAGAGCTGAAGACAGTTGGTTTAAACGCAGTACTGCAAAATTTTTCTATCAATTAATGCGTAAAATTAGCCACGTTGAGATTCCACCCAATGTTGGCGACTATCGTCTCATATCAAGAAAAGTGATTAACGTTATTAAAAAAATGCCAGAGCGAGTGCGTTTTATGAAAGGCATTTTATCTTGGCCAGGTTTTAAAACGACTGCTATTTTTTACGAGCGCCCTCAAAGAATCGCAGGACACTCCAGTTTTAATGTTAGCAAATTAATTAAACTTGCATTAGATGGTATTTTCTCTTTTTCAGATTTTCCATTGCGGATTTGGACGTTAATTGGTATTTCTATTTCTATTTTAAGCTTCACTTATGCGCTTATCATTATTTTCAAAACGTTATTACTTGGTATCAAAGTCCCCGGGTATGCTTCGTTAATTACCATCATATTATTTATGGGGGGGATTCAGCTGGTTTCTTTAGGAGTGATGGGTGAATATATTTCACGTATTTATTTAGAAACTAAGCAGCGGCCAATTTATTGTATTGATGAAAAGTTGGGGTTGGATTAAAGCGCTGTCAGAAAAATATGCAAAAAAAAGAGCTTGATTTTATCAACAAAAAATTAGAAGATTTGCACTTTAATTCTCATTGGCTATTGTTTTGCCTTTTCTGGTTTATTGTTTCAAGATTATCAATATATTGCTTATCCTATCTTAATATAGAAATTTTAAATTTACAGCTGCCACCATTACAATGGTTTTTTCATTGGGACAGTGGTTGGTATCTTAATATAATCAATAAAGGCTATGAACCAGGCCCTATCGAAAACTATTTGCATTATCACAACTGGGCATTTTTTCCTCTCTATCCACTAACTGTCAAATTTTTGCACCATGCAAGTGGCATCGATCCCGTCTTGCTAGGCCAAATTAGCTCAAATTTATTTTTTTTGATAGGCGCTTGTTGTTTTTATTATTGGTTAAAGCAAAATTTTGAAGAAAAGCTATGCCGTCTTGGCATATTGCTATTAATGTTTTCACCTTACAATATTTATTTTATGAGCCTTTATACAGAAAGTTTATTCCTGATGCTTTCATTAGTTGCATTAAGTTTAGCCCATAAAAAGCATTGGTTATTAGCGAATTATGTGGTTGCTTTAATGTCGGCTACACGACCTAATGGAGTATTTATGGTTTTCCCTTTAGCCTATATTTTTTTTAATCAATGGAAAAAAGAAGAAATATCCATTTATCAATTGGCGACTTTCCTGTTTAGCCCTTTAGGCATATTTGCTTATATGGCTTACTTGAAACTACATACTGGCGATGCGCTAGCATTTGCACATATTCAAGTAGCTTGGGGAAGAACTGGCTGGCACACAGATAATGTAATTGATTTGTACAATCAATTACGTAATTTTCAATTGAATACTTACAACTTTTGGATTGGAGTATTGAGTTTTAGTTTGGCTTGTTACACTTACTTTAAAAAATATAAAGTTGAATCGATTTATTTTTTTGTAATGATTTTACCTGCCTTATTATCAGGGATCCCTGATTCAATGGCTAGATATTGCGCAACACTATACTGCTTCTATTTTGCCTTAGTATTATTGTGTGAAAAATATTTTTATAAGGGCTATATAATATTAAGCATTGAATTAGTTTGCTTAAATTTATTTATTTTGGGCTGGTTATTAGGAGTCAATCCTTTGACTTAAAAGTATATTGAAAAGCTATTAAAACTTTGTAGTCGAACGTTAAAAAGCTTATTTTAATTGGCCGCTAAAGCTAATTGCCACTATGCATAAATTTTTGTTATTCGGGCAAGAAAAAATCCAGAAAAAAATAAACCGCAGCCATTTCAGGATGAGTTTAAAATTGTAGCCGACAATGACTAACAAGGCACCGAAGAAAACCTCATCGCGCTTTTGTCCCCATGGTAAGCTACGGGGAATCGCAAGTTTAATTTTCTAAATTATAAAGCCAAACACCACCTTCATTTTGCGGTTTTGCCAAACTATTCAAATAAGGTTGCCATTTTTGATGACTTTCTTTATCTAAAACAATAATTCCTTGTATATGTTTACTCTCAATAAACTGATGAAACTCTTCCAAAGTTACTTTTTGAGGATCATTGTAAATTAAGGCAATAGTTGAATTATTTTGATATGCCTTAGGTGTGAATCTGCCAATGTAAAGTACGCTTGCATAATAATAATAATCTGTTTTGTAATGATAATAAGTGCCTAAGCCATCCCAAACAGGGATCATTAATATATTGGATTTAGGCGGTAGCCAATCTTTATACATTGCTTCGCTGAAAAACGCTAAATTGTTACTTTTATCAAGTTGCCTACCTACAAAAAAAGCAGGATTAAATATTAAATTAGGAAACCAAAATAACACACAAAGTAACGCAAAAAAATAAATTAAAAATTTATGCTTATTATGAGTTAGTAATTGAAGGACAATAACGCTAAAAACAAAAGAGGCAAAAAGCATGAATCGAGAAGGCAAAGCATATTTAAGAATGGGTACTCTAAAGAAAATGACTTTATTAAAAAGTATACCAAATAATTGCTTACCATTTAGCATAAAGAACGGGCCAAATGATATTAAAACTGCGGCTATTAGAACTACAATTAATGGCCATTTGATTTTAGCATCAATTTTAGTGAATAAATAAATACCTATTAGTATCAGCGCTGGAATTCCTAAATACCCATTGTTTTCTACGCCCAAAGCGGTAAATTGATTAGCAATATTATTAGTAAAGTTGTTACTGATTAAAAACATATTCGACGGGAAAAACAAGCTTAAAAAATCGTTTGCCACACTGACAACGTCGCTTCCTTGTAACCCCATTATATGGTCCGTAAAATAATAATATAAAAAAGGTGAAACAATTAGAGCGGTTATTAAACCAGCAAGAGTAACCCAGCATATTAGTGGAGCAAGGCGCATACGGTACTGCTTGAAGGTTAGCCAAAACAAGCAGATAGTGAAATAACCAAACAGGCAACTAGTAACGAATATTTCTATTGAGATACAAAATAATAAAGTAAAGCAAATGACTTCTCCAAACAACATTTTCCGAGTTGATAAACGCCGATGCAACCATACAACTGTCAACCAAACCATAATTGGCAACAAAAAAACACCAGCCGTTAGATTTAAATGTTCATTGCCTTGTGCAACCATGTAAAAGGAAAAACCATAAAGATAACCAGCAATTAATGAAGGGAGAGTGCGGCGGCTTAAATCGTAAGCAAATAAAAACATAGTAAATGCGGCTAAACCATACTGAAAAACTGCTATAACGTTGTAAGCCACTTGAGCACTAAAAATGAGTTGCAAAGGAAAGACAAGTAAATAAACACCTAGCAAGGACGTGGCATATACTAAATTATATCCAGTGGGATACCAAACCAAATTTGTGATAAGAGGGTTTAGCTGATGCTTTAAAGCGTAAGGCCACCAATTAAGATACCAAATATAAGTAGCAGGATCACCTAGGCCGGATTTTATATAATAATCCGGCTTAGATAATACTTGTAACCCATACTGCAACCAAGCCAGGATAAAAAAAAGTATTAGTGCTAAAAAAATGTTAGAAAGCCTTTTTTGCATTTTTTGTAGCCTAATTATTCTATAAATAAAAGCTCATTTGCACAGTGAAAATCAATCCGCTTTATGATGCAATATTGATTGCTATTCCGCTTCCTGCTTACCATCAATAGGGTTTGCTTGGTCAACTGAACTCAAAGCCTGACTCAATGCTGCTTCTGCTTGCTGTGCTGTAATACCTTTTTCTTTTTGCTTTTGTTTTTCGGCTTCGAGCTTACGCTGTGCATGGTAAATAAAACCGGTACCCGCTGGAATTAATCGGCCTACTAACACGTTTTCTTTTAAGCCGGTCAATTCATCAAGTTTGCCGCTAACGGAGGCTTCAGTTAATACGCGTGTGGTTTCCATAAAGGATGCCGCAGAGAAAAAAGACTCGGTTGCTAACGAAGCTTTGGTAATACCCATTAATACCGATTCATAAGTAGCAGGGATTTCTCCTTTGGCGATCAGTTTTTGGTTTTCGCGGAGCAAATGGCCGCGTTCTACCAATTCGCCTTTTAAGAAACTGGAATTGCCTGGTTGTAAAACCTGCACTTTTCTCAGCATTTGACGCACGATGACTTCAATATGCTTGTCATTAATTTTTACACCTTGCAGGCGATAGACTTCTTGTACTTCATTGACGATATAATCTGCTAAAGCATGGGTGCCAAGTAAACGTAAAATATCATGTGGATCAGCGGCACCATCGGCAATCGTTTCACCACGTTCAACGGTTTCACCTTCGAATACAGTCACATGGCGCCATTTAGGAATTAGCACTTCAAAATTTTCATCTTGATTGCTAATGATTAAACGACGTTTATCTTTAGTTTCTTTACCGAAAGCAACCACGCCGGAAATTTCTGCCAGGATAGCCGGATCTTTCGGACGTCTGGCTTCAAACAGATCAGCCACGCGTGGCAGACCACCGGTAATATCGCGAGTTTTACTCATTTCTTGCGGTATACGCGCAACGATATCACCGACTGTTACTTGCGATTCGTCATCCACAGTAACAATGGCGCCATTGGGCAAGAAGTAATGGGCTGGCAATTGAGTGCCTGGCAAAGTCAATTCTTCACCTTTTGCATCAACTAACTTGATCATTGGTTTCAAATCTTTACTGGTCGATGCGCCACGCTTACTTTGGGCGCTAACAACGAAACTGCTCAAACCAGTTAACTCATCTGTTTGACGCGTCATCGTTAAACCTTCAATCAGGTCGCTAAACTGAACGCGTCCACTGACTTCTGTAACAATGGGATGGGTATGGGGATCCCACTCAGCTACTAATTGACCTGGTTGAACTTCGCTGCCATCTTCGGTCGAGATGATGGCGCCGTAAGGGACTTTATAACGCTCACGCTCACGGCCATGGGAATCAATAATTGTAATTTCACCAGAACGCGAAACTGCAACTAATTTTTTATTACGGTTGCGGACGGTTTTGATATTATTTAATTTAACTGTACCCTTGCTTTTAACTTGGACACTGCTGGCAAGCGTGGTACCGGAAGCCGCACCACCAATATGGAAAGTACGCATGGTCAGCTGGGTACCGGGTTCACCGATCGACTGCGCTGCAATCACACCAATCGCTTCACCCTGGTTAGCCAAATGTCCGCGCGCCAAGTCACGGCCATAGCAGAGTTGGCAAATACCTTGCACAGCTTCACAGGTAATAGCGTTACGCACTTTTACGCGATCAATACTATTGGCTTCTAGTAGATGAATATTATTTTCATCTAGCAACGTATTGCATGGCAGAATAACTTCCGCACCTTCGGAATCATAAACATCTTCTGCAACCACACGTCCCAACACGCGGTCACGTAGCGATTCAACCACTTCACCACCTTGAATATGAGCTGCCATTACCAGGCCATCTTCAGTACCACAATCAGCTAAGGTAATGACCAGGTCCTGAGCCACATCGACTAAACGGCGGGTTAAGTAACCGGAGTTTGCTGTTTTCAATGCAGTATCAGCTAAACCTTTACGCGCACCGTGAGTAGAATCAAAATATTGTAAAACGTTCAGACCTTCACGGAAGTTTGCTGTAATGGGCGTTTCGATAATGGTGCCATCTGGTCTTGCCATCAAGCCCCGCATACCGGCCAACTGACGCATCTGCGCTGCGGATCCCCGGGCGCCAGAATCTGCCATCATGTAAACGGAATTGAATGAAGGAACGCGGACTTCTTTACCGCTTTTATCTTTCACTAATTCAGTTGAGAGTTTTTCCATCATGGCTTTGGCAACTAAATCGTTGGTGTGCGACCAGATATCGATGACTTTATTGTAACGTTCGCCTTCTGTTACCAAACCGGAAGCGAATTGTTTTTGAATTTCACGGACTTCTTCATCAGCGGCGCTAATAATTTCTTCCTTGCTTTCAGGAATGATCAAATCATCGACACCAATCGAAACGCCAGAAATCGTTGCATAGTAAAAACCGGTATACATTAGCTGGTCAGCGAAAATTACCGTGTCTTTTAAACCTAATTTGCGATAGCAAGTATTTAACAAACCAGAAACTGCTTTTTTGGTCATTGGCATATTGATTAAAGAAAAAGCCAAACCTTTAGGCAGAATTTCTGAAAGCAATGCACGACCAACTGTCGTCTCAACACGTTTCTGCTCTTCACCTTCGCGGTCTAAGCGCAATAAAATTTTCGCATGCAAATCAACCACCTTATTGATGTAAGCGCGATGGACTTCAGCGATTGAGCTAAACGCCATGCCTTCACCTTTGGCATTCACACGCTCACGTGTCATGTAATAGAGTCCTAATACGACGTCCTGAGTAGGTACGATAATTGGCTCACCATTGGCAGGAGACAAAATGTTATTCGAAGACATCATTAAGCTTCGAGCTTCCAATTGCGCTTCTAAAGTTAAAGGCACATGGACTGCCATTTGGTCACCGTCGAAGTCGGCGTTAAA
>CAYTUN010000073.1:0-11321 GCA_964441315.1 uncultured Gammaproteobacteria bacterium | reverse complement strand
CCTTCTCCCCTTGTGGGAGAAGGTGCCCCGAAGGGGCGGATGAGGGGTAATAAAACACCCTCTTCCATCATAAATTCTTTAATTTAATACAAGACTAGCGCTTGTTTAAAATAGATTTTTCATAACAAAAAAACCCTAGAAAAAACAATTGTAAACAAGCCCTAGTTAAACCAAGGCGGCAGCCGCAGCATCACCATCAATGCTACCACAACCAGCCAAACAATCGTCACCGGGATCAAGACTTTCCAGCCTAAATGCATAATTTGGTCATAGCGATACCGCGGGAAAGTAGCACGGATCCACAGATACAAAAATAAGAAAAAGCAAGTTTTAGCAATTAACCAAAAAATACCTGGCACCCAGGCAAATAAAGTTTCTAAACCAGGAATTCCCTGAAAAGGAGAAAGCCAGCCGCCAAAAAATAGCAATGAAGCTAATACCGAAACCAAAATCATATTGGCATATTCCGCCAAAAAGAACAGCGCAAAAGACATGCCGGAATATTCGACATGAAAGCCGGCGACAATTTCCGATTCACCTTCAGTCACATCAAACGGCGCGCGATTGGTTTCGGCGATAGCAGAAATCCAGTAAACAAATAACAAAGGCAATAAGGGCAGCCAATACCAATGCCAAAATCCCCCACTCTGCGCCAAAATAATTTGCGATAAATTCATGCTGCCGGCGGCCAATAACACACCAACCAAAGCAAAACCCATGGCGATCTCATAACTGACAGTTTGTGCCGCCGCACGCAATGAACCAAAAAATGCATATTTAGAATTCGATGCCCAACCAGAAATTAAAATGCCGTAAATACCAATCGAGGTCATGGCAAAAATAAATAACAGCCCGGCATTAATATCCGCCAATACCCAATTTTTGGCGAAAGGAATTACCGACCAGGCAGCCAAGGCCGGCGCAATCGTTAGAATCGGCGCGATCACAAATAAATAGCGGTTACTAGCAGTGGGGACAATGATTTCTTTAAAGAGTAATTTAACGGCATCGGCAATTGGCTGGCCAATACCTAGAATACCAACACGGTTTGGCCCAATGCGCGCCTGCATATAACCAATCACTTTGCGTTCGGCCAAAGTTAAATAGGCAACCGCACCTAAAAGTGGCAATACAATCAGGAGTATTTTGAGGATTATCCAAAGTAAAACGAGAATATTATCTAACAACTGCTCTCTCCTACTATTTAAAGTCTACTTGCCATCATATCCTAGGCTTTTTTAAGCTCAATATCGCCAAACACCTCACCAAAATGCGCGGTCGCTTCAATCGCAGCCGCTAATGCGACTGCATCATCTGAAATACTGTTATCAATAATTAAAGGTAAAGTAATTTCACTCGCATCTTGTTTGGCAGTCACCCAATCGCCTTGCGCTAAACGAAGTTTATCCGCTAATTTTTGATTAATGCGAATCGATAAAATTTCTTTACTAATGGTTTTTTGCAGCGGCTCAGAACGGCGCACAACAGGATCGATGCGATACATCGGAAAATTCGCAATGCGCCATAATTTCTTATCAACATCAGGCAAAGCTTCTGGCAAGCTTAAGCGCTTGGTGAGATCATGATTTTTAACATTCGCGATTAAATTTCTCGCTTCCTCTAAAATTTGATCATTTTCCGCATAATCGAAACCTGGCAAATCAAATAAATTGCCAAACACGCGTAAAATTTTCCAACCAGGACGGGCTTGGCCTTGTGGCAAGCAGGCGGCTTGCACCGTTTGCCAGCGACCTTCAATGTTTACATAGGTGCCTGGTATTTCGGTGAATGGCGCCAGCGGCAACATGATATCGGCATATTGATCGCTGAATTTGCTGCGGTAGGCCGTCAACATAATAACGGTCTCAGCATGATCCAGCGCATATTTCGCTGATTCGGCTAGAGAAACATCATGTTCAGGTTCAAGACCGAACAAAACATAAGCTTTAAGTTTTTCTTCAAATAGTTGACGTAAGTTCTTTCCAGGATGAGAAATTTCAGTGCCAGCAACACCACGGTGTGGTATCGCACCGGCAAGCCAGGCACCCGGTGAATTAGCGCCGATGGTCAAAATCGCCAAATGGCTATTGCTGAGTTCTGCAATCAAAGCAGCAAGTTGCTTTATTTTAGCGGCATGACGATGGTTTTGTGCTTGCGCGCCGAGAAAAATAGCAGTTTTAGTTGCTTCCGGGCGGCTTAAAATTTCAGCGATTTGCTTGGCTTCGTGAGAAACTTCAGTCGAGCTTAGCAAAGATTTTAACTTAGCTGCCTGTAGATAATCTGGTTTTAAATCAAGTAAAACTTTAACTATTTGCGATAGTTTATTGACTAGTAATTGTGGGCTAGCGATGATTTTATGATCTAGCAAGTAATTAAATTCGTAATCAATGGTATTAACCACTGCAACTTTAGCGCCACGTTTTTTTGCTTTGAATAAACGTTGATTGATGATCGGCTGCTCACGCCTTAAATCACAACCAACCAGCAAAGCCGCATCCAGCTTTTCGATCTCGCCAATTGCCAAGCCATCAAGCGAAGGCATTAAAGGCGCATCATTGTCATCCGAAAAATCGGTTTGCTGTAAGCGATGATCGATATTATTCGAACCCAAACCCCGCAGCCATTTTTGCATTAAATAGAATTCTTCGATTGAAGAACTGGGCGACATAACCGCAGCAATTTGCCGAGCGCCCTCTTTTTCAATAACGCCACTCAGTTTTTCCTTAACTGCTTTTAAAGCCGTGCTCCAGTCAACCTCATGCCATTGGCCATTTTCTTTAATACGCGGCTTGACCAAGCGCTCATCGCTATTTAAACCATGACAACTGTAACGGTCACGATCCGCCGCCCAGGTTTCATTAATCGCTTCATTTTCGCGTGGCACGGCGCGCATGATGCGGCTTTCATAGCTACTGTAAGGAACACCACGGCTATGGACATAAATATTGGTGCCGACACAATCATGGATGGAGATGGTCGGATGCTCGGTCATCTCCCAAGAACGCGCTGTAAAACGATACGGTTTATTAGTCAAAGCACCAACCGGGCAAACATCAATCATGCAACCAGACATTTCCGATTTCACGGCATGTTCAACAAAGGTCGAAATTTCTAATTTTTCGCCGCGATTCATCGCGCCTAATTCTTGCACGCCAGCAATTTCTTTACCGTAACGCACACAACGCGTGCATTGAATGCAGCGAGTCATATCAGAGGCAATCAATGGCCCTAAATTATTATCTTCAACAACGCGCTTGCCTTCGGTAAAACGCGAAATACCGCTGCCAAAACCCATTGCCAAATCTTGCAATTCGCACTCGCCACCTTGATCACAAACCGGACAATCCAATGGATGATTAATTAATAAAAATTCCATGACTACACGTTGCGACTGCAAAGTTTTTTCCGATTGCGTATAAACTTTCATGCCTTCCGTCACTGGTGTCGCACAAGCTGGCAAAGTTTTTGGCGCCTTTTCTACTTCCACCAAACACATGCGGCAACTCGCAGCAATCGATAATTTTTTATGATAGCAATAGCGCGGAATATAAATTCCGGCTTCATCCGCCACCTGAATAATCATTTGACCAGGTTGCGCTTTTAATTTTTTGCCATCGATTTCGATTTCGAACATAGGTTTATGTTTTGGGTTTGATAATTTTTAAAATTTTAGCAATCTGTATTTTTGCGTGATCTTAAAATACTTTTGATCATATTTCAGGTTATTTTTAATTCTCTGCTATTTTTCATCATCAAAAAAATTAATTTGAAAAATCTTTCTAGTAAGTAGTGCGAATTCATAAAAATTTCTAGAGCAACATCTCTATCAGGAGATTGCCGTGTAAGCTGCGCCCTTTACAAATAACAAAAGATGTTTTCGTAGGGGGGATTAGCGTAGCGTAATCCACCGATTATGCATCATGTTACTGCGATGCATGATGGTGGATTACGCTACGCTAATCCCCCCTACGAAAACATGGAGCGAAGCGGACGCGGCAATCTCCTGACTTTCTTCTTCTATACAGCTTATAAAATACGCCGAATTCAATTCTTCAATACTTTTCGAAAATCAAACCATGCACTTCTTATATTTAATATGATACTCAAACTCATCCCAAAAATGTTTCAAAAATCCCGCAACCGGCCAAGCGGCGGCTTCGCCGAATGCGCAAATAGTACGGCCTTCAATGTTTTTTGCAATCGTTTTTAATTTTTCAACGTCGCCGGGAACGGCTTCGCCATTTTCAATGCGGCGGGCCATGCGCATGAGCCAGCCGGTGCCTTCACGGCAGGGGGTGCATTGGCCACAGGATTCGTGTTTGTAGAATTCCATTAAATTGGCCAGGGCTTTGACCATGCAGGTGGTTTCATCCATGACGATGATAGCGCCTGAACCAAGCATCGAGCCGGCTTTCATGACGCTGTCGTAATCCATGTCGACTGTCATCATGATGTCGGCGGGTAAAACTGGCATTGAGCTGCCGCCTGGAATCACAGCTTTTAATTTATGGCCTTTGCGCACGCCGCCGGCCATATCGAGCAATTGCGCGAATGGTGTGCCTAATGGCACTTCAATGTTCAGCGGTTTATTAACATGGCCGCTTAAGCAAAAAATTTTCGTGCCACCATTATTCGGTTTGCCTAAATTTAAAAACCAGTCGGCGCCTTTTTCCATAATCACCGGAACGGAGGCTAAGGTTTCGGTATTATTGATTGTGGTCGGCTTGCCATATAAACCATAATTAGCCGGAAATGGCGGCTTGTAACGCGGCCAGCCTTTTTTGCCTTCCAGCGATTCCATTAAAGCGGTTTCTTCGCCACAGATATAAGCACCAGCGCCTAGAACATTATGCAATTCAAAATCAAAACCGCTGCCCATGATATTTTTTCCGAGCAATCCCGCCTCATACGCTTCTTTTAATGCCTGTTCACAACGCTGAAATTGTTCCCAAAATTCGCCGCGTAAATAATTGTAAGCAACGCTAGTGCCCATGGCATAAGCGGCAATTGCCATGCCTTCAATTAATTGGTGCGGGTTATAACGCAAAATGTCGCAATCTTTAAACGTGCCAGGCTCGCCTTCATCCGAATTACAGAGTAAATACTTTTGCCCGGGTGCGTCACGCTTCATAAAGCTCCATTTCAGGCCGGTTGGAAAACCCGCGCCGCCACGTCCACGCAATGATGATTTTTTAATGGTTTCAATGATCTGCGCTGGCTCAGTTTTTTCTTTAAGAATTTTGCGCCAACTGCTATAGCCTCCGACACTTTCATAGGTTTTCATTGACCAGGGCTGGTCAAGATGGCGTGTGCGATAACATACGAGTTCTTCTCTCATGTTCCACCCTCTGCTCGCTCGATTTCATCTAAAATTACATCGATTTTTTCTGAATTTACTTTTTCATAATAGTGCTTGTCATCTATCAGCACCGCTGGCGCGCCGCCGCAAGCTGCTAAACATTCCACTTTTTTTAGCGTATAGCGTCCATCTGCTGAAGTTTCACCAGCTTTAATTTTTAAGCGTTTTTCTAGATGCGACACTAATTCATCTGACCCATTTAAAGCACAAGATAAGGTTGTGCACACGCCAATTTTGTGACGTCCACAGGGCTCTAGATCATACATGGTATAAAACGTTGCCACTTCATAAACCGCTGTCCGCGGCATTTGCAAATAATCTGCAACTGCATCCATCAGCGACTCACTTAACCAGCCGCCATTTTGTTCCTGAACTAAACGCAAAGCCATTAACACAGCCGAACGTTTGTTTTCAGGCGGAAATTTTTTTATCCAATGATCGATTTCTTTGCGGACAGATTCGGTAATTAAGTCAGTTTCAAGCATGAATTTTTACCCTAATTATTTGGCGCCAATACTAAACGGATTGAGGAAAAGCAACAAGGGTAGCAAAGAATAATCAATGAAAATATGTCAAATGCAAAGTGAGGGGCCGACGTTTATTGCTAGGACAAATTACGGGGCCCGTTTACCTTTTACACTTGAGAATGGGATTTTTCAGGCGCATCTTGCGGCGCATTTGAAACGTTCTTCAATCGAAAAAACTCGAAATAGAGTAACTATTGCCTCTCGGTTTCCCTCAATCAGAACGTTTCAACTGCCTGCAATCTGCACCTGAAAATTTCCCATTCTCAAGTGCAAAAGGTATAAACAAGCCCCGTGATTAAATATGCGTCCGTTATCAGTGGTTAACTTTTCGGCGTAAGTTGGGTTGAGCCTAGCGCATCCAGGCTGCCGCTATATGCGGGTGGCAAATCGGTTTCAGGAACACTCCAATCGACACCGGCATTTAAACTTTTTAAAAGAATTGGCCTTCTTGGGAAGTTTCTATCTGTAGTGAAACCTACGGCTGTGCAAACAGGTTTGGCTGAACCAGCACTAACGCATTCAATACCAGAAATATTTGTCGCTGGTATATTCGGTACCGATTTTAAAGTCCAGCTGTTTAGGTTACCTGGAGTGCTGACGGCAAGAAACAAAGGCAAGCTATCATCGAGTGATCTGCCAGATGCTGCACAAACCCCACTAGCACAGCTGATTTTTACAGTTCCCGTATCAATATTAGGTGGGTTATCCAAATTAGCCAAAGACCAATTAAACTGACTATCTGCAACAACAATGAGTGGTAGATTGTTTTCATTAGCAACAAAGCCAGCAATGGCACAAGTATACTTAGTATAGTCTGCGGAGCAGCTGACACTGGTTAACTTTGTGAGCGTACTGAATCGCGGAATTGAAGTAGAAAATTGCCAGCTATCGCCACCATCTCGACTCACTAAAATCACCGGCGTATTCATGACATTGTCTCTTCCTACAGCAACACAGATGTTATTGTCAGGATTATCTATCAAATGCGCGCAGCTTACCGCATTAATGCTGCCTTCGGTAAAGTTTTCTATCGTTTTAGTTGACCAGGTTAATCCACTATCTTGAGTTACTGAAATCAAAGGCGTTGATTTAGTCGGATCGATAATTTCACCTACTGCAACGCATCTGTGGCCGCTATTTTTCATTATCGAACAAGACACGGAATTAAAGCCAGTTTTCAATTCATCAGTGACTAACGCTCCTGTAATGCCTGAACTAGCCATTTTTTTGTTACCAACGCCTCCATTATAACTTCTAGGTAACCAACGATTTGGAACCAAATCATCATTAGTATAAATGATTGGTTGGTTTTCACCGTTGTAGCCAACAGCCGCACACAAAGTACTTTTAGGTCTATATGAACAACTGATCGATTTAAATGAGCCTGATTCATGTATTTGACCAGCAAGCTGCCAAGTCCCTAGATCAGAACCACTCATAACGATCTGTGCAGCATTATCACTATTAGAGCCTACCGCGACACATGCCACGCTACCGTTTAGGCCTATTTCTTCATCAGGCCTGACGCAACTCATATCTTGAGCGGTGAAATCAGTTATAGAACGCATTGATGGATTGTGCATATTAGTCATGTTTCTTTGTGACCAATTATTGCCATTATTCTGACTAACCAATATCAATGATTGGTTCGAAGCTGAAGATTTACCAATAGTGGCCATCCATAGCGGTTGAGTTACTAAAAACGGTGTTGATTGACTTGAAATAGCATCTAGACTAGCAGTAATAAAGGCTTCACCGACTTCTACTCCTGTTGCAAGACCGCCAGAACTGATATTAGCAACATTGGAATCTGAAGAAAGCCAGTTAACCTGGTTAGTAATATCTTGAGTAGAGTCATTTGAATAATGTCCAATAGCTTTTAAGGGAGCTGTCAAACCCGCCGGAAGTGCGGCAGTCATTGGTTCAATGCTAATGGAGGTTAAAACAGGGGCGCCTGTTGTCACTTTGAATTGAATGGGAGAAGTTACTTCCTGGCCTTTTCTTGCACTGGCACGCACAACCATGGTTTGGTTGATAGTTTTGCCAATATCACTTGCCTGCGGCGTAATTTGAATGCCGATATTGCATCCAGAAACCGGAACATTGTTGCCACAATCGCCTGGAACGGAAACTCTCGAGACAGGAGCTGAAATCCCTGATATTAGCAAAGAAGGCAGCGTCTGAGGTGCTTGGTTACTTATGCGGTATGTATAAGTTGAGACTGATCCCGAAGCAATTTCAGCAGGGATAGCAGGAGTCGGGCCGCTCATCGTGATGGGGAAGCCAAAAGCCAAATTTGAAATGAAAAAAACAACGATTGAGAAAATACCTGATAAATATTTATTCTTGATTTTCATGTTATGTGCTCTTGTTATATCTATACTCAAAACGGATGGGTTTTAGGCATAATTAAAAAGACCAATTTATTCCTAAAAGCAAACTTTGTGTATGCAAATTAAAGTCTGGAGATCTAGCGATCGGATTATCTAGGTCTGTGCTAGCGCCAGGCGTCGCGTTTCCAAGCCCGGCATAAAGATATTCTAATGTACCCGAAAGATGCTGAGTAAATGCCAGCCTTAAACCAAGACCTGCTTCATACGCTAAGTGACTGCTTGTTGCGCTATTTAAACTATACGCATCACTCTGCTCTATTCCTAATGCATTTGGAAATGCAAATTCATCCAAATTAATTTTGTTCCAAGCATAACCCAGACCTAAAATTGCATAAGGGGAAATGCGCTGGTAAGTAAACAATTGCGGCTTAATATCAAGCATCAAGCGCTGACTTTGCATCGGTGCATGGAAATTAAAAACTGGGGCTCCAAATGCTTCGGTAACACCATAAATACTGGCTTTAGTATGATAATAGTTAAGCCCTAACAATAAATCGTTTAAAAAATCACGATGTTGTAACTGGTTCTGAAATAAATGATACCCAAAACCTAATTTCCAAATCGCTGAATCTGTAGTCCGTTGGACAAAATTATTATCCGTTTCAATGGGTACGACGTAGGAAAAAACTGTATTTGCATCACTCGCATGCAACCAATTGGCACCCGCCGCCGCTGAAATTTCCCAAGGGCCTGAAGGTGTCGCTGCTGCAAATGTAGCAATCGAACTAAAAAGGAGAGAAGAACAAGTAATTATATTTTTTATCAATTTCATGGCTCTGCTGCTTTATATTATTTTGTTATCGGTATTTTTGATTGTCAGTTTTATTAATACTAACTTAAAACGGCTCGATCATAAATTGCAATGAAGATGAAATCAAGCCGTATTTTTTACGGAAAAAGAGGAATCACAAACATTCAGATATCTAAGCTTTAATATTGGTGATAGCTTTCTTTAGCAAAGGTAAAAAAAATTTAACGATCAATTTCGCCAAACACAATATCCAAACTAGAAAGAATAGTAACTACATCGGCAATCATATGCCCGCGACATAGTTTATCCAAAGCAGCAAGATGCGGAAAACCTGCAGCGCGAATTTTTAAGCGATAAGGTTTATTGGCGCCATCAGAAATTAAATAAACACCAAATTCGCCTTTGGGCTGTTCAACCGCAGCATAAGCTTCACCGACTGGCAAGCTATAACCTTCGGTAAATAATTTAAAATGATTAATTAACGCTTCCATATCGCGCTTCATCACGGCGCGTGGTGGTGGCACAATTTTCGGATCATTTAAAATAACTGGGCCTGGATTTTCGCGCAGCCAGTTCACACATTGCTGAATAATTTTTACCGATTCCCGCATTTCTGCGATACGCACTAAATAGCGATCATAACAATCGCCATTTTTACCGACTGGAATAGCAAAATCCATTTGATCATAAACTTCATAAGGTTGTTTTTTACGCAAATCCCAGGCAACATCAGAACCGCGCAACATCGGGCCGGTAAAACCATAAGCGATCGCTTCTTCAGAAGAAACTACGCCAATACCCACTAAACGTTGCTTCCAAATACGGTTATCAGTTAACAAAGTTTCATATTCATCGATTAATTTCGGAAAACGCTCAGCAAAATCTTGAATAAAATCTAATAATGAACCTTCACGGTTTTGATTTAATGCTTTAGCTTCTTTTTCACTGCGAAATTTTGAAGGCTGATATTGCGGCATTTTATCCGGTAAATCGCGATAAACGCCGCCGGGCCGATAATAAGTCGCATGCATGCGCGCGCCAGAAACCGCTTCATAACAATCCATTAAATCTTCGCGCTCGCGAAAACAATATAAAAATACCGTCATCGCACCCACATCCAATGCATGCGCACCCAACCATAATAAATGATTTAAAATCCGCGTAATTTCATCAAACATCACGCGAATATATTGCGCACGAATTGGCGCTTGAATGCCTAATAATTTTTCAATTGCTAAAACATAGGCATGTTCATTGCACATCATCGACACATAATCGAGCCGGTCCATATAACCGATGCTTTGATTAAAAGGTTTATTTTCAGCTAATTTTTCTGTTGCGCGATGCAATAAACCCACATGCGGATCAGCACGCACGACAGTTTCGCCTTCCAATTCCAAAACCAAACGCAAAACACCATGCGCGGACGGATGCTGCGGACCAAAATTTAATGTGTAATTATGCAAATTAGCCATTATTTTCCGGCTCCAAATAACGATTATCGTCACGAATCACTTTCGGCACTAAAGTGCGCGGCGCGATACTTACCGGATCATAAATGCAACGGCCACTCGCCGCGTCATAGCGCATTTCTACTTTACCAATTAAAGGAAAATCTTTGCGAAACGGATGACCAACAAAACCATAATCCGTCAAAAGACGACGCAAATCCGGATGATTATTAAATAAAATTCCAAACAAATCGAACGCTTCGCGTTCAAACCAGTTAGCTGCTGGCCATATGCTAGTAACAGATTCGAGAATTAAATTGTCTTCAGAAAGAAAAACTTTCACACGCAGGCGCCAATTATTTTTCAACGACAATAAATGATAAACTACCGCAAAACGCGGTTTATCCCAGGCAATCACCCGCTCACCACTTTTATCTACCGCGCGACTGTAACCGGTTAAAGTCGTTTCTTCCGTCGCCCATTCCGAAATGCCATATTTCAAATAATCGACACCTGCAATATCAATTAATTGTTCAAAATTTAAATGCTTATCATCACGCAATTTTAATAAAACCGATTGCAAATGATCTACTGATACTTCAAGCGTCACCATGCCACCAATTTCTGAATAATCACTCACTTCAGCATTAAGCACATTTTTTAATTGCAATAAAAGTTCCGAATTATTCGCGTTCGATGACATTTTGCCGCCTAATTTTATTTTGCAATTGAATTACCCCATAAACCAAAGCTTCCGCTGCTGGCGGACAACCCGGCACATAAATATCCACCGGCACAATCCGATCACAACCTCTTACCACCGAATAAGAATAATGATAA
>CAYTUN010000072.1:0-11555 GCA_964441315.1 uncultured Gammaproteobacteria bacterium | reverse complement strand
CCCTCATCCGGCCCGTTGGGCCACCTTCTCCCGCAAGGGGAGAAGGACAACTTCGATGACATCTGCCAATACATCAAACTGCTTTGCCATGAAAGAAGCTTTATTTTAATAGGCTATGGAACTTTGAAAAGATCCTTCTCCCCTTGCGGGAGAAGGTGGCCCAACGGGCCGGATGAGGGGTGATTCAACGACGTCTTTCAATAATAAAAATCCCCGTGAGCTTTCGCGCTTCCTGGAAAATCATCGGTTTTTCATTATAATCAGCCTACTTTTCTTAATTGACAGACTCATGAGCGATTACCAACTCTTCACTTCCGAATCCGTTTCCGAAGGCCATCCGGATAAATTGGCTGATCAAATTTCTGACGCGGTGTTAGATGCCATTTTGGCTAAAGATCCAGGCGCGCATGTCGCTTGTGAAACTTTGATTAAAACCGGGCTGGTCCTAATTGCAGGAGAGATTACGACGAGTGCCTGGGTTGACCTCGAGGCTTTGGCGCGTCGCTTGATTACAGATGTAGGTTATACCAGTTCGGAAATTGGATTTGATGGCAATTCTTGTTCGGTATTGACGGCTATTGGCAAACAGTCGCCGGATATTGCGCAAGGGGTTTCGCAATTGGATCCTTTGAATCGGGGCGCGGGTGACCAGGGTTTGATGTTTGGTTATGCCTGCGATGAAACCGAAACTTTGATGCCGGCAGCGATTTATTATGCGCATCTTTTGGTGCGCAAGCAGGCGGAATTGCGCAAGTCCAAAAAACTGCCTTGGCTTTGTCCGGATGCGAAAAGTCAGGTGACTTTGCGTTATCGAGAGGGTTATCCAGTGGCGGTGGAGGCGGTGGTTTTATCGACGCAGCATCGCGCGGATATTGCGCAAAAAATGATTGAAGAGGCGGTGATTGAGGAAATTATCAAGCCGGTGTTGCCGGCTAACTGGTTAAAACCGCATACGCGCTATTTTGTGAATCCGACGGGACGTTTTGTGATCGGCGGGCCGTTGGGCGATTGTGGTTTGACGGGTCGCAAAATTATTGTCGATAGTTACGGTGGCATGGCCAGGCATGGTGGTGGTTGTTTTTCTGGCAAAGACCCTTCGAAAGTGGACCGCTCTGGCGCTTATGCAGTGCGTTATGTCGCGAAAAATATTGTGGCAGCGGGGCTGGCGCGGCGTTGTGAAATTCAGGTTTCTTATGCGATTGGCATTGCGGAGCCGATTGCGATCAGCATTAATAGCTTTGGTACTGGTATTATTCCCGATGAAGAAATTGCCAAACTGGTGCGCGAGCATTTTGATTTGCGTCCGGGTGGGATTATTCAAATGTTAGATTTATTAAAACCGCGCTATTTGCCAACGGCTGCGTATGGTCATTTTGGGCGTGAAGAAGAAGGTTTTACCTGGGAATTACGAGATCGGGTTGCGGTTTTGAAGCGGGCGTCTTAGCAGTTTTAGTTGAATTAGATCACCCCTCATCCGCCCCTTCGGGGCACCTTCTCCCGCAAGGGGAGAAGGGTCTCATCTGGGTTCAATAGCTTTTTATAATGTGACTTACTTTCATCACATTGAACTTTATTTGCTTGGCAGATATTCATAGAGTTGCCCTTCTCCCCTTGCGGGAGAAGGTGCCCCAAAGGGGCGGATGAGGGGTGATTAAACGAGCTTTCACGTCAGTAAATGACTTTTCAAAAATTCAATACTTCACTCCATCATTCGTTGTAAAATCAATGTCCTTATTTGCAACTACTAGCTCGTAAATACCACAAACCAAAAAATTTTAGCAGGCGGATTATGGAAGCATTAAAAATGTCAAAAGATTATCAAGTTGCCGATATTTCACTCGCTGAATGGGGTGAAAAAGAAATCGCTTTAGCGCGTCATGAAATGCCGGGGTTGCGCGCATTGCGTGAGCGTTACGCGGGTAAAAAACCATTGCAAGGGGCACGCATTTCGGGTTGCTTGCATGTGACTAAGGAAACCGCGGTATTGATTGAAACTTTAATTGAATTGGGCGCTGAAGTTCGTTGGTCTTCTTGCAATATTTTTTCAACACAAGATCAGATTGCAGCCGCACTCGCCAAAAGTGGCGTACCGATTTTTGCTTGGAAAGGCGAAACGGAAGCGGAATATTGGTGGTGTGTTGAACAAACCGCAACCGGCCCTAATGGTTGGCAGCCGAATTTAATTTTGGATGATGGCGGCGATTTAACTTTGTATTTGCATGAGAAAAAACCGCAATATTTTGCGGAAATTAAAGGCGTTAGTGAAGAAACTACCACCGGCGTTCATCGTTTATATCAAATGGCGGAAAAAGGCGAATTAAAATGTCCGGCGATTAATGTGAATGATTCGGTCACAAAATCGAAATTCGATAATATTTATGGTTGCCGTGAATCGTTAGTCGATGGCATTAAACGCGCGACGAATTTAATGATTGCTGGAAAAATTGCAGTGGTTGCGGGATTTGGTGAAGTCGGCAAAGGTTCGGCGCAAAGTTTACGCACATTGGGCGCCACAGTTTGGATTACAGAAATCGATCCGATTTGCGCATTGCAGGCAGCGATGGAAGGTTATCGCGTGGTGACGATGGATGAAGCCGCGCCTGTGGCAGATATTTTTGTCACGGCAACCGGTAATTGTGATGTGATTACTTTGGCGCATATGCAAGCGATGAAAAATATGGCGCTGGTTTGCAATATCGGTCACTTTGATAGCGAAATTGAAATTGCCAATTTACGGAAATTTCAATGGGAAAATATTAAACCGCAAGTGGATTGCGTCGTTTTTCCGGATGGAAAAAAATTAATTGTTTTGGCTGAAGGCCGTTTGGTGAATTTAGGTTGTGCTAGCGGACATCCGAGTTTTGTGATGTCGATTTCTTTTACTAATCAAGTTTTGGCGCAAATTGAATTGTGGCAAAACGCGGCTCAATATGAAAATAAAGTTTATATGTTGCCGAAAAATTTAGATGAAGAAGTGGCGCGTTTGCATTTGGCGCAGATCGGGGCGAAATTGACGGAATTGACGGAGAAGCAGGCGAAGTACTTGGGATTGGAAATTAATGGGCCTTATAAATCGGGGCATTATCGTTATTGATTCATGACAAAATATTTTTTTTCTTAAAAAAACCGGTTAGACTATTTATCGTTAAGGAAATCCATTGAAGGATTTTGAAATAAAAACAAGGAGGTTTTTATGGAAGAAGGGAAAACACGCCAAAAAAGAATTGAAACTGATGAGTTATTAAATGATTTGCATCCTACCACTCGAAAGCTTTCTGCTGAAGAAGCTTCCCAAAAACTTGATGAACTTGCAAAAGAATTAAAACGCACTTTCTCTAGTCAAAATATCAAACAACCAGAAACTAAACCAGCCAACCATACAAACAACCACCTTGAGAGCGTATTTGCCGCAGGCTATCTTATTGGCTACATGCTTTATTTATGCATGTTATTAAATAAGCTGGCTGATATTGAAGAATTCACACACCCGGAATTACTTGATAAAAAAGGTAAAAATAAAAATCCATTGCCTGATTTTTTCAAAACGGTTTTCCTGCCATTCCTGGAAAAATTTCGTAATAATGAATTTAGATTGCGAAAAGAAACCATAGAATGCTTAGTGAAAATTTTTACACAACATATAAGCATTACTTTACGCTGGGAAAAAATTAGCCAGCTTTTTGATTTGCTCGCTCAGGAAGATTTTTTTCGTGATCAGAGAGGTAATGTTTGTTTTAAAGAGGAATTTCTAAGAATAAAAGAATCATTTTATTTTTCAGATAACTTTCTAGGGACCGTGGGTAAAGATTATTCAAGCAATTTTACGGAAATCAATAACGAATTAAAAAAACGCTTAGAAAGCAGCCAAAATTTGGGCAGCTTCTTGAAAAATTTAGGCGAAATCAAATTTGACCAGTCTCTAGCAAAAAACATACAACAAACCAAAGCGGCTTATCCATGGGCATTCGACTCTGAAACCATTCTTTTTCCAATACCTGATTTTTATCGCGATTACTTCGCTCGAAATGATGCAAAAGTTAAAACAACGCGGGAAACAGTACTTGATGGCCTGGCTTTTTCAACAAACTTAGCAAAACCTTATTTGCCTATTATTGCAGAAATGGGTTTTATCATCATGGCAGAAAGAGATAGTAAGAATACAAGCTCGATATCTCAATTACCCAAAAAACTATTAGGCAATTTTCCACATGCGCCAACGTTTAAAACCAGCTATCCTTTGACCGAAAATGACTTTGAGCAATTATTAACTACAATAGCAAGTCAAAGCTCTGAAAAAAATTTTCAGAAGGAAATAAGAGAAAAGGCTACTCAGCCAAGCGCTATAATAGAATTTATTGTCACGCGCCTTGCATCAGAACCAGGCTGTATTTTTGAAGATAATCCATTACAGCTATATTTAAATTTCAGAAAATTTTTACTCAGCAGCAATAAAATCGGAAAACCACAAAATACCATTAGATTTTGGACGATCCTTGAACGGTTTTATCAGGTATTTAAAGGTTTGACCAAGATTACTGTTGAGCAAATGAACCTTTTGAGTGTCAACACAGTTACCCATGGCAAAGAAATTTATCAAATAATAAATAGCAGCGCCGGTGAAAATAATGTTCCGACTGATGTGAAAAAGTTAGCTGCTATAAGATTATTACTAATGCTAAATAATCTGGATGAAGAAAGACCAGCAGCACCTCATCAACAATCTTCATTTAAGCAATTAGGGGATTTCTTCAAAGCAGATGAGAACAGAACACGTCAAAATAGTCTGGAAGGAATAAGGCGATCAATACAGAGCACCTCTTAAGAAAAAAACACCCTAAAAACAGTCAGTTTGTAGAACGATTTTTTTCGCAGATTTTAAATTCAGATATTTTTAACAAGCTCAGTGATGATCAAGTACATTTCGCGCTGGACTACACATGTTGATAAATTGCTGCTAGGATTCGAGCTAAAATTTAAAACAAGTTACGTATAATTATGACAATACTTCGAATCCTCCATTACCCCGACCCCAAACTTGCCCAAAAAGCCCGCAAAGTTAGCGACTTTGGGCCTGCATTGCAAAAGACTATCGACGATATGTTTGAGACCCATTATGCGCAAGAAAATTGTGCGGCCTTGGCAGCGACACAGTTGGAGATCGCTGATCCGCCGCATGTGACAGTGATTGATTTCTCTGAAGCAAAAAACGAGCCATTGTGCCTGGTCAATGCTGAGATTATTGAGCGACATGGGGAAATGTATGAATTCGAAGGCTGCATGTCGGTAGTCGGCGGTATTTATGAGAAGGTGAAACGCGCCGCCCAAATTACGGTCAAAGCACAAGACCGTCACGGTAATCCGCTGGAATTTAGCGCTGAAGGCTTTATGGCAAAATGCATTCAACATGAGTTGGACCATTTGAATGGCAAATTGTTTATCGATCACTTATCCACGCTGAAACGCAGTATGGTAGACAAAAAAGTGGCCAAGTTGAAACGTCGGAAGTCAGCTTAAGGATATCAAGACAGTGAGCCAATATTTTTATCTTTTTCATCTCCTTCGATTAAATGCGTCAACTCATCGACATAAATGATTTTCCCGTCTCTAACTCGAAAATAAGAAATCACTTTGACTTTTAATTGACTGCCATCTTTTTTAATATTGGTGACAACGAAGCTGGCAGCAGCTGCATCATTTTCTGCAACGATATGATCGAAGCTCACATGCTGTGAGATCATTAATTCTTTTATCATCCGCATGTGTGCTGCCCAGGCTTCGCGATCGAAAGTTTTTCCGTCTATTTTTTGCTGATAATCATGAGCCACATAGCGATGATAATCTAAATTCGCATGCATATTTTCTACGGCATAACGCACAGCAGTTTCGATCAATTTTTTTGTTTCTTCGGTTTTCATTTTATTTTTTACCTTTTTTAAGCTGCTATATCGATTTTTTTAGTGGGTGTCATATTTATTTTATGCTTGTGCTTTAAGCTGATAGCGTAGATCGCAGCAGCTAGCAACGAAACTAAAGATAAAATGATTGGCAAATTAACACTCAAAGATGCCAAAAAGCCGCCAATAAAAGCATCGACGCCAAATACGAATGCCATAATAGAGCCCGTAATTCCCATGACCCAACCTTGCTGGCTCGCATCGACCTGGTTGGAAAATAAAGTGATTGCAGTCGCATAAGCAATTGCAATGCCACTGGCCATAGGGACAATTAATAACCAACAGATAATTGAGGAACCGCTAATTAACATTGCCATCACCATGAGTGCTGCTCCTAAACTACAAATTAAAAAGCTGGCAATTAATGAAAAGCGTTTGGCGAACCACTGCATTAAAAATCCATTCCCAATACCAAAACCTACCCCCATTAAAGTGAGGAAATAACTGATTTCAGTGGGAGTAAATGCGTATTTTTTAATTAAAAATACAGAAATAAAAGAGTAATAACTCGACCAACCTAACATAAAGATGAAAAACAAAATGGACAAAAAACGCACTTGACGATGCTCAAATGCAGAAGCAAATATTTTGATTGCTTGCGCCCATTGAATTTTGATTTTTGTGGATTGAATCGAGCTAGTTTCTTTAAACAATATGATTAATAAAATAATGTTTAATATTGCTAATAAAGTTGCAAAAATTAACGGCGTCGATAAGGTGAACCAGGAAACCAGATTTTTATCAATTAAAACGCCGCCAAATAATGGCCCGAAAATAAACCCGAGTGACAATGAAAGCAAAATTAAACCGATGTTGCGTGCTTTATTAGTTTCATCACTTAAATCAATAATTGCGGCTTGTGCGATCGGTTGGCTGCCTGCAGTCAGGCCAGCAATGACTCTACCAATAAATAACAGCGTCAAACTGTGCATCATCACAGCAACTGCAGACAATAAATAACTCAGTGCAGCGCCGCAAAGGCAAATTAGTAAAGCTTTACGCCGACCAATTTTATCGGAGCTATCACCTAAAATGGCTGCGCCAAAAAACCAGGAGAGCATGAAAACACCGATAACTGCGCCATAAATGACATTGTGCCATTGTGCTGAAATTGATGGGCTTAAAAAGCCGCTGCTAGGATCGATAATTAATGCATTTAAAATAGGAAAAACAATACCCAGCCCCATTCCGTCAATAAATAAAACGAGGAATAAAGGTATCGCTGCAATTAAAGTGTTCGATTTTGGGTGCTGCATATTTTCTCCTAATATTTGAATATTTAAAATTTTCGATATGTTTCTGTTATAATTAAAGCTCTTATCACTATTTTTTTTGCTGAAAAAGGGTTTATAAATTTAAATCTCTTTTTGACACAAGCGTAAAAACTGCTCAATATTGGCTTCGTCGCGTTGATAGTAAGTCCATTGACCAATGCGGGTTGATTTCACTAAGCCCGCATCTTGTAAAGCAGAAAGAAAATGCGAAACGGTTGATTGGGATAAGCCGGTTTTGTATTGAATCAGCCCAACACAAACGCCAATTTTATCCATATCAACATTTTCTTTTCCCATATCGCAATTGGGAAAAGAAAAATGCTTTTTCGGCTGTTTTAACCACTGCAGAATCTGCAAGCGGGTTTCATTGGATAAGGCTTTGTAAATTTTTACTAGGTTCATGGGGGCATTATATCTAATATTTCCGATATGTCAATATTACGATATTGTGAGAGATAATTTTTATCGTTTGTTTTCAACATTATTATAAAATGTAAGACGGCCTTTGTGACTGCCTTAGTTTTGACGCCATCCGCTACCAGGGCAACCACAGGGCGTGCCCCTACAAAATATAAATAAAGCCAAATGAGAAACGCGCAATTTTTATCACAGCCCTTGGCTACACGCATGCGGCCACGTCGACTTGCTGAGTTTGTCGGGCAGGTGCATTTATTGGGCGAAGGTAAACCCTTAAGCCAGGCGATCAAACATAAAAGATTGCATTCGATGATTTTATGGGGGCCGCCGGGAACCGGAAAGACAACTTTGGCGAATTTATTAGCGGCGAGCGCTAATGCCCATATGGAAACAATTTCCGCCGTGTTGGCCGGTGTTAAAGATTTACGGGAAATCATTGCGCGTGCTGAAGCATTGCAGACAAAAGAAAAGCGGGCGACGATTTTGTTTGTTGATGAAGTGCATCGTTTTAATAAAGCGCAGCAAGATGCTTTTTTACCGCATGTTGAATCGGGTTTGTTAACTTTAATTGGCGCAACGACAGAAAATCCTTCGTTTGAATTAAATAATGCGTTGTTGTCACGTGCGCGTGTTTATGTTTTAAAACGCTTAGATGCAAATGCTATTTTACAAATTATTAATCAGGCATTAAATGATAAAGAACGTGGTTTAGGTGAACGTAATATTATTTTTCCTGATGAATTAAAAATGAAATTGGCGAATTTTGCTGATGGTGATGCGCGACAAGCATTGAATATGTTGGAAATTATTGCCGATTTTGCTGAGAAAAATAATGGTGCGGAAGAAATTAGTGAAGAAATTTTGACTGAAGTATTAAGCCATAACGTGCGACGTTTTGATAAAAATGGTGATTTATTTTATGAGCAAATATCGGCTTTACATAAAGCGGTGCGAGGTAGTTCGCCAGATGCGGCTTTGTATTGGTTTGCGAGAATGATTGATGGTGGTTGTGATCCAGAATATATTGCGCGACGCGTTGTTCGTATGGCGAGCGAAGATATTGGCAATGCGGAACCGATGGCGCTGAATTTAGCGTTAAATGCTTGGGAAACTTATCAACGCTTAGGATCACCGGAAGGCGAATTGGCAATTGCACAGGCGATTATTTATCTTGCGGTTGCGCCTAAAAGTAATGCGGTTTATATGGCTTATCAAAGCGTAATGACAGACGCAAAACACTATGGCTCTTTGGATGTGCCACTACATTTACGCAATGCGCCGACAAGATTATTAAAGCAATTTGATTATGGGAAAAATTATCGCTATGCACATGATGAAGCAGATGCGTTTGCTGCAGGTGAAGCTTATTTTCCCGAGGAAATGGGCGAAAAACATTATTATTTTCCGGTGGAACGGGGTGTGGAAATTAAAATTAAAAACAAATTAGATGAGTTGCGTGCGTTAAATCAAAAGGCGAAATCTAAACGGTAAGTAGGGGGGATTAGCGTAGCGTAATCCACCGTTTAGCGTGTCAGTAGCAGAAGTTAATTGGTGGATTACGCTACGCCAATCTCCCCTACGTTAGTATTATTAGTAAAACTTTTTAGCATTACACAATACAATTATGAAATTTTATACCTCGGGTTTCGATTATACTGAAAAATATGAAGCGGCTGCTATCCGCGGAATTGATGAAAATCGTCCCTGGCAATTAGAAAATATAATTCGACAGTATTTATCCGATACACAATTATTGTTAGATATCGGCGCAGGAACAGCGAGCAAATTAACTCCATTAAGTAATGCAGCAAATCATTTGATCGCCCTGGAACCGAATTCAAGGATGCTGGCGCAAGCGCAAAAAAATTTATCTGAGAAAAAAATTAATAATATTCATTTGATTGCCGGCTTAGCACAAAATTTACCTTTTTATGATAATAGTTTTGACATCGTGACCAATATGTTGGCGCCATACGATTTTGCTGAAGCCTATCGGGTGTTAAAACCTAAAGGAAAATTAATCGAAGAAAAACTTGGTGAGCGTGACAAATATGAATTGAAATTACTATTTGGCGAAGATGAAAAAGGTTTAAGAGGCCAATTAATTCATTTACCCGATAATTTTATTATTGATGATTGCCACAAAAAATTAAGTGGTTTATTTTCTAAATTCAGTATTCAAACAGGTATATGGCCAACTTATTATTCAATTGAAGGTTTAACGGCTTTGCTGGAAAACACCCCCAGCGTACGAAATTTTAATCGATTCCATGATCAAAAGACTTTCGAACAAGCTTGTCGCTTGTTGATGACCGATAAAGGAATCCGCATCCTTCAGCATCGAATTTTGATTATTGCGGAAAAATAAAGTGCGACACAAACAGCATGTTTTTAGGAGGCTGTTTTACTGGCGGTGCTTGAAAAGATTCATTTTAATAATTTGCGTTTCGGCATTGCTAATGCCATAATGCGTCGCGAAATGGCATTAGCAATGCCACATTGAGAAAATTATGGCTTTCATCCCCCGCTTATTACAACGTCCTTCTCAAAGTTATTTTTTGTTTGGTCCACGAGGTACGGGTAAATCAACCTGGGTAAAAAATTGCTACCCCAACGCGACATGGATTGATCTGCTGTTACCTGATGTATTTCGAAGCTACTTGAGCCGACCTGAGCGGTTGAGCGAAGTGGTCGCCGCCAGCCCAAATGCTCCTGTTGTTATTGATGAAATTCAAAGAGTGCCTTCTCTATTATCTGTTGTTCATAGTCTGATTGAAAAACAGCCTAACATAAACTTTGTGTTAACAGGATCAAGTGCTCGCAAATTAAAAAGAACAAGCGCGGATTTGTTGGGGGGGCGAGCTTTAAAACGCGTTATGCATCCATTTATAGCAAAAGAATTGGGCAAAGAACAGTTTGATCTTGATAACGCACTGAATGAAGGCTTATTGCCTCTAGTTTTTAATGCAAAAAATAAACAAGATGTATTACATGCTTATATTCATTTGTATTTACAAGAAGAGATTTTCGCAGAAGGTTTGATACGCAATTTAGAAAATTTCTCCCGCTTTCTGGAAGTCATTAGTTTTTCTCATGCTTCATTAATTAATATTTCAAACATTGCAAGAGAATGCGAGGTTAAACGTAAAACAGTTGAAAATTATATTACTATTCTAGAAGATTTATTATTAGCCTATCATTTGCCAGTATTTTCTAAACGCGCCCAAAGAGAATTAAGTGCGCATGCTAAATTTTATTTATTTGATGCAGGAATATTTTCTGCATTAAGACCTAAGGGTTTATTAGATCGTAAAGAGGAAATCAATGGAGCGGCATTAGAAGGTCTGGTCGCTCAACACTTAAAAGCCTGGAATGATTATACTGACGGTGACCACACATTAGCTTTCTGGCGCACACGCTCAGGTGTAGAAGTCGACTTCATCGTTTATGGTCCTAAAGGATTTTGGGCCATTGAGGTGAAAAATGCTAAAAAAGTATATAGTAATGATACAAAATCATTAGAAAGTTTTCTCAAAGATTATCCAATGGCTAAAGCATTATTGTTGTATCGTGGTAAAGAAAAAATTAAAACAGGGAATGTGTTGTGTTTGCCTTGTGAAGATTTTTTATTGCAGCTTACGCCTAACCAAAAAATAAATTAATTTTTGATGTTTAAAAATAAATTTACTACCAACTACATTTAGTCTCTACACTATTTACATAGTTAAGAATAGAAACAAAAGGATAGTAGAATGAGTTGAAAACAGAAGCTTAGTAAAACAAAATAATTTTAAGTGCTAATAAAAAAATCCCAGTAACTTTCTAAGGGTAACTGGGATTTTCATATAATTAAATCCTGGCAGTGTCCTACTTTCGCATGAGATCTCTCACACTATCATCGGCGCTGAGC
>CAYTUN010000071.1:0-11658 GCA_964441315.1 uncultured Gammaproteobacteria bacterium | reverse complement strand
CCTAACCAAGGAGATTATTTTATCAAAATTATAAATCAAGTGGAAATGCTATAGAGGCGCGCGTATCTACGAATGAATTTACACCATTGCGAAATGCAATATCACATAATAAAAACTGGGCCATCAAAGTATTGCTGAAAAATGGCGCCAATATTTTTGCTAATGACGCCGAAGGACAAACTTGCATCGATGTTCTGTTGAAACAAGATCAAATTCGTGACCCGGACGTTTTAAGCGTGCTTGAAAGGCGTTTAACTGAATATAAGCACAATAAAGACTATGATAAAATACTTCACAAATTTGAAAATCGGATTTATGAGATTCAAACACGTCAATGCAGGCCAACTTTAAAGCTATTGCCTGGGTCGGAAAATGCTGTAAACTATTTTGCGATAAGTTTGTTTTTTGGCGGTTTCATTATTTTGGCTTGTTTTACCGCTTGTTTGTTTTACCGACGTATTTTTAAAATTAAATCAAAATCAGATAACAACCAAAGCGTGACAGCTAATAACAAAGACAATCATCTTATTTTAGACACAGGAGCTAATAAAACAATGGAAAGTACTCGTGAAAAAGAAGTTAAACCAGCAGCAATCAAATTAACTGCTGAGCAAAAAGTCCGCAATAAAGCCATTTGCAATATGTTATTAAAATTATTGATCCCCCAACTGGAATTAATTAAGGGCACCCTTACTAAAAACCCCATCTGTTTTATTTGTTATGCCTGGGGAAATAGCAAGCAAGAAAAATTCATACAAAAACAATTGGCAGTCCACTTGGCGGCAGTGGGTGTCAATGTCCAATTAGATATGTGGCACAACAAAACGGGCTCGTGGATTTCTGGCCACACACAAAAAATTGCTACAGCAGACACCGTTATTGTGGCTTGCTCTGAGAAAATGCTTGAGAAATATTCCAATACTCAAAGTGGCGCTGTGGTCAGCCTAGAGCTGGAACAGGTTTTTGCCAAATTAAAAAAAGAAAAACATAAAGGTTCAATTGTTCCAATTTTGTTAGATGGCACTGAAGATACTGCAATCCCACTCTTTATACGTGGTCTTGTATATACTGGTTTTTCCAATCCTGCACAATACACTTTAAAATTACTTGAATTATTGGAAGCAATTTATACGCCTCAATTAGGGGCAAATCCCTTTCAAAAAATTTACGTTGAACATAAAGAATTAGTTGATCAAATTTTAAAAGGCAAGATGGAAGTCGATCTAGCGCCTTTTATTGAGCAAGAGCAACAATTAATGCTTCAGCGCAAAGAAGAGAAGCAAAAAAATATCAAATCAAAATTAGGCGCTATTTATCAATTACCTGGCAGTAATAGTAATCAATCCGACAAGAAAGAAAAGCTTGAAGAGAGCCGCCAAAATTTCACCACAGGGTAGAACCAGGGTTAGGTTCTACCCATTTCAACATGTTGCTTGATTATGGCATTCAGCCTAATGAGCGACTGAATCTAGCTGAACAGTATAATTTATCGCTCAATGATTTAGGGCTGGAAAATATCAGGGCAATCGATGCTAAATCAGCAGAGTTAACAGATGCGCAAATTAAAACACTTGCTAAAAGATTGGAAACTGATGAAGGTAAAAGCGTTTTAATTTTCAATTTAAAGCAAGTGTTTGTTAAAGATGTCGATTCACTTCAAGCTCTGGCAAGTATGCTTGAAAAAAATAACTCACTGAAAAAATTGCGCTTTCCTGAAATTGAGTCTCCGCTTAAATCCGATAAAGCCGCATTAATTATTTTTAGTCAAGCATTGGCAACAGCTTTAGCTGTAAATCGTAGTTTGGAAGCACTCAATTTATATGGTCTCGCACTGGACGATGATTGCATTACTATTATCGCATCCGCACTATCAAAAAATAATACTTTAAAATTTTTAGGCTTAGGCCATAATCAAATTGGCCCAAAAGGTGCGGCTGCCTTGGCTGGAGCATTATCGCAAAACCATGCTTTGCAAGTATTACACATGATGTATAACCCACTGGGTGATGATGGTTTTAAGGCCTTGATGCAATTAGCAAGAGAAAATACAACACTAATGCATATAATGGTATCTTATAGTGGGATTACTTCCGAGGGCGTCGCTGGAGTACTCGATTTGTTAAAAAAACAAAATAGAATCCATTCGCTAAGTAAATTATTTTTCATCAGCTTTGATGAATCTGATACGCGTTGTTTATCAGAAATTCAAGGGAAAAATACTTCTTTTAATCCGATATCGCAAGCGCTGACATGGGGGTTGGATTATTGGAATCGACCACATAAAGCAAGTTTAAGTGAATTGTTAAAAAGGCGTTGGTCGAAAAATACTATTGATGATTTGTTGGCTGACGAAACAAAAGAATTTTTTTATATAAATTTTGAAAAATATCTCCATCGTAGTGAGGATCTTGCTTTAATTGAATTTATGCAAAAGAATTTTAAATCAAGTTTGCGCGATTATTTCAGCAGCCTGTCTTCAAAAACTTCCGATTCTTATATCACATTAGAAAATAGCACGGCTGTGATAGCAGCAATGTTGATTTTTTTCGAAGAAAGAGTCCCTGTTTTAAAAGAACACACCTCACTCGGTTTGAGTTATAAAAATTAAAATCATTTACTAACTTGAATAAAATAAATTAATTTGTTTAAATAATAAACTCAAGTCGCCACTACTCAGGACTCAAAACAGAGTAGTCAGATCAAGCCTCCGCATGTGAAATCTTGATCGCCATTGCAAAATGGTGCGTGCGTTATTAATAGCGTTATTAATAATTACCACCAAAAATTAATTACTTTGTCGTAATTAATTTGTTTCAATTCTCGTATTCAATTGGGTTCCTCACGGTGCAGCATTATGCATTACTGTGCAATCCTATCTGCAATACATGAATTAATTTCCAACCTCCCTTGGGGAAAATTCTTCCCCCTTAGGGAAAGTATTTTCTCCTGTGGGTTTTTAAGTTTAAGGAGAAAATGCTATGGCGTATTTAAATCAAGTCATGTTAATTGGCTACTCAGGCGATCATCCAGTGGTTTTGAAAGAAACCCAAACTGGCAGTTTCGTTCGCATCACAGTCGCGACTAATAAAAAATATACCAATGACCAAGGCGATACCGTCACGGATACGCAGTGGCACACGGTGTATTTCAACAACGGTCTCGGCAAGTTTGTAGCCAGCCATGTCAAAAAAGGCAGCAAACTGTATTTATCGGGTGAACTGCGTTACAGCGAGTACCAAGATAAAGCGGGTCAAACGTGTTATGCCGTTGGCATTTATGCCCATGATTGCCAGATTTTGCAATTGGCAGTCGAAGCTGCTGCATAAAGTTATTTTAGATTAGCGAACGTCAATTGCCGTTTTAGCCAAAACGATTTCCCTCGGGAAAAATCGTTCAGCCAATGCCTTTGATGTTTCATCCCTTCACCCTAGCGGGAAATGCTCCCCTAGGGGCATTTCCTCATTTAATTATTTTTAAAAAAGGAAATGTTTATGAACACACCATCCGTTTTAACGTTGAGTGGTTACGGTTATTTACGTCGTTGTTATGAAGAAGACCGGCAATTTTGTATTTCCCTCGATGCGTTGACGCCCTTGTTTCATGAACAAGCCAAAGGCGACCACGTTAGCTTGGAAATGGAAGTAGCCGATGAACGGCTTTGTCAGCGACTGAAAGCTTTAATGCCCGTTGTGACCGCAGGTCATGTCGTGCTGCTGAAGTTTAGCGCCGACTACACCAATTTTATTCAGGTGTATCCCGGTCAAACGTCAGAAGATCCGAAACATTTAGTGATTTTGGAAGCGCGGCTCAATGACTTTCAGGTGAGCGTTGAACCCAACCGGGAAATTAAGGCCAGTCAAGGCGAGGGCGCAAAGCCTTTGGCAATGCTCTCCTTCGACTATCCGGCTATGTTTTCTACGGAAGACTTGTTTCAACTGCAAACTGAACTCTTGGCACAAAAGGTCAGTCAAGTGACGACCCAAACCCTGGAGCCTTGGGCGCTTGAAGCCTTTGGCGTTCGTCACGAAGTACGTTGGTCGCATCAAGCACTGATGCAGCAATTCGCCACGTTGATGCAAGGTTTAGATAGCATCCATACCGAATTGCGCCAGCTTCAAGTCAACCAAAAAAGCCGTGAAAGCCAATCATTGAAAGCCCGCCTGAAAATGGCAGGATCTTTGATGGCACGAGCGGTTGCAACCCTGGTGAGCGTCCGCATGCATTAGCCTGAACTGACGCAATCCACCACCCCCGAAGGGAAACTCTCCCTTGGGGCGGGTTTCCCTTTTTATTATTTCAATCGAAAAGGAAAACCTTATGTTAGCCACACAGCAAAAAGCTTTACTACCCAGCAAAACCAAGCAAAAAGCCAAGCCGCATTTTCTCAATGAAAACGCATTAATTGCCGCGGCCTTGGCCTGTTTGGAAAAGCAATGGGCTTCAACCACCGTCACGATCGATTCCTCCGATCAAGTCAAAAGCTATTTGCGTTTGCAATTAGCGGCAGAATTGAACGAAGTATTCGGCGTTTTATTTCTAGATCAACAACATCGTGTCCTGGCATTTGAAAAACTGTTCCAAGGTACGATCAATGAAACTACGGTTTACCCGCGGGTGATTGTGCAACGGGCGTTACACCATAATGCCGCAAGCCTTATTTTGGCGCACAATCATCCTTCAGGAACCGCTGAACCCAGCCAGGCGGATCAACATTTAACGCAACAATTGCAAAAAATTTTGCAATTAATTGATGTCAAAGTACTCGATCATCTGGTGGTGACAGCGGCAAAAGTCGCTTCATTTGCGGAATTAGGTTTGATCTAGTGCATTGTATCTTTACCCTGACGGGGAAAACTCCGTCAGGGGGATTCTCCGTTATTTTTTTAACGAAAAGGAGAATCCTCATGGATTACTACAGTGAAGTGGCTGCCATTATTGGTGGTGCGCCACAAAAAATTCAAACCTTTGCCCAAGAAATTTTGGCAAGTGGAATAGCGGATCCGGCGCATTTGCTCGATGATTTTACTGTCATTGACTTGGTGCCGGATTTATCGCTGTTTATTTTCTACCAAGCTTGTATGCAATGGCAGAAAGTGCATCAAAACACTTGGCAAGAAATTTGCGAACAAGCGGCTAAAGCCCAACTCATTCACGTTTTTTATCGTTTAGGTGAAAAAGCGGGCGATGTTGAAATTCAAAGTAATCGCGATGAAGTGTATTTTGATTTGCGTTTGTTGGATTTATTTGACACGCAAGGGGATTGGGAAATGGCGCGGCTGCGGTTGTTGGAGAAATTGAAAAAGTTCTGACATTAAATACCTGATGAGGGAGAATTGTCTTCACTTGAGGAGGACAATTTTTCTCTTTCATTACTAAGAAAATTGGTGTGACACAATCGACTGTGGGTATTGCTGGAAAAGAGATTAAAAGAGAGGTTGAGGTTACGGAGATTACGTTGGCGGAGCAGTTGGTAAAAGTATAAAATAATACTATTTGAGCGTAATTGATGTGAGGTTTTAAAAACTCGAATCGGTCAAGCGCTGGGAAAAATCGCTAAGTAGGGTCGCAGATCTTTCATAGTAAGCTGAAGGTGATGGTGGTAAGTGTTTAGGCTTTAAATTTATTACTTCAATAGTAGAATTTATTTTTAATAATTATCTAACGTGCCTAATTCACCTAGTATATGTTCTCCATTAAGCCACTTTAATTAACTTTATATAAATACTCATAGATTTATTACATGCGTGACGCAGCCAAAAAAAAACCCAACTTCAGTGGAGCGCGTTCTTCCAATGCGGGCGATGATTTTCATGTGTGGTGGACACTTAGGCATGCTTTGACATTATTAGACAGTACTAGTTTGCTTAATTTAGTAACTGTAGAAGGCTTAACTTACCAAGACGAGACAAATTCATCACAAGAAACATGGGGTGTTGTTGACTGTGCACTTTATTTTGGTGGAAGCAGCATTGAAAGTGCTGAAAAAATTATTATTGAGCAGGTTAAATATTCTACAACTAATTCTGCTAAGCCATGGACCGTGGCAAATCTTAAATATTCTGCTAGAGGAAAGAGAAAAAAATCTATCATTGCTAAATTTTCGTCCGTTTTTAGTGAAATCAAAAAGATGAATAGTAATTTGATAGCAAGTAACAATTTGACTATTCGCTTAGTCAGTAATCGGCCAATACATAGTACTGTTCAACATGCATTAGAAAGTGAAAATTCTTCTGATTATTGTGTTTTAAAAGAAGCTAGCGAATTAAGTGATGAAGATTTTAAGTTATTTATCCGAGCTTTGAATTTTGATTTATGTGGGGGGGATTCACGTTTTAATTTGGAAGAGCAGATTACTATATCAATAGCAGATTTGACCGAGAGTGATGCTCATGACACTGTAAATAATCTTAAAGATAAAGTAAGTCGTTTAATGCTGCCTGACAGTGAGAGTAAATCTGATATTACTTGCGCCACCGTATTAAGCTGGATGGGGGTCTCTGATCATGCTGCTTTATTTCCTTGTCCAGCCGAAGTTAAGCACCCGCATTATACAGTGCCCCGTGAAAATACACATAGTATCATTAAAGAACTACAAAGTGGGACACAGTATATTTGCCTAAATGGTGAAGGAGGTTGCGGTAAGACTACAATTTTGCAGGAGATTGTTAAAAATCTATCTACTGATTCCATCATGATTGTGTTTGACTGTTATGGGGGAGGTAGTTATTTAAATTCGTCCGCTTATCGCCATCGCCCAAATGCTGTTTATTTGCAATTGATAAATGAACTTGCTAGCCGCTTAAATGCGCCGCTTCTAATAGGAAATAATTCGACATATGATTATCCGAGAATTTTTAGAAAACGTCTTGAAATCTTTGCAAATCTTGTTACGAAAAGAAATGAAAACGCTTTACTAGTAATTGCAATAGATGCTGCTGATAATTCTATCATAGCCGCCAATCAATGCACTCCACCAGAAGTAAGTTTTATTAATGAGTTTGCTAAAATCAATGAACTTCCAAAGAATGTGCGATTTATTATTACATCGCGTTCTAGCCGCATTTCAGAACTAAATTTGAATTCATATTATAAATATATCACCATTTCTAATTTCAGTTTTAACGAAACAAATAATTATGTTTACAGCGTTTGGACTGAAGCATCCCAGCAGTGGGTTGAAGAGTTTCATGCATTATCTAATCAAAATGTAAGAGTGCAAAATTATGCTTTTCAATATGCTAAAGATGATCCAGAAAGAGCATTAGAGTATCTAAGACCGAAAGGTAAAATACTTAAACAAATATTTTACGATCAATTTCAAGAATTATTATACAAGGACGGTGAAGAACAAAAAATTAAACTAGTATGCGCTGGCTTAACCGTAATGCCGCGACCGATTCCAATTAAAGATTTTGCTGCAATCATTAAGCTGACGAATGCTCGTATCTATGATATTTGTAATTATTTGCCTGGAGTAAAGATTGAGAGTGATTTGATAAGTTTCTCTGATGAAGAATTTGAAGAATTTGCCCGTGATGAAGGTTCTCAGCAGCTTACACGGGTGGAAAGTGACCTTGCTGACTATTTAGTTAAAGAGCATTATTCTAATAGCTACGCAGCTAAACATGTTGCAGGGGTTTTGTTTAAATGCGGACGGAAGAAGCAAATTATAGAACTGATTGAAAAATGTTCTAGTTTAGAGGCAATTCCTGATCTTATTTTACGTGGTGAAATTCAACGGCAACGGCTCCGTATTGCGATGAGGATATGCCTGGCCTCAGAGAACATTCCTGATGCAATTACAATCTTATTAATTGGTGCAGAAGCTTTAAAAACTGATATAGCATTTAAAAAAATGCTAATTGACAACCCAGATTTAGCAGTACATTTTGCTTATGATACCGTTTCCCGAACTGTTTTATATGATTCTGATGAGTATGAACATCATGGAAGAATTTTATTTCATTTAATAAATTTACTAACATTAAATAAAACTAGTGCAGCTAATCGTATTTTGGTGACTGAAAAAAAAGAGATGCTAGAAGCATGGTTAGTTCGCCGTAAAGAAGACTTTCTAGAACAAAATCGTTCGAGCTCTTATGGAAAACCTTGGCTAATTACAGTTAATGACATAGTAGCTCAAATCGAGGCAGTTTTACGGCAGGATGGTTGCGAGAAGGCTGTAGATACTTTATTAAGCTGGAAGCCTAAAACTAGTGCTTTTTTTATTGCATTAACACTGGTGAAAAAACTTATAGTATTAGGTGAGATCGAGCTGGTAAAGGCTTGTTTAAATAATGGCAGCATTGATGAGCCTTGGCGTTCTTTATTGTCAGTGCCATTAGCGATAGTAGGTGAAGAAATTGATATTTTTCTTCTAAGTTTAGCGCTAGTACACCCCCTATGCTGTAAATTTATTGATGTTAAAAACTATTTCTATCAAACTGGCGATGCGGCGGAGTGTACACGGCATTACTTGGATGTAATATTAACAGGCTGTGAATTTGTAATTTCTCAAGACGAGAACGCTATAAATCTGAAGCCAGTTTTAGAGTTGTTTATAAAAGATGAGCTGCGTAGGGGTGATAATTTACATCATTTTGATTTGCAGAAACTTGACGTTTCGTTGCGAGCATTTGCTTTATTAAAACGTTTAGAAGGCAAGGAGCCCGATTTAAAATCATTTTGGATTTCTTACGCTGATCCAACGAAAAACTTCACAGAAAAAGAATTAAAAGAGTTCGGAAGAAAGAATCAAGAAGATAAATCTGAATTGAAAGATTTTTTAGATTTATTATTAAAATTTTTTGATTTGCGTTCTCAGGTATTGTTAAAAAATGTCTCTCTTCAGAATATTGAAGGCAGATTCAATGAAGTGCTTAAACAATTTAGTAATCAAAATTACCGCATACAGTACAGGTATCATTATTTATTACCAAAAATATATAAGCAGATTGCTTGCTCACTTGTTTCCTTAAATATGCTGCCAAGCATAAACCCTTCTATATTATGGCAATTAGCTACCTTAACTTTTGAAACTTGGCCGGAGCCTTTTTCTGAAGAGCAATGTGAAGTTTTACGAAATTTAAGTTTGTTACGGCCATTGCATGGAAACATAAGAAGAGATATCAAGCAACGGACTGATCTAATAAGAGTAGACAAAATAGCTTCTAGTCAAAAGTTGGAAAACTTACTAAAGCTTGCTCGTTTATTACTTCCTATTAATAAAAATGAAGCATATTTACTCTTTCAGAGCGCAAATCATGCAGCGAATGAGGTTGATGTTGAAACACAATTTGAATTAAAGCTGATTGCTCCGTTGGTTGAAAAATCAATAAGTGCTTTTAATGGTCAAGATATTAAGCGACAGATTGCGCATCAGATTGCGACTATTGTGATGGATGTTTCTGTTCGCTTGCAGATATATGATAATTTCCCCTGGAAAGCAATTATTGGTGCACTTGCTACACTGGATATGCCACAAACCTTAGCCTACATAGGGATGTGGGAAGATTCTAACGTGGTGGGTCGGCAATATTTATTACCGCGTGTAATTGATATAGGTTTGGAAAATGATCAGTTGAGTCCAGCCCAAGCCGTGGCTCTTCTCAAGCTCTTGGATAAGGTGGATGTCGATTTATTAAAGAAGATTGTTGCTAAGGTTGATAATTTATCAAAAAAGAAATTAGCTGAAGAAATAGCTTTTGATGAATTAAAGCGGTTTTCACACCTTGGGCATTGCGAGATAAATGAAATCGTGCAATCTCTGCTTCAGAATGGAAGCCCAAGTTATTGGCCATGTAAACTTGAGGAATTTACTAATTTTCTTTCAAAAAACAGTTTACCAATGGAATATGACTATAATAATTTTTATGATTCAGCAAAAGAAAAAATAAAAGCGGATAATTTTCTTTCAGCCATCGACTTTTACAATTATGATTTTAGTTCCGCTGATGGGATAAAAAATTGTATAAAGAAAATATCGGCAGAAGCAAAAAATCAAGAAATATTTTTAGATGATTTAGAGCTTTTGTTAAAAATTAGTGACTATATTGATTTTGAAAATTATAGCCTTTTTCTAAATTTAATTTGCTTTGATGATTTAAATATTTCGCCGTACTGTGATGTCGGAAGTATACTTGTTGAATGTTTGAAAGAGTGGTCAGGTAAATCATTTATAATTGAAGATTGGCCGAATGAAAAGCTGCCACTTTTTATTAAAACTCATTTCCTTAATCTTGGTCGCCATCTTTCTTTTGGTTACGCATCTTTGCCAGAATTACTCGGCTTTCTAACTATACCAAAACAGGAAATAGCCAAATTATTGATAAATAGAATAGAAGAACATATTGATGGCCTTGAAGTTTCAGTTTTTTATTCATTGGTTGAGCTAATTATCAGCTACATTAAGCCTCAGGAAGCACAAAATATAATTGAGCGGCATATTGATAGATTGATTAAGCGAATTCCTGAAAAGGATTATAGCGATTTTTTATGTTTATCTATTTGCCCAAATAAGACAACAAGTAGTCTTGCTAAATTACTGTATGCTTTTTTAGGGGATGTCGATGTAAGAATTCGCTGGCGTGCTGCTCACACGATACGTGCTTTGGCTAAGTTAAATGATTTTTCTGTCATTGATGAACTTATTCAGCTTTATAATCAAGAAAAACTAGCCAACTATCGTTTGGCTGATAGCCCATTTTATTGGATGGCTTCTCGGCTATGGTTATTAATTGCATTGGATAGGGTTGCCGGTGAAATGCCTTTAGCAATTATAAAACATGCAGATACAATTTTAGATTTTGCTAGAGATGAAAGTTTCCCTCACGTTGTGGTTAGACATTTCGCTAAAAGTATTTTAAAAAAACTATCAGCAACTGGTGAATTAAAATGGGATATTGAAAAAAAGATGTTGTTAGAAAGTATAAATGCGTCGCCACTCCCAAGCAAAATCATTACTGGTTATAGGGGATATACCAGCTTTTATGGCGAATCGCATAGCGGGCGCTTTCAATTCGATTCTATGGACACACTGCCATATTGGTATTCAAAAGCTATCAATATATTCCATGATGTTGATAGTAAAAAGTTTTTAGATACAGCTGAAAGTTGGATTATAGAGAAATGGAAAGTAGATTTGAATGCTACGTCATGGGGTAGTGATAAACGGCGCGCTAGATTTCCAAGCCATGAATATAACTTATGGACACACCGGCATGGATATAGTCCTACGTTAGAAAATTATAAAACTTACTTGGAGTGGCACGCTATGTGTTGTTCTATTGGGGAATTAATGCAGAATCATGCATTAGCTTCACCACAAGATGATTTTGGTGGTGTCACTTTACAAAATTGGATTGAGGAAAATGCCCTTACAGTGCCACCAATATGGCTAAGCGATTTGCGAAGCACAAAACCATTAAAAAGAGAATTTTGGACGGCCCCAGAAATTTCAATAAAAGAGTGGATAAAGAATATTAGTAGTGAAGATTTTTTACGCGAGATGGGTCTTGACGAACAAAATGGTCAAATTATTGTTGGAAGTTATTATAGAGCATGTGTTAAAGGATATGAGACTTTAGTAAGGGTGTCGACAGCTTTAGATGGTGTAACGTTTCTTCTGTAAATTTGTGTTTGGCCGGTCTCTATGAGAGG
>CAYTUN010000070.1:0-11992 GCA_964441315.1 uncultured Gammaproteobacteria bacterium | reverse complement strand
CGATTGGACTCGAACCAACGACCCCCACCATGTCAAGGTGGTGCTCTAACCAACTGAGCTACGTGCCTATGAAAGAGGCGCTAAGATAACAGAGCCTAAAAACGAGGGCAAGTTTTTACGCTGTTGCATTCGCCATAAAATGAGCCTTCATTTTGCAACTTGAATAATCAATGAGTTGCTGAATCTTTTTGTAGGGGAACCCCGGTGGTTCCCATCATATCGGTAGCGCCGAGACTAGGGCAGGCACAGGGGCCTGCCCCTACGATTTAGTGACTGAGTAAAATTATTCAGCAACGCTACTTGCGGAAGAAATGTTTCGTAAGTGGTGCGCCTGCGAGCTAAATAAACTCGGTATCCATTTGTCACAACTACCAATCGCCTTGAAATTGACATAAATTTTTATCACCCCAGAGAAATCACGCGAAAATTTGAATTACAGACTTAATCAAATCTTAAGAAATCAGCTGTATATTTTGTGCTCATAAAAAAAATAATAATAAGAAAGAGTGTGTATGTCAGCAGAGAAAGATCGCTTTTTAAACCTCAGTAAAGCAATATTAAATTTAAAAACAAGCCACCTTCCTAAAGATTTCGAGGGCACGCAATACCTTCGAAGCGTTAAAGATACTCTTCAATTCTCTTTAAATAAAGCGGGTGTATGTAACTCACGCGAATTTGATGCATTTATAACTCAGCACGCTGACTCGTTCTTTAAAGCGATAATTTTTAAACTTTTTTTAAGTTTTCATAATTTAGATCCCCGGATCTCCGGAAGCCTGATCGAAAATAATGAATTTAAAAAATTTATGGGCAGTGTATTGAAAGCTTTCGATACAGAAAATAATGAAAATTTTTTCTCATTACTTTTAGACAAGATTAGTTCGGAATTAAAAAAAATTATTCCTAGAGAACCTGATAAATTTGATCCGGATTTATTGTTATTGGATAAATTTGCTACGTTTGTGCTTGAAAATTTTTCAGTTTTGCAAAATAAATATCCTGATTTATTGCGTAATTTTGAAGACTTATATCTCTGCTTAAAAAAATTTTTGAAAAGCAAAAAAACATTAGAAGAGCAAAAGTCAATAGCAAAAAAACAAGGCGCTGAAAATCTGGATACACAAAAACAAGCAATCAAAAAATTCACTACTCAAACAAATGAATATTTTAATATCTTAAAAAAATCTTTCGAAGATTTCAAAGAAAAAACAGAAAAAATTTTTCCTGATAATAAAAATGATTCAAATAAGATTTTACTAAAAAATATTAACCAAGTTATTGAAAGTATGGATGCTTTGGTTTTTAGGGGTAATATATCTTCCCCTGAAATTTCAAAAAAAACAACAGATCTAACCGGTCAATTAAACGTTTTGGGCTCTCAAAATAACCAAAATACATTTTCTTCTTCTGCGCTTTTAAAAGCTGCTGAAGGTCTTGAGGCTAATAGAATGCAAAGTTCTTCAAGTAAACCGGCTGAGAAAAATCTTGGCCGAAATTCTGCTGTAAGCTTTGTTTCTACAAATAGACGTGCTGATCAGCTACCTGACAGGTTGGGCTCTAGAATACAGCAAATTCCACTAACTCAAACAAGAGAGGGTTTTTTTTCTGATAAAGGACTGTTGCGCCAAAGTATGAGTCAAAAAATCCAAACATTTATAGATGAAATTCAGCCAAGCCTTAAAAAAATGAATAATAAATCATTAAGTGATTTTAATAATTTTTTGATAAGAACAAGGAATTTTTTTGATAGAAAACTTAACATACCGAATAAATATATTGCTTATGTTATTTTGCATGAATACATGATAAAAATTAGTAAGCTAGAAATATCTAATGAGTTTAAAAAATTCGATGATCTCTTGATTATGCAAATCACATCACTTTTTGACATTATATTAGACAAGAATAACCACGCAAAGTTGAAAGAGCATTTCCAGACAGTAGAAAATAATTTTCCTAACATATTATTTCATCCTTTGCATAAATACATTGCCGAAATAATTTTAGGAAGCAAAAACAATAATTTTTCGATTACCATTGAAAAATATGCAGTCGCTGCTGGAAACTTACTACTGGAACAAAATGATTTAACAATAAAGGCATGGGACGATTTATGCCAATCACAAAAGGAAAAAATAGATCGCAATGAAAATATCCCATCAGAAGAAAAAGAATTAATAACAAATTTATATAAATTAGCTAATCCATATTCATCAAAAGTAGAACATGGTCGATTAGCGCAATGACAATGATAGCTTGAGACAAAAGGTGGTCTGATCTCAGCCAGTAAAAATCAATCGTTTCATTTGTAATTAAGCCTTAAGCGCTATACAGGAACACTCAGGTCATCAACCTTGAAAATTGTAAGCTAGGGTTACAATTTTCAAGGTTTATACGTGGTCATACCATACAGCCTTCCGTTTATAATCTGATAAACCGAATTTACAAATCAGATTTTCTGGCCTACAGTCAGCAACCCCTTTTGTATTCCCCCACTTCATCGTAATATCACGCCTTCAGTTTGATATTGAGCAAGGCAACGTATGCAAATTACCTTATTAGATGGAAAAACCCTAAATTTCGATCAAGCCATGACTGCCGAAAAAGTAGCGCATGCGATCAGCCCTTCATTAGCCAAACGTTCACTGGCTGCAAAAGTCGATGGCCGTTTAGTTGATCTGAATTATGAAATTACCCAAGACTGCCAACTGCAATTGATCACCACCGCCGACCCTGAAGGCTTGGAAATCTTGCGGCATTCTTGTGCGCATTTGCTGGCGCAAGCGGTCAAGCGGCTTTATCCAGAAGTGCAGGTGACGATTGGGCCGGTGATTGAAGATGGCTTTTATTATGATTTTTATTATCCAGCGGGTTTTCATTTAGAGGATTTGCCGAAAATTGAAAAAATGATGCAGCAAATTGCGGCAGAAAATTTACCGGTCAAGCGCATGGAAATGCCGCGTGATGAGGCGATTCGATTATTTGAAAAAATGGGCGAGCATTATAAAGTCAAAATTATTCAAGATATTCCGCAAAATGAAATTTTAAGTCTCTATCAGCAAGGCGAATTTATTGATTTATGCCGTGGGCCGCATACGCCTTCGACTGCTAGTCTCAAAGCCTTTAAATTAACCAAATTAGCTGGCGCTTATTGGCGTGGTGATGCGAATAATGAAGTGCTACAACGTATTTATGGCACTGCCTGGCCGGATCAAGCGCAGCTGGATTTATATTTAAAACGCATTAAAGAAGCCGAAGAGCGCGATCATCGCTTATTGGCGAAGAAGATGGATTTATTTCATTTACAAGATATTTCGCCTGGCATGGTGTTTTGGCATGCCAATGGTTGGACTTTGTATCGGATTTTAGAAAATTATATTCGCGAACAATTAGCGGAAGATAATTATCAAGAAATTCGCACGCCGCAGGTAGTCAATCGTATTTTGTGGGAAAAATCGGGCCATTGGGAAAAATTCGGTGAAGAAATGTTTACTACCGAATCGGAAAAACATCAGTTTGCGATTAAGCCGATGAGTTGCCCTTGCCATGTGCAAGTATTTAATCAAGGTTTAAAAAGTTACCGCGATTTACCGATTCGTTTTTCGGAATTTGGTTCCTGCCATCGCAATGAACCTTCGGGTACTTTGCATGGGTTAATGCGCGTGCGTCATCTGGTGCAAGATGATGGCCATATTTTTTGCTTGGAAGAGCAGGTACGTGATGAAGCGCGTAATTTTATTCAACGTTTGATTAAGGTTTATCAGGATTTTGGTTTTAAAGATATTATTTTTGCTTTATCGACTCGTCCTGAAAAAAGAATTGGTTCTGATGCATTATGGGACCGTGCTGAAAATGATTTGGCAGAAGCTTTAAAAGATTGCGGTTTAAATTTTATCTTGCAGCCAGGTGAGGGCGCATTTTATGGGCCGAAAATTGAATTTAAATTGCGTGATTGCTTAAACCGCATTTGGCAATGCGGCACATTGCAACTTGATTTCTTTATGCCGGAACGTTTAGAAGCAAGTTACGTAGCAGCCGACAGCAGCCGCAAAACGCCCGTGATGTTACATCGCGCCATCTTCGGCTCACTCGAGCGTTTTATGGGAATTTTATTGGAACATTATGCTGGTCTATTGCCATTATGGTTAGCGCCTGTACAAGTAGTCATATGTACGATCACTGACTCTCAAGCCGATTGGGCAAATCAAGTCGGCCGCGAATTAAATGCTGCCGGCATTCGGACCAAAACCGACTTGAGAAATGAGAAAATCGGCTATAAAATCCGCGAACACGCAATTGCACGTGTCCCTTATCATATCGTGATCGGCGACCGCGAAGTCGCTGACAAAACGATTGCAATACGGACTCAGTCGGGCAAAAATTTAGGTGTCATGAAAGTTGATCAATTTTTAGAACAACTGAAACAAATGATTGCTCAAAAACAAACGCAAATAGAGGATTAAACTATTACTACTAAAATAAAAGAAACGCGTATTAATCGTCAGATTAACGTGCCAGAAGTATTTCTCATCGCAGAAAATGGTGACAAGCTTGGTAAAACTCCCACCCGCCAAGCGCTAGAACAAGCCGATTTAGCCGGACTCGATCTAGTCGAAATTGCGCCAAATGCTAATCCTCCCGTTTGCCGCATTATGGACTATGATAAATATCGCTTCGAACAAAAGAAAAAATTATCCCAACAGAAAAAAAATACTAAACAAGTCCAAACCAAAGAAATCAAATTACGCCCGACAACTGACATCGGCGATTACAACGTCAAACTCAAAAACATCATCCGCTTCCTCGAAGACAAAGACAAAGTCAAAGTCACCGTTCGCTTCCGTGGGCGCGAAGTGACGCATCATGAATTAGCATTCAAATTACTCAATCGCTTGATTCAGGATGTGCAAGAATACGGCATCATCGAATTCGAGCCTAAATTTGAGGGCAGACAGGTGGTGATGGTGATTGGGCCGAAGAATAAATAAAAAATCGTTCTATAGCTTTGATGCAATTAACACAATAATAATTATGATATGAAAAAAAAACCGCTGATAGAGACACTGCCGGGTTTCACGCCAGTTGTTCTTCCTCAAGTTTATATAGGACACTTAGAAGTAATTATCAGTCAATTTCCTTCTGGCACTTATATTTTAGTAAAGCATGAAGATACTACAGAAAGCTTTCATCCTTATGTTTTGATTGTTTCAGGAGATCAAAACAAGGCTAAAACGATTCATTTGATAGCGGAAGGTGAAAATCAGATCCAGTTTTTACTAAAAATTGGTATATTTTTAACACCATGCACAAAAGTATTTTCTAATTTATTTAAGCGTATAAGTAATGGTTATGAATACAATGATGATAATCAGCGGTTTATTTTAACTTCTCCTTTAAATAAATATTTTAGATTAAATTGCGATTTCCAACCTGAATTGATTGTTCAATATAAAAGATTTATTGTAAGAAAATTAATTGATCAATTGTTTTTAAGCAAATATAAAGATAAAAAAATACCTGAAGATTTATGTAATGAAATTTTTCAACTTTGTTTCCCTCCTTTTTTGAAAAAAAATCATAAAAAAAACCCTTCAATTCAGTTTATAAGTTTTTTTGATAAAGAGGATTCTGAAGTAATTTATCAATTTCTAAATATTTCTACTGATATAATATCTATTTTGGGATTACCTACAGGTACTAAGTTTAAATCGAAAATAGCTAAGTCGAATACTGTTTCTTCTGCTAATGTTGTTGAGCCTAATATTTCTATGCAGAAACTATATTTTATTGCAAATGTACTCACGGCGTATTTATCTGAATTGGGGATTTCTGATGTGAAGCTGAATTTCCCACCTTTACAGGGTAAATTTTGTGCGTTGAAAGATTTTAGCATTGCAGCCAAGGTGTTTGTTCAAATAGTCGAGTCTTCAGAGATCTCTATACCCCCTTTTTCTGAATTTAAAAAAAATTTAGCGGACAAGAACATAAGCAAAGAAGTGTCTCAATTATTATTGTTAATGAGTATTTTATCATTTATTGACGCATGCTTTACTAGCTTACAGAAGAAGCAAATAAGGGATTTAGCTGCTGAAGGACACAAAGCCTCAAATTTTCAAGAAAAAATAAATTTATATCAGAAGCTCGAGGTTATATTAACCAACATTGCTAATAACAAAAATTTACCACCAGACGATGATGATTTTTTAAAAAAACAATTAGCAACTTGTTATCTGAATTTATCTATTACATATAAAAGAAAACACTTAGATCAACCAACATCTAACTTCAATGCTTTAAAAGCAGCATTAAAATATAATCAATTGGCAATAAATACTTTTGATTCGGTTATAGATAAAAGGGCTGCTCAAAACCATATAAATAAAGCCAAGCAAGAAAGGGAAGTTTTAACTCAATTGGTGCATGCTGTGTATAGTGACGGCGTCTTATATAAGGGCGCAGCACAGCCTCAATTGGCCCTCTCTAAATTTAATACAGCTAAAGAATTACTTTTATCAGGAAATTTAGAGCATAGTGATTTATTAAAAAAAATTGATGATCAGATCAGGGAGATTGAAACTGCCCCTTCTAATATGGTTTTTTTACTAGACTAAATAAACTTTACCTTTAATGTGTCTCAAGATTGATCCATTGCCAATTTTAGGTTATAAAGCATGTTCTTTTTTGAAACACTAAAGTAATAAGGTATCAATATGCCAAAACTAAAATCCCACCGGGGCGCTGCTAAGCGTTTTAAGCGGACGGCGACGGGGCAGTATAAGCACCGCAGTGGTTTGCGGAACCATATTTTGACGAAGAAAAGAATGAAACGTAAAAGACATTTGCGGGGCATGGCTTTGGTTGCGCCGAGTGACCTGGCTTCCGTGAAGCAGATGTTGGAAATCTAAAATCGAGGGTTAATTATCATGGCAAGAGTAAAACGGGGTGTACAGGCCCGGGCCAGACATAAGAAAGTTTTGAATAAGACCAAGGGCCATTATGGCGCACGCAGCCGGGTTTATCGGGTTGCCAAGCAATCGGCTATTAAGGCTTTGCAGTATGCGTATCGGGATCGCAAGCAGCGGAAACGTGAGTTTCGGGCTTTGTGGATTGTGCGCTTGAATGCTGCGGCGCGGGAGTATGGTTTGAGTTATAGCCGGTTAATTGCGGGTTTGGCTAAGGCGAATGTGCTGTTGGATCGTAAAGTGCTTTCTAATTTGGCGATTACGGATCCGGTGGCGTTTAAGGCGGTGGTGGCTAAGGCCGAAGCAGCTTTGAGGCAGGCGGCTTAATTCATTATTAAAGTAGGGGGGATTAGCGAAGCGTAATCCACTGGTTTTAACGGGGACTTCGTAAAAACGGTGGATTACGCTTCGCTAATCCCCCCTACGTTTATTTAAGATGATTTAATTCAAATTATTCTCAAACGAGTTCTTAAGTGGAAACTGAAATTCAGCAAATTGGTTTAGCGGCTAAACAGCAAGTAGAAGCGGCTAAGAGTTTGGCTGAATTGGAAGAGCTTCGTGTTCATTATCTCGGCAAAAAAGGAATTCTTGCCAATTTCTATAAACAATTAGCCCAGGCTGAACCGGCGCAAAAAAGCGTTTTGGGGCAGGTTTTGAATAGCTTCAAAGAAGGTCTGCTTCAGCAATTGGATGAAACCAAGCATCAGCTTGAAAAAATTGAATTAAACCAGAAGCTTGAGAAAGAAAAGTTAGATATTACTTTACCTGCTCGTGGGCTGGAAAATGGTCGTATTCATCCCCTGACTCAAGTCATTTCTCGTGTTGAAAAATTGTTACATTCGTTGTCTTACGAGAAAGCAATTGGGCCAGAAATCGAAGATGATTATCACAATTTCACCGCTTTAAATTTCCCCGAAAGCCATCCTGCGCGCGCCATGCTGGATACTTTCTTTTTTGAAGATGGGCGTTTGCTTCGCACGCATACTTCTACGGTTCAAATTCGGGCATTGAAAGCAGCAGTGGCGGCGCTACAAAATCAGCCGGAACAAGACTTGTCGGTACGTTTATATGCATTGGGACGGGTTTACCGGCGCGATTCTGACCAAACGCATACACCTATGTTTCACCAGTTGGAAGGTTTGGTCGTTAATCAAACGGCTAGTTTTGCCGAGTTGCGCTTGGTGTTAGAGCAATTTGTAAACCAGTTTTTTGGCAGGCAATTAAACTTTCGTTTTCGTCCTTCCTATTTCCCTTTTACCGAGCCTTCGGCTGAAATGGACATGAGTTGCGTGATTTGTGATGCCCAAGGTTGCCGGGTTTGTAAAAATACCGGTTGGTTAGAGGTTTTAGGTTGTGGCATGGTGCATCCCAATGTTTTAAAAAATGTTGGCATTGATCCTGACAAATACCGTGGCTACGCCTTTGGTATCGGCTTAGATCGTTTGACCATGCTTTATTTAAAAATCAATGACTTAAGAAAATTATTTGAGAATGATTTGAGATTTTTAGAACAGTTTTGATGGATAGAACCGATGAAAGTATCAGAAAAATGGCTGCGCGAATATTATTCCTCCCCACTTAGCCTTAAAGAAATCCTTGAAAAATTTACCATGGGCGGCCTGGAAATCGAAAGTGTCACGCCTGCGGGTTGCCAATCGCCGGATATCGTTGTTGCAGAAGTCCTTAAAACTGAACGTCATCCGAATGCAGACCGTCTAAGCGTTTGCCAGGTGAGTGACGGTAGTCAGCAATACCAGATTGTTTGTGGCGCAGCCAATGTCAGGGCAGGGTTGAAAGTAGCGTTGGCAAAAATTGGCGCGAAATTATCTCCAGCATTTGAAATTAAATTAAGCAAATTGCGCGGTGTTGAATCGCAAGGCATGCTTTGTTCGGCGGAAGAATTGGGCTTGGCTGAAAAGAGTGAAGGGATTATTGAATTGGAAGCAGAAGCTCCTGTCGGTCAAAAGCTGGTCGATTATTTGGGCTTGGATGACAATATTATTGAGTTTGGGATTACGCCTAATCGCGGTGATTGCCTTTCTGTGTATGGTTTAGCGCGTGATTTATCTGCTTTGACTGAAAGCAAAACAGCTTCTTATCCTGCTGCAAGCGAGCTTCAAGCTAGTGCTACGAATTTATTTACCAATACCATTTCTGAAAAAGCGCCGGTCTATCATGCTGTTAAAATTGACGGCATTGATAATTACCGCCAGCTACCTAACTCGATCAAGCAGCGCTTACTACGTTCTGGCCTACGTTTGATTAATCCTTTAGTTGATCTGGTGAATTACGTGATGCTGGAACTCGGCCAACCGATGCATGCTTTTGATTTTGATAAAATAAAGATTCCGTTGAAAATTCAATTATCTAAAGATAATAGTTCATTTGTTGCATTAGATAAAAATACCTACACATTAAATAGCTCCGATTTGGTTATTTGCGATCAAAATGGCATAGTCGCACTGGCCGGAATTATTGGCTCTGAAGCTTCAGCTGTAGATGAAAATACTCATACCATTCTTTTAGAAAGCGCACATTTTGTGCCGGAGACAATTGCCAAGAGTTTACGTTGTTTGCAATTGACTACCGATGCCAGTTTTCGTTTTGAACGTGGTGTTGATCCAGCCTTGCCAGCAATTGCGGTGAAACGTTTGGCGGATTTAATTCTGCAATATCTAGGTGGCAAGGTTTCCGCTTATCAGACAATGGATGAATCAAAACAGGTTTATCCAGGTCATGCAATTTCTTTAACGAAAGAACAGGTGGATCGCACATTAGGCATTAATATTCCAGATAAAACGATCACCCAAAAACTCGAATCTTTGCAAATGAAGTTTCTGTCAGAAACTTCCGGACACTGTAAGGTAATACCACCTTCTTATCGTTTTGATATCGAACGTCCAGAAGATTTAATCGAGGAAATTGCACGCCTATATGGTTACGATCAAATCAAATCAAGTAATATCACCGTGCCAATGAAAATGGCAAGCCTGCCAGCCCATGTTGTCAGCGATCAGCAATTATATGAACATTTATCCGCCCGCGGCTTCATGCAAGTTATTAATTACAGCTTTATTGATGAAAAAATCGCTCAATGGTTTTCACCCCAAGCCAGCATCAAATTAGCTAATCCCTTGTCAGCTGATTTATCCGTCATGCGCACTAGCTTAATCCCGGGATTAATCCAAACCGCCATCTACAATTTCAAACGCCAGCAATATCATATCCGCATCTACGAACTCGCCGTCTGCTTTAATTTTTTCGAAGAAAAAATCTCTGAAGAAGAAAAAGTTGCCGGATTATTATTAGGTGAAGCTTTAATTAAACAATGGGGTAGTCCATCACGATTAGTGGATTATTTTGATGCAAAAAATGAAGTCATCGCTTTGTTGGATTTAGCAAAAACCGGCCCTGTAACTTTCAAACCCTGCGAAGCTAAACCTTATTTGCACCCAGGCAAATCCGCCTATATTTATCTCGATAATCAAATCATCGGCTATGTCGGAGAACTCCATCCCGCCTTTATGCAAATGATCGATATCAATGCCAGCATAGCCATATTCGAATTAAATACTTCTTGCCTAAAAACAACTCGAGAAAAACAAAGACACGAAATTTCCAAATTCCCAAGCGTATCCCGCGACCTTGCGTTTATATTGGACCGTCAGATCCAATATGGGGAAGTTGAAGCATCACTTAAAAAAACTGGTGGAAAGCTATTGCGCGATATAGAATTATTTGATATCTATCAAGGTCAACAAATTGAGCAAGACAAAAAAAGTTTGGCAGTAAGATTAACCTTTCAGTCGCTAGACCAAACTTTAACTGATGACGTAATTGATGAATTGATCACTAAGCTCATGCGTAATCTGGAAAATGATTTTGCAGCGCAACTGCGGGGTTGAGATGGCTCTTACAAAACAAGAAATATCTGAAAGTTTACATGGAAAGTTGGGTCTAAATAAGCGGGAGGCAAAGGAAATTGTCGAACTCGTCTATGAACAAATTGCTTTGGCATTAGAGCGTGGCGAGATGGTAAAACTATCAGGATTTGGAAACTTTATGCTACGTGATAAAAAAACACGTCCAGGAAGGAATCCGAAGACCGGCGATGTGGTGATGATTAAACCGAGAAGGGTAGTCACTTTCCGCGCGGGTCAGAAATTAAGAACCAGGGTGGAACAATATGCAAACCAGCATGAAAACCGTACAGAAGATAAGTGATGAAAATTTACCGGTCATACCGGATAAAATTTATTTCAGTATTGGCGAAGTAGCAAAACTATGTGATGTTAAACCGCATGTTTTGCGTTATTGGGAGCAGGAATTTAAAGCACTTAGTCCCAGCAAACGGCGCAATCGCCGTTATTATTTGCGCAATGATGTTTTATTAGTGCGTAAAATAAAAAAATTGTTATATACCCAAGGTTTCACCATCGAAGGCGCCAGGCAGCAGTTAAGCAATGAAGCAAATACGAGCGCTGTTGTTAATCATGTTGAATTCGATTCGTTAAAAGCAACTTTACAAGATGCGATTAGTGAATTAGAAAATTTATTAGGTAAAAAAGACAATAAAGAGATTTAATTATTCAGCGATTACGCTGAATAAAGATTCTTGTGTAGTAATCAGAATTGAGAGCTTGGGAGTGCTAAAAAGTACTTTTTTTGATTAAAAATTAGCTACATAAGAGTATTTAAGTATCTTTCAGCGATAAATATTGATTGATAATATTGATTGATAATATTGATTGATAATATTTATTAAATTTTAATACCCCGCCGCTTGTGGCGGGGTATTTTATTTTTTTCATAATATTTTAAGTTTTCAAATTTAATATTTTTTTAAATTTACTGGGTCTGTTTATCCTTAGTTTTTGCGAAGAAGCGAGGGTAAACGGGCTTGAGTTTAATTGATAAACAGTAAATTTATTTTTAAAGTTGTATTTTTTTTGGGGGAAAGGGGTAGAGGGTTGGTTTTTTATTTCCCCTCATCCGCGCCCCTTTGGGGCACCTTCTCCCACAAGGGGAGA
>CAYTUN010000069.1:0-12029 GCA_964441315.1 uncultured Gammaproteobacteria bacterium | reverse complement strand
ACAAAAAATTAATTGCACAGCATAAATTCAATTGGATATGTTTGCAAAAAATAATATTGTTACTGGCATTCCTGATATGAACAATGTTAAAAACAAAAGTAAATTTAAAAAAAATGGTATTTGCTGCCTTAATTGTTGAATGGTTTCTATGGTTAAACCGGTCAATTCATTAATTTCTTCGAGTGAGGCGCCTTTGGCTAACAGTTTATTTGCGATGATGCGTAGGCTTTCTTCTCTGCCTTCTTCTCTACCCAGTTGCAGACCTTTGTGAATGCCCCGCTGTTCTAGTTGTTGTGCTATTGTCATAGTTTCCTCTTTTAATTCATCAGAAAAATAGCGTTCAGCTTTACTTAACAAGGCATTCACATCGCCTTGCTCAAATTCACTCATAACGTAGTATAATACGGCTTTACTTAAATCCCTGCCACCTTGCTGTTCCCATTCTTGCAGCCAACGCATGAATCGATCGAGGAACGCTGAAAAAGCCTGTTGATGTCGATATTTGAATACGAGTTCGACCAAACCAAACCAACGCCGCTGTTCGATAACATCATCACTTTGACGACAGACATCAATTAGAGGAATGGCTTCTAACCAGTAGATTTTTGCTAAAGTCTTGCCCTTACCAAAAAGATCAAAAAAATCGGTACTGTAAGTATAAGGCTTTTCACCGGTATAAATGATCAATGAATAAATAATTGGCAGTGGTTGTTCAGGTTGTTTTTTATGAGATTCTTCCAACAGCTGCCATTGGTAGCCTAAGATGCGTAATGGCAACCAGGGATCGGGTTCGGTTTGATGTTCGAGCAAACTGTAAATCAGTATGTTCCCTTCAGTAAGTTGTGCTTGATAGATGACGTCCGCTTCATAGCCGCGGTAACGAGGGTCAATAAAGCTTTGTTTCTGCAAGACCAGTGTTGATAAATCTATTTGCTCCAACAAAGCCTTAGGCAAATGGGCAGTGAAAAAATCGCGGGCAACGCGAGGATCGCTTAAGGTGGTTTTGATGAGTTTGTCGTGGGGTTGATGGATCAGTTTGTGCATGTTTTTATTTAGAGCTGATTATTATCCAAAAAGCTTGAGCTTAATGTAGGGGGGGGATTAGCGTAGCGTAATCCACCGTTAACTAAGGCGTTGGCACAAGCTAATTGGTGGATTACGCTGCGCTAATCCCCCCTACGAAAATCGCCTACGAAAACTGTTTAAAGCAAGGTCTTCTTCTGCCGATAAGCCTCATAAGAGAGGATTTTGGCTGGTTGGATGTCGTAGGCTAGGGGGTCGTCAATAAACGCGTAGTAATAGCGCGTTTTGCGTCCAGCCAGGACTTTGGCGGGGTGGAGGGATTGGGCTGCTTCGAGAGGGTCGTCGCAGAGGCCACCTTCGTGCATGTAAAGCACTTTTCGCTTATCTCGCATCGCTTCCAGCATAGCTTTGGGAAAGGCGGTGTCGGAGTTATCAGCCACTTCAAATGCCGCCACCATCTCATCCTCACTTTTAACCACCAGCCAGGCGGGTTTGCCGGAGTAGCTTAGGAACATGAAACTGCCAAAGGCATCCGTAATGTAATACTCGGTAAAATCATGGTCTTGGTAAATTTTGTCGAATAATTCTAAAAACGCGGGCTCATCCAGCCAATTGATAATAGGGTGTTCATGGTCTTTGGTCAGGCTGTCCAGGATCAATTGGGATAAGTTTGTGAAATAATCCTGCTGTAAGTTCAGGATGGTTTGATTAAGCACGTTATGGAAGTCGTATAAATCTTTTCTTAAAAACTTATCAATAATGCCTTCATTAAAAGCTGCGACTGCCTTGCTTTCATCGGCTTCGCCTGTTAGTAGTATGATTTTGTAACTCCGGCGCTCTTTCAACTGTTGGCACAGCTCCAGCCCGTTTAGGCCCGGCATGGCGTAGTCAACCACAACCACCGAAATTTCATCAAAACGTGCAGGGTTATACAGCTCTTCGCGAATTTTCCTGACGTCGATTTCCAGATTCCGATGATCAAAATGACTTTCCTCGGGGCGGGACATGCAACGCTTGGTGAAAGGATTCGGCTCATAGCTTTGAAGAAAACTCAGTGCTTCGGATGAGTTGAAAAAGAACTTGGGCGAAAATTGCCGGATATCTAGCTTGATATTCAAGGTAGATAAATATTTGCGGTTGTCATCGATGAAGACAACGCTAGTAGGGTGATGACAGGCTGCTATCGGGATAGTCATTTCCATGGCTCCTGAAGTGCGATTAACTGCTTGCAGCAGTTAACGGGCGGTTGGTTGGCTTGAGATCCACTCTTTAAAATCATTTGCATTTAATTGGTGTATTTAAAAAAGCTTTTTATTAAATTTAGCTTATTCTGGCTTTTTTTCATTGGCTGCGTTCAGTCAGTCTTAAGGAATCAACATAACGCTTTTCTTGAGTAAGTCAATACAGTGATTTAATTTTTGCAATATAGGAAATCGCTGAGTTTTTGTAGGGACAACCCTCCGTGGTTGCCCTAGTTTCGCTGCTACCTGAACCAAGAGCAACCACAGGGGATTGCCCCTACATTTTATTTTTGAATTATTCGTCACTGCCACCCAAAGCTGATGAAGACAAAACCGGAAAATAAAGCACAAACTCCGCAAATTCTCCCTCAACCGAATTACAAAAAATCTTCCCCCCACTTGCCTCCATCACCATTTTACAAAATGCCAATCCCGTCCCTGTACCATGATAGGTCTGAGTAAAAAATCGGTCAAAAATATGCGGCAATACCTTGGCTGAAATACCTTTGGCGGTGTCCTTGAAATGCAATTCATTGTATTTGCTGCCAAGTTTTGTATCGATAAAAATCTCGCCTTTGTTGGCCGCTTTGATTTGATATAAGGCGTTTTTTAGTAGGTTGAAGAGGATATGGACGGTGAGAAGTTCATCACCTTTGAAAATGAAGTCATGGGTTGGCTCGTAGTTGACCAACGCTCTCTCGCCGATATCGAATGGGTAGCGTCGTAGGGCTTCGTTGATGCAGTGTGTGATAGATTGGCGTTTGAAGTTTTCGGCGCTGATGTTGCTGCTTTGAGCGACGTTGATGAGGAGCATGTTGATGACAGTAAAAGCGGCTTGGGTCTCGGCTTCGATGTCATCGCAGGCGTTGGATAACGTCTTTAAATGAGTAGGCTCTATATTAGGTGCAGGCAAATTGGCTGTCTTGGCTTGATTGTATGTTTGGATCAGCGCGGGCAAGTAGCTTTTTATGCCGCTTGCGGCGGAGCTGATGGTGCGTAGGGGGGTGCGTAGTTCGTGGGCGATACTGGCTCCTATGGTTTTAATTGTTTGAATCTTCTCATGCTGAATTTGTTCTTTTTTATGAGCAAATATGCATCCTGCTAGGATAACTGAAAAATAAGTGATTAAGATGTTAGTGTAATTTTCCTCAAACTTAAAAACACCGCCATTAAGTTTAAAAATCAAACAACTTAAAATTACTCCGCATGCCAGTAAAATAGAAAAAGCCCATGTGTCTACTATTAAAATAAATAAAACCAAAGCAGATAAAACATTTAAACTTTCAACTGAGGAAAAGTTATTTTTAAGTAAAAGATAACTAAAAAATAATGGCAAGCAATACATCACTGTAAGATACCAATATATGGGCAGGTAAGGTTTTAGTTTGGCCGGCCATTTTTCATATAGGATTAAAATAAAGCATAATAAAGTTGCAATTGATCGCATTAAAGCGCTTTCATATCCTTGGGAATTGGCAAAAATCCAAATTACATAAAAAAGAGGATAAGTGATCACACCAAATATGCCGAATACTTTATATGGATAGGAAATATTATTACTATGATCCAAAATTTTTTTTATGAGATTTTTGATAATAGCTAACATGAGATTTTATTTCTCAATTAATATAAATTTTTGCAAAGAAGTTATTTCAAAATATTTATCATCAGCTTTATGGTATTTTAAAATATATTTTGTTAACTCTTCTTCAGTAGCGATAACGCCACCATCGCGTAGAAAAAGCCCAGCAATATGTAGCATGACATTTAGGTCGCAAGAAATAAACTTTTCTTTTGATAAAGTAACCCTAATATTACTTTTAAATTTGTTTGCACATAAGTTGATAAACTTATCAATCTGCGGCAGCTTGCCGCCAAAATTTTTTATTAAGCTTGCTTTGCCTAAAGCATCTCCGCTCAAAACGATTAATATTTTGCCATTGGCTTTTGTGGCGTTATAAATTTTTTCTACAGCTTCTAGCCAGAACTTATTATCTAAGTAGTATAGAACATGAGACATAAGACAAAAATCAAAATCATTAGATTGTAAATCAATATTTCTTATAGAAGAGTGTATTTTTTTGAAAGAATTTTTGTCTGACGGAGCTTTTAATTTTTTAATGACTTCTTCATTGCTATCAATGACAGTTGTATTTTCAAATTTTTTGGAAATCCAGCGAGTTAATTTACCATTTCCAGGCCCTACATCTAGAAAGTTTTCTCGATGCTTTAATGTAGGAAGTATCTTTTTGAAAAAAAAATAACCGCAATGGCGTGTTTCTTGGGTGGATTGAAGAACTATATTGAGAGTTTCAAGGTAATGGCTGAGATCAATGTATTTTCCAAAAGATCTTGGTTTTTCCAGATGGCCTGAACAAGCTTTTATTTTTTTAAGTTTGCTATCTGTTAATTCGTTTCGCATTGATAAATAAAAATTTTCTTCTAGTTCATAATAACTAATTAAGGGGGTGCAGATTTTAGAGAGGTCTGATATATATGTGCAGCTGCTATCAGCAAGTTTTTGTATGTTCATTTTTTAGGTTTGGAAACTTAAAAGTTTAAAATTTTCGTTTTTATTATTTTAAAAAATAAATAAGTCTTTTGATTCATTATTGGTAAACAATCTATATCGTTTGCCTTTAAGCGTATTTAAATTAAGACATGCTTTTTAATAACTTTTTTATGCATAGTCAATTGTTTTTCTCTTTGATATTGATAAGTGGTTAGCACTTAATTCGGGATTCTCTTATTTAATTTGCAAGAATAGGCTTTGCGAACTGTAAAAATTTAAAAAAAGCTAAACGGCTTGTTTTTAGAAGATGTGTCTAGCTAGTGTTTTTTTGACTACCTTAAAAGGGGGGGGCAACTTAATCGGTTTTACTGCAAGTAAAACAGTGAGACAGTGTCAGCTCGTCCCTTAACACTTACGATCCTGGTACGGTTTTTGACACTCCTGTAGAACCTAACATCCATACTTCCTACACTGCCTCGATTAAGTATTCTAAGCACTTGCTTTGGGTATTTTTATAAGCCTTTGACGCTTTTTTGTGTAAGCCTTTTGCTATAGATAGCTATTTTTATATTAGGCGTTTTGGGGATAAATCACTCAACTAGAACTAGTAACTTACTGTTATTAATAATATTTTTACATTCTAGCCTAGGATTTATCCTGTTCGCTTTAGGTTTATCCCTATTTTTCACTTATCGCAACATATGCCTTATCGTTAGAGCGGTCATAATTTTGGCTACCTGGAATACAGCCATTCTTATCCGGATAGAAACTTATGGCATTAGATTTTGGGTCAATTTCTGCATTTATCGTGCAGTTTTTGGCTGCAGAATCTTTTGATAATAAGTTGATTACAAGTTTATTTGACTGGTTTGAAGTCATGTTATATTTTCCAATTTCCTTACAATTACCTGCAGTTTCAAATAGATTTTGTATTGTTACCGGCCCTTGACCGCCAGAGGTGGTTGCTATATCATTTCCACTATATGTAACCACTATGGTTTTGTCAGTCCAGTTTGCCACGCAAAGTGTGTAATTAGGCGTATCGGCAAAGCTGGCAAAAGACGCTAGTAACATACCTGTAGCAATCATACATCGCGCTGCAAACATACCTGTATCTCCGCATTCATACCAGAACCTAAGTATAGTCAAAATTACTGTCTCTGGATCCGAACATTCGGTTGATTTGGCGGATTAAGCCAGTTTTTTAAGAAATATCAATCACTTGGCATTTCGAATATCTTGATCATTTTTTGTACTATTGTCCCTTATTGCTAACTCTGATATATTCGGCACTTGTCAAACATAAGGCCCCTTATCGCTTTGAACAATAATTATTAATAAACGGAATTAAGGGATTAACAATACTCAAAGAATGAGTGCATATATGACGGAATCTCTTTTACCCCCTATCGAAAAAAATCCTTCCCTGAATTTTGAAGAACTTGCAAATTCAATGGCGCAGCTGATAGCCATTTTTTCCCAGCCTGTTTCAATACAAATCAAAATACAAATCTTAAAACAACTGATTAAATCGCTTAAAGCACCTGTTTCCCTACAGTTGGCTGTTGACTTTATTTTGGATGCTTATAACAAAACGGGTTCAGCTGATAAACCTGAAATCATGGAGCAAATAAGCGCTATTAAAAAAGAAATTGAGGCGCTTGAAGCTAATTTGGTCATAGATGGGATTTTGTTGCTCCCATTTCTTATAGGGCAGAGTGATAAAAAAAAGTATCTAGCTTTATTAGAAAATTATTTTATTAAAACTTATTCTGATACAGATTATCAAAATTTTACCTCTCTTTTAAATCATATCGAGAGCTCGAGACCTACGAGTCTGTACACAAAAATGATGGGATTTTTTTATGGTGAAAATAAAACTAAAGTTGCTAATACTACATACTCACTGATTAAGCAAAGTGCCAGCGAAATTTTGAAATCCTCTGATGAAGATCTAGAAAAAAATATTTTCGCAACTAACGAAAAACTGGCTGAAGCGATTGCGCCAGCTCAAGTTTGCATGGCGCTTTCTCATAAAATGCCGATTATGTTATCAAGTTTGGCGGGCTTGTTAAGAATATTGCCATTTTTAGTTTTTGGTTCTGTTATTAGGGTTGCGACTGCTGATGAAATTGGCAGGGTTTTAGGAGTAGGTAACTCTAATAAGTTTATTTTGCCTACTAATACTCCTTATGAATTTGTTTTGATTGGTTCTGTAGGTCCAGAAATCATTATAAGAAAATGTAAGTTTACTGATGGAGATTTTAATAAATTCGGAATTGAAAAAGCGGTTAGTTTTAGCCCTAGCAATAATTCAGTATCAATTTCGATTGATGCTGCAAAACCGTTCGAGAATAATTTGGTTATAGCAGGCTTGACAAACGGCAACGGAGCAGAAATTTTTTATATGAAAATTGATTGGAGTTTGGAAACAGATTCGTTTGAAGAGAAATTAATTTCAGGACAAGAAATTAGCAAAGTTTTGCCAGCTAATGTTACTTTAGACCAACTCGATAATGTTAGACAAATTGCAGTTGATCCAACCGCACAAACGCAATTTACATTGCAAGTGGTAATTAATAGTCCGGAATCTCAAGTTTTATTAATTAATGGTGAATTGGGAGTGTCTGAAGTCAAAGCGCTTATACTAGGGCTTGATAGCCGCGCAATTTCTTATGATAGAGATGGCAGTTTAACTTTAAGTGCATTAAATGACGATTCGAACGTTTTAATAACAAGACTTGATGAGAATTTAAATATTCAAACTAATTCAACGTATGTATACGATCAACAATTTAAACCTTTAGAAATTTTTACTAGACCTGATGGTCAGCCATTGATACTAGGTACCGATGCTGAAAATAATATAATTTTAATGTTAGTTCATCCAAATGGGACCGCAAGTGTTTATGAAAATGCAGTGTTTGGAGAAAATAAAAATCTTTTTTATCTTTATAGCACTCCAGAAGAAGTAGGATCAGTTCGTCTAAATTTTATTGGTGCAAATGTAGATCAACTAAGAGGCAACAACTTCGAGTTGAATCTTACTAGCCTGGCGTTCGACGAAATTGGAGCTGGGTATTCTATAGAGCCGGATCTGTCAGACCAAAGTAATATCGTTGGCGCTTTGTCATTTCCTGATATAGATCCTAAAAAAAATTCTTTAAGAGTATCAATAGCAACTAAAGTTAGCGGTACTCAAACTGAAAATGGAAAATTAATCATAGGTGAATTGTTAAATAATTGTGGCTATGCTCGACCTAACATTCCCCCAGATAGAACTACATTTCTTGGACAAGCTTCTCCTGAATTTCTTTCTACACCGCCTATTGGAGAAGTAATGAAGCTAACTTCAAATGATCCATCGCCGCTTAAATTTAAATTTCTTTCTACAAGCTACTTAAGTGAGTGTGGTGTACCTTTAACTCCAATAGAACCGCGTTCTTCAAGCTCCGCATTACCTAGTGCAACTATTTTGGCAATAGTTCTGCCTATTGTTACAGCAATGGTTTTAGCAGTAACACTTGTTTTACTCTATTTATGGCGGCGTTTTAATTCGTCTCAAGCAGGTGAGAAAAATATTAGCCAAATTGAGTTGGCAGAGGGCAATGTTCCTGCAGGAGTAAGGCCTTTTTCTCTGGTGATTGAATCAGATTTAACACTTGTTCAAGAGCACGTTCCAATTAGGGAGGCTCAAAAACAATTATTTATTATGATGGGTTTGTTATCCGATGATAAAAAGAGAAAAAAGTTGTTACCTACTTATAGCAGTAAAGTCCAAAAAACAGGCTATCATACCACAGTGACACACGAAGAAGTGGAATTAATAATTGGTGAAAAATATCTTTTAAGTGCCTTTACATCTTCTCAGATCGCGAAAATTTTGTTAGAACGTTTCGGTATTGCTTTACCTCCATCAAAAATCAAGCGCCATCCATTTCAAACAGGCTTTGCTTTTGGGAATTCTGGAATTATTAGCATAACTTTTGCTAATGATGATTTGTGGCATAAATGTATTGAAGAACTTAGTGATCCTAACTCAAGTGCTGAAACAACTTTAAATTCTGTAAAGCAAATAGTAGATTCCTATTTCATTGGCGCAAGCAAATATGTAATTAGCCGGCAAACAGCTCAGCAAGTTTACGCACATCCAAAAACTTTAGAAGAATTTGCGCAAAGATTTTATGAGGCCATACTTGAAACTTATGTCTTAAATTTATTGAATCAAAGATACAAAGAGCATCCACAGAATGGTTTTATACTTAAATTATTAGCTCACAACCAGCCGATACATGAAAATATTACTCCCAAAAATCAGAAACCAGATGAATCAGATATCATTATTGTAACTGAGCTATGTGTGCCAGTTGAAGCTGTTCAAACCGCCTTGAAGAGACAGAATGTTGATTTCACAATTAGAGAACGTTTTTCATGGATGGTTTTTTATTGTGCAACCCTAGCAGCAAAAAATATGCATTTGGTTGGCTTGCAACATAATGATATTAAAACCGCAAACGTTTTAATTTCATTAAAAAATAAAGTAGCAGTTTTAACTGATATGGGTTCTTCAGTTCCCTTAGAAATGCTTATTAAAGGGAAAATTCCTTATGCTGATGCAAAAATAACGTCACCTGAGATTATCGCTGCCGCAAGAAACGCTACCTATATTTACAACAATATATCAACTAAATCCGATACTTGGTCTTTGGGTCTCCTCCTTTTTGGGTTGCTCTCAAAAGAAAGAGACTTTCCTTTTAAGTATGGGGCCATATCAAGATTGTTTGATGAAAATTTATCAAGTAGTGAAAGAGAGGTAGTAAAACAAACGCAGGAAAATAATCCTGAATTAGATAAGAAATTGCTAAAAGCAGCTATTGATCAAATTATACTTGCTAATCGAATAGCTGATTTAATGGAAGAAATAAAAAAATATATAAAGGACAATATTACTGATCCTATGACTGCCCAGCTTATCCAAAATATGCTCTCTATAGATCCAGAACAACGTCCCGATGAGGATTCCATCATCGGTCTCTGTGAAAAAAAATTAACTTCAGCTTATCAGATCAGTTTTGATAAAAGTTCGAATGTCACTGATTTAATAGTTAAGGAATTTGAAAAAGATTGGGAAGAGATTTTTAATCAGTATTTGAAAATACAAAAAGTTTCTAATGCTAAAAGAGCAACACGGTCTGTGGAGTTGCCAGAAGATCCTGAGGAGAATTTGGAGGGAACACTCGCGCCATCAGAAGAAACTGTCATAACTGATCCGAAAGCATATAAAGAATTGGCTAACAATTACATTCGCAAACAGAAAGACCTAGGAGGCGCTTTTTATCTTTCCGAAGATGGATTTGCCCATCAGAAACCTGCAGGCCCAGGCATTAAGTGGACAATGGCTGACAAAAGTAAATTAGAGAGAGAAGAAGAGTATGATGAAAAGCAAAACACGATGTAATTTTTTAGTAAAAAAATTACTGCTCAGTTAAGTAAATTTTCTAGCATTATCCATTTTTATATGGCTTTTTTTGGGATTTGTTTTTATAGTGCAAACAAAATTATAGTTCGAATATTTGTTAAAAGATGTGTTTAACTAAGAAGATGAGATTCTGTAATAATAGCTATTTCAAAAAAAACATCTCAAACTAGTCAGTAATAAAGCATAAGAAAAACCAGGTGTTTCCCCTTGCAAACCTTCCTTGCCGCCGTATAATCTTTTTTTCGAATTGCGGACCCCAAAAATCATGCAAATGCAAACATCCAAACTCCCCCTCCTAACCGTCTTCAGCCTAGTCATGATCACCGTCACCTCGGTGGACAGCATCCGCAACCTCCCAGCCACCGCCCTTTTCGGCAGCACCTTGATCTTCTTCTTCATCGTCGCCGCCCTAGTATTCCTAATCCCTTGCGCCCTGGTATCAGCCGAATTGGCCTCCGCTTGGCCGAAGCAGGGTGGGATATATGTCTGGGTAAGAGAAGCCCTCGGTATGCGTTGGGGCTTTACGGCGATTTGGTTGCAGTGGATTGAAAACGTGGTCTGGTATCCGACGATTTTGTCGTTTGTGGCGGGGACTTTGGCTTATTTGATTTCGCCGGATTTGATTAATCATAAGCCGTTTTTGATCAGTATCGTTTTGCTCAGTTTCTGGGGGGCGACCTTTATTAATCTGATGGGAATGCGCTCTTCGGCGTTTTTTAGTAGCGTTTGTGGTATTGCGGGTTTGTTGATTCCGATGGCTTTGATTATTGCTTTGGGTTCGGTTTGGGTGTTTACCGGTAGGAAGAGTGAGATCAGTTTTGCTTTACTGGCGATGTTGCCAACCTTCCACGATCCGCAAATGTGGGTGTCTTTGACTGGGATTGTGCTTTCGTTTTGTGGGATTGAAATTGCGACAGTGCATGCGCGTGAAGTTCGTGATCCGCAACGTGCTTTTCCTAAGGCATTATTAATTTCCGTCATTATTCTACTTTCGACTTTAATGTTTGGTGCCTTGGCGATCGCAATTGTGGTGCCGGCCAAGGAGATTTCCTTGGTGGCGGGTAACATGCAGGCGTTTTCCAGCTTTTTATCGGCTTATCATATGACCTGGTTATTGCCACTGGTGGCAGTAGCCATGGTGATTGGCGGGCTGGGTAGTGTGAGCAACTGGATCATCGCGCCGACCAAGGGCTTGATGATAGCAGGCCGTGATGGCAATTTGCCGCCGCTTTTGCAGCAGGAAAATAAGGCCGGCGCGCCTTATGCCATGCTTTGGGGGCAGGCGATTATTGTTAGCCTTTTGACCTTGTGCTTTCTGGTTTTTCCTTCGGTCAATGCGTCTTATTGGTTGCTAACTGCATTGGCTTCGCAGCTTTATATGCTGATGTATATTTTGATGTTTATTGCGGCATTAGTGTTGCGCTATCGCGAGCCGGAAGTAGAGCGTCCGTATCGCATTCCAGGCGGTAAATTTGGCATTTGGTTTGTTTGTGGCTTGGGAGTGGTGAGCAGCATTATCGTCGTTATTATCGGCTTTGTGCCGCCGGATATTATTCCAGTGGGTAGCCTGTTCACTTATGAAAGCTTGCTGATCGGTGGTTTAATTGTGATGTGTCTGCCACCCTTCATTGCCTACCATTATCGTCGTCCGGATTGGGTGGGAAGGCATGAGACGAGTAAGTTTGAAAATGAGTCGATGTTGAATTGAATAGCCCTATATTATTACCCCTCATCCGCCCTATCGGGCACCTTCTCCCACAAGGGGAGAAGGCCA
>CAYTUN010000068.1:0-12103 GCA_964441315.1 uncultured Gammaproteobacteria bacterium | reverse complement strand
GGCCCTCACCACCATCACACACCGCGGCCTCTTGCGCTACCCCCCCCCCGCGACCGCGGCAATCTCCTGATCTCGCATTTGTACTATTACTTTTTTCTTGATCCCATCATCCCTAGTATTTTGCGATCAGCAAAATACGGTATTGTTTTTTTCAATATTTATTGCATGCTCATTCTCATGAATAAATATTCTGCTCAAATGCTGCTTGAACTCTTGCTGGCGCTCACCTTAGTGAGTTTCCTGATTATCGCTATTGCCGATTACCAAATTCGCGCGCTCGCGCAAGCGCAATTAACTACCCAAAAATTATTTGTGTTAAACGCTATGGGTAATTTACTGGAAGCACTTGCTGCTGTTCCCGCAGCAGAAAACTGGAGCCAGCAATATCAACATTGGCAAAATCAACATCAGACGTTGTTGAAAAACTTTCAATATCAATATCAGTGCCAACCTAATTACTGTGAAGTGCAGCTCAGTGGAAAAGCGTTCCAATTCAAATTATCGCGAGCGTTTTGATGCTGAAAAAAGAATGCGCCGCATCTTTGTTGGAAGTGCTAGTGGTTGCAACAGTGGCGAGTATTTTATTAATCACCTTGCTTGAAATTTATCAATTTGCTTCCCGAAATTTAATTCGGCAGCAGCAAATTTATGATCACTTGCAACAATTAATCTTGGCCGATACGCAATTACGCCATCAATTAAAAAATGAAGATTATCAGCAGTGTGCTGGCGCAGAGCGCAAAATTCAATTAAAGGGATATGAAAATCAAGTGCCTATCAATACGAGTTTGCAGATAAAGCCAGGGAGCAGTAGTTTGATGGTCGATTCTTGCCGAAAAATAGGTGAATCATACGCTATTGCCAAAACTTATTTTTTCATCGCAAAAAATGCAGAAGACAATTTTTACAGTCTTTATGAAAAAATAAATAACCAAAACTCTCAGCGGATTGCATCGGGAATTGATAATATGAAATTACTATTTGGAGTGTATGATGCTGCACAAACGCCGATGATTCATCATCTTAATTCCAGCGCCATTGCCGATTGGCAAAAGGTGATCAGCGTTGAGATACAGTTTGATTTAACCGCAATGCATTCGGATCCCATGTTTCCTGACACCTGGAATATTTATGCGGCACTACCAAAATAAAGCTTTTATTTTATTGCTCTGTTATTTTTGGCTTCTGATTATTTCATTAATGACTTTATCGGCTTTAGATTTTGACCAAAAAATGCTTGCTTTGCCGCATCATTATAAAAAGATTTTGGAGAAGGACTGAAATTTATCGGTTTGCTCTAAATGTAATTTAATTATAGAGTATGCATTATTTACCTATCAGTTTTGAGTATATATTTAAAGAGGGGTTTTTATGGCTGATTCGTCACAAGTTAAATTTGATCAATTGAAAAATGAATTATTAAACTGTCTGAAAGAAGATAAATTCTCAGAAGGATTGAGTTTATTCAAAAGCTGCTCAGAAGAGCAGCAAAAGCTTTTATTTCAATCTCTAGGCGCGGAGCTTAAAAAATTCAACAATTTAGCAATAACAGATCCTAAATTGATTACTGTTATCCAACGTCAATTAAAACCGGGCAAAACTTTTGAAGATTTTTATCAAGCCTGGAAACCACCGGCAGAAGGCTTACAAATTGAAAAAAATAAACAGGTTTTTTCTTATTTTAGTTTACCGGCACGCGTTATTAATGCTCAGGACAAAGATAACCCAAGTGAAATTTTAAGTATTGGGTTATTATGGGGAGAAAACGACGAACAATTTCAAGCCGAAATGACCAAGCGCGAAAAAAGTGAGCAGGGGAGAGCACTAAAAATTAAAGAAGTTGCCGATAAACTAGGCTCGAATAAATATTATCAAGTTTTAACCGACGATATACTGGGTCATTAAAGTCCACCTATACTATACTCAAAACGGATAGGTTTCAGGTGTTCTTGCATCCGGTTGGCGCGCGATCTTGTCACGTTTTTCAATCGCAAAAGCTCGAAATAGAATGACTATTCCTTCGCTTTTGCTCAATCAAAACGTGGCAATCTCACGCATCACCCGGCGCAATAACACCTAAAACCTATCCGTTTTGAGTATACATTGATCTTAATAATGGGAGTTAATGCATAAATACCACCACTGTCGTCCTCCGGCCAAAAATCCTGGCACTACGCAAACCGCTTTAACGCGCTAGCCTCAACCGCAGTAGCTATGTTATTGTAAGCGCCCAATTTCTTACCCAAGGATCCTGCAATGGCAGCACTTAAAAATAAAACCGTAGTCATTACCGGCGGTAGCCGTGGCATTGGCCGTGAGATTGCTTTACGTTGCGCCAAAGATGGCGCCAACATTGCTATTCTGGCGAAAACCGCAGAACCGAACCCTAAACTTCCGGGAACCATTTATACTGTGGCGGAAGAAATCAAAGCATTAGGCGCCAAAGTATTGCCGATCCAGATTGATCTGCGCGAAGACGCCAAAATTAAAGATGTGATGGAGCAAATCGCTAATGAATTTGGCGGCATCGATATTTTGGTGAATAACGCCAGCGCGCTTTTCCCCTTAAAAACAATGGAAACAGAAATCAAACGCTTTGATTTAATGTTTGGCGTCAATGTTCGCGGCACGTTTGCTTGCTCACAAGCTGCCATCCCTTATTTGAAAAAAGCTGAAAATCCCCATGTTTTAACGATTTCGCCACCAATTAATTTAAATCCGAAATGGTTGGCTGTCGCTTTAGCATACACCATGTCAAAATACGGTATGAGCATGTGCACGCTTGGTATGTCAAAAGAATTTGCGCGTGACGGCATTGCCTTTAATTCGCTCTGGCCGAAATATGTGGTGGATACTATTGCTGTTAAAAATAATTTCCCGGGCCAAATTTATGAAGCCACATTAAAGCCGACGATTATGTCCGATGCGGCCTATATTATTTTGACTAGCGATAGTAAAGAAAATACCGGCAATTTTTATCTCGACGAAGATTTATTAAAAGCCCATGGCATGAAAGATTTGTCGGCTTATCTGCGTAATCCCAATGCGAAGCCGCAAATCGATTTTTATATTGATGAATAATTTTTTTATCACTGCGCGGGCGAAAACGACTACGAGACTACTTTAGTCAGGTAGCTAGCTAGCAGATTACTTTGGTCGTTTTCGCCCGCGCAATGATAAAAACGCTGGCATACTAAAAATATAATTGCTAACAATGGAGGTTTAAGTAAAGACGAGAGTGTAAGAAAATGAGAAAAATTTTATTATTAGCTTTGATACTAATTTCCAGTATTTCATTTGCCAATGAAAATGCTCATCATAAGAAAAAAACACAAACAACTCACACGGCCGCTAGTCAAACTACTACCGAGCAACCCAAAAACGTCGTATTACAACGCGTAAAACAAGAACAAGCTGTATTAAACAACCCATTTCTAATTACCTTTTATCAACCGACCTATATTATTCCTTTCTATGTTTCACAATCGCCATACCGCCAAATTTATGTCAACAATACACCGGACAATGAGGGCTTAAATAATTACGAAGTGAAATACCAATTCAGCTTTAAATTACCGATTTGGTATCACATGTTTGATACGCGTAGTTCAATTTATGTCGCATACACCCAATTATCCTATTGGCAAGCTTACAATAATTCCGCATTTTTCCGTGAAACCAATTATGAACCCGAAATTTTTCTTGCTAATCAAATTAATTGGCAATTACCGGATGGCTGGGAAATGGTATTTACTAATTTAGGTTTAGTGCATGAATCCAACGGCAAAGGCGGCGATTTAGAACGCAGCTGGAACCGCATGTATCTCGACAACATTCTTTCCAAAGGCAATTGGTTTGTCAGCATCAAACCCTGGATAGTTTTTCACGATCAATCTTTAAACCGCTATAACCCTGATATTGCCAAATATTTAGGTTATGAAAGCGCCACAGTCGGCTATAAATACCACAAGCAAATATTTTCCTTTCAAACTGAAAATACCGTTGAAAGTGGTTTTAGCCGCGGCTCAATGCAATTTTCCTGGAGTTTTCCTTTGACGACACATTTGAATGGTTACATTCAATTATTTAGCGGATTTGGGCAGAGTTTGATTGAGTATGATCACTATACTAATGGTGTTGGTATTGGGATTTCTTTAAGTAATTGGATTTAAGCCTGTTTGGCAGTGTTCAATCTGATTACGTTCACGGATTTTTTTGAATAAATTTGAATCGGAACCGCTAATATTAATGGTATTTTTGGCTGCAAATACTTTTTTTAATATTTCTACATACTTTTGTATATGTCTGCTAAGTTTCCCAGGGTCTTTTTCTGTCCACTTAAAAAGTATTTCGCCAATGCGAAATTCAATGAGCAACCGGGTGGTGGCGTGATGTGCGGGTAAGCATTTAAAAGCCTCGTAATCTTTGGCTGCGATTTTTATTAACGTATACTCCAATTGTTCTTTAACTTCTTTTTTGCTTAGTAATTCTGAAGATGGATTTATATTGCGTAAAGCTGCTTCAAGTTTAGGTCCTAGTGAATAGCCTTCGCTTGTGTACTGAATCAGACGTAATAATAGTACAGGCTCAGTATTAAGAAGATTGAGAAAATCAGCTTCATCTAATCTGGGGTCAATTTCCAGCACATATTGATAAAGCTGCAATAACCCTTGCTGTCCTGGAAGGGGATCTACGATTTTTTGAGTGCGGTTATCCCAATAAACAGCAGTTATTCCTAAAAAATAAGGAACAGGATTTCTCTCGCTTTCTTCACTTTTCGCTTCAATTAATAAATCAATTTTGAAATCATTCTCAATGATTTGACAGAGGTTACCTTTAGCGCTTTTATAAAAACCCTGCTGCCTCAAATGCTGAATTAATTCTTTAGGCTCGCTATCCAGTAAAATGAAATCAATATCACAAACAGGTGTTGAGTATTCAATGCTGTTAAGTAAATAAGCCCGAAGCCAGCCACCATGTAAGACGATTGGGAGGTTATTAGCATGATCCTGATTTATTCTGTTCGCAATCAGTTCAACGAAATAACGTGTTTTAGGGAGGGCAGGATTTTCTATCAAACTGGCTGATCTTGATAAAATAAAACGATTAAAGTTTGAATTTTGATCGCTAATAGAAGCGGGATGGGTTTTTATGATTTTTCCGATTAATTCGTTTAAGCCACGTGCATTTTTCCAAATTTTCCCTGTTAATGATAAATTTTTTATCGTTCTGCTCGGTTTGGCAGGTGTATCATCAGAAATTAATTCATCATAATCTTTTGCCTGTTTTTTGATATCTTGCGATTCTAAATATCTTTCATATGATTGATCTAGTTTATCTAGCAGGATTGCATTAGAAGTTTCGAATCTTATCCAAAAATTTTCTAATTGATGCGAAACAATAAGGAATTGATTGATCAATGAATTTTTAAATACAAATTGGTTATCTGAAGTATCAGGCTCGGCAGGAAACATTTCACCCCAGTAAGCAGCAACCATTTCTTTATATTCAGATAATTGCAATTGTAGTTTTTTAATATCTTTTGCTGCTGTTTCTAAATCGGCATTTAAAAAAAATTTTTTACCTTTTTTCTGGTTTTGCCAATTTAAATCTGCCATTTGAAGAAATCCATACATACTTCTTTGAGCTAAATGAATAAATATTTTAATTAGATTTATTTTGTCAATATGCTGTTGTTCTCGAGCGGGTGCCTCTCCCAGGTTAAGTTCGTAGATTTCCTCTTCTTCTTCGAGTGAAGTGCTTTGTGTTTCTTCCGGCTTCTCTTCGGATGAAAAATCTTTATAAGATGTTGTTTTTTTATTTTTCGGATAACTTTGTAGAGAGTTTTCTGGTTTAATTTTTCCTATTTTATTCGCTAACTCTTCAATCGAATTATTAAATTTTTTTTCTCCCTCATGCGATTTATTTACAATATCATAATATTGCTGAATTGCAGCCATCAAACTTTCTATATATGAACATATTTCTGTAAATTTTTTTGGTTTAGCGCACTTAATAAAAGTATTTTCAATAAAGATTTTGGCGCTTTCTTGGCAGCTTACTAAAATGGGCTTGAGTTGAGGCCAGTGAGAGAAGATGTCAAATTTAAATTCATAAAGCTCTTGTTTGCCAGAGTTGTTGGATGGTCTTTTTGGGCTAACAAAAAGATATTGTAGTGTATCTAATACTGCACCTACAGTATTTATACATAAAACTTCTATGTTTCTGCTATCGAAGTTCTTAATTGAGTTAATAGTTTTTTGAAATGAATTTGTTGTAGATAAATCTTTTAATATGTTCATTATAAAAGTAATGCGAGAGATTATTTCAGGAAAATTTTGGCACAATAATTTTATATTACTTGTAAACCATTGAATATTTTCTTCTGTCTCGGCTTTAATATATGTTTCATATGCTTTTGGCCATTCTTTTTTTAATTCCGCTAATTTATTTAAGAGTTCTTTTTCAATTCGATCTAATTCTCTGATTATTGCAACAATGACTTCAGCAGGTGAAGGCCCATCAAGCGTTAAGTTTTTGATTTTGTCTAATTCTGGAAAAATCTTCATAACTTCCGGCAAATTTATTTTTTTGTATTTTCTTTCTTTGCTCACAGAGTTAACCTTTTATTATTCAAGTTATGTTAAGTTAAAATTTCTATCAGTTATTCATGAAAAACCAACAATATCTTTAAACTAAATTTTTTTCTTCTTTTCTTTTAGTAAGCACTTCATGCCCATTTTCAGTCACTAAAATCGTATGCTCCCACTGCGCCGACAACGAATGATCCTTTGTCACCGCCGTCCAACCATCCGGCAAAATTTTAATCGCATATTTGCCGGCATTGATCATCGGCTCAATCGTAAATGTCATGCCTGCTTTTAATTCCATGCCGGTACCAGCTTTGCCATAATGCAAAACTTGCAAATCCGGTTCATGAAATAATTTGCCGATGCCATGACCACAAAAATCGCGCACAATGGAAAAACCATTTTTCTCTGCATGTTGTTGTATCACATGGCCAATATCGCCTAGACGCGTACCTGGTTTAACGATTTCGATGGCTTTGTAAAGACATGCTTGCGTCACTTCCGTCAAACGCCGCGCCAGAATGCTGGGTTCGCCCACGTAAAACATTTTGCTGGTATCGCCATGGTAGCCATCTTTAATCACGGTGATATCAATATTAATAATGTCACCTTTTTTTAATTTTTTGTCTGAGGGGATGCCATGACAAACGACATGATTTACCGAGGTGCAAATCGATTTGGGAAAACCTTTATAATTTAATGGCGCCGGAATTGCTTTTAAGTCATTCACAATAAAATTATGACAAATTTGATTTAATTCATCAGTCGTCACGCCCGCTTGCACATGCGGCCCGATCATTTCCAGCACTTCTGCCGCAAGCCGTCCGGCGACCCGCATCTTTTCAATTTCTTCAGGCGTTTTAATAATAATATTCATTAGCTAGTCGTTGTTGAACCCAGGAACTTATGGTATAAATGCCGCACTTTTTGCGCAAGCAAATAATGACACACACTTGCAGTTTACGGTCATCAGGGTGTCGCGAAAGCGATTGCTGGCCGAGGCAGGTGGAAGAAACTAACCCGGAGATATTGAAATGTACCAACCCACTATGAAACAAATGCTGGAAGCCGGCGTACACTTTGGCCATCGTACCCGCTACTGGAACCCCAAAATGGCGCCTTACATTTATGGTAAGCGCAATCAAATCCATATTATTAATCTTGAATATAGCTTGCCGATGTATCTGGAAGCGCTGGCTTTTGTTAAGCAGATTGCGCAAAACCGCGGCAAAGTATTATTTGTTGGCACCAAGCAGGCAGCTCAAGACGCCGTACGCTATGAAGCCAGCCGCTGTGGCATGCCTTATGTCGACTACCGCTGGTTGGGTGGTATGTTGACTAATTACAAAACTATTCGTCAATCGATCCGTCGTTTACGTGACCTGGAAGCTATGCGCGAAACCGGTAAATTTGCGGGCCTCACTAAAAAAGAAGCACTTAACTTGATGCGTCAGCTTTCCAAACTGGAATTAAGCCTTGGCGGCATTAAAGAGATGGGTGGCTTGCCAGATGCTTTATTTGTCATTGATGTTGGCCATGAAGCTAACGCTGTGGCAGAAGCTAAACGTTTAGGTATTCCGGTAATTGGTATTGTTGATACCAATAACAGCCCTGAAAATATTAATTATATGATCCCAGGCAACGATGACTCCGTGCGTTCGATTCAATTTTATACACATGGCATTGCTGAAACCATTTTGGCAGTAAAAGCTGAAATTCAAGCACAAGAAGGCACGAAAGAAGCTGAAAAAGAAGAGAAAGTAGTTAAACGCAAAATCATCAGCAAAAAAGCAGCAGTGACTGAAGCAGCAGCTAAACAAGTTAGACAAGATACGACAGAAGCAGATGAAGACAAAGCGCAAGCTGCCAAGTCTTCAAAAGCAGCCAATAGCAAATCTGCTCCGAAAAAGAAAACTGCTGCTGAGACTAACTCAGAAGAAACCGAAGTCAAAAAACCGCGCACTGGACATGCAGACGCTCACGAGGACGCTAGCGTCCTGGCTGCTAAATCCAGTCATGATGATAAATCTGCAGAATAATTTAAGAGGTAAATAGAAATGACGGCAATTACTGCCCAGCTCGTGAATGAGCTCAGAAAATTAACCGAAGCGCCATTGATGCAATGCAAGCAAGCATTAGTCGAAGCCAATGGCAATATTGAATTGGCCATTGAAAATATGCGTAAAGCTGGCATGGCCAAAGCTGCTAAAAAGGCTGGACGTATTGCTGCTGAAGGCATTATTTTGGTTATCAAATCGGCCGATAATAAATTGGCATTGATTGCCGAAATTAACTGCGAAACGGATTTTGTCGGCCGTGATGAAAACTTCACCCGTTTTGCGCATGAAGTGGCACAAGCTGCCTTTCAACACAAAGAAATCGATCCTGCCAAAATAGCCAATATTGTTTTGCCTTCCGGCAATACCGTTGAACAAGCGCGTCAAGAATTAGTCAATAAATTAGGCGAAAATATTTTATTGCGCCGTTTTGAAATGATTCATGGTGGCGGCATTGTTGCTGATTATAGCCATCATGGACGTATTGCTGTTCTGGTTGCATTGGATAAAAGTGCTGCCGATTTAGGCAAGGATTTAGCGATGCACATCGCCGCTTCCAATCCGCAAGCTATCACAGCAGATCAAGTTTCCAAAGAATTAATCGAAAAAGAACGCGAAATTGCTTTTGCGCAAGCTGAACAAAGCGGCAAGCCAAAAGAAATTCTTGAAAAAATGGTGCAGGGCAGAATCAGCAAATATTTGAAAGAAATTACGTTGGTTGATCAAGCCTTTGTCAAAAATCCCGATCAATTAGTCGGTGATTTATTAAAGCAACATCAAGTCAAAGTGGAAAAATTCATTCGCTTTGAAGTCGGTGAAGGCATCGAAAAACCCGTCGAAGATTTCGCCGCTGCCGTTCGTGAGCAAGTAGGTAATTAATCAGATTTATCAGCGAAAACTATTGATAAATTAAGAAAAGGAAAACTTCATGACACCAACGCCAAAATTCCGACGTATTTTATTAAAAATGAGTGGCGAGGCTTTAATTGGAGAGAGTGGACATACCATTGATCCTTTGGTTTTAGACCGTTTGGCAAGTGAAATTAAATCAGTTGTGGATATTGGTGTTCAAGTAGGTTTAGTGATTGGTGGCGGTAATTTATTTCGTGGCGCAACTTTAGCAAAAGCTGGTATCGGAAGAATTACTAGTGATCAAATGGGCATGCTCGCAACTTTGATGAATGCCTTAGCTTTGCGCGATGCATTTGAACGCGCCAGTTTACATACTCGCGTTTTATCCGCTATTCCGATGAGTGGTGTGGTCGATCATTACGATCGCCGCAAAGCAGTGCATCATTTACGTCAAGGCCGTGTGGTAATTTTTGCAGGCGGTACTGGCAATCCGCTGGTCACCACCGATTCTGCTGCCAGTTTACGCGGTATTGAAATTGATGCGGATTTAATTTTGAAAGCGACTAATGTTGATGGTATTTATACCGCTGATCCACGCAAAGACAAAAACGCTAAACTTTATAAAGATTTAACTTATCGTGAAGCATTGGAGAAAGAATTAGCTGTGATGGATTTAGCTTCGTTTTGCCAATGTCGCGATCATCATATGAAATTACGCGTATTTAATATTAATAAACCCAATGCAATTTATCGCATTGTGCTGGGTGAGGATGAGGGCACTTTGGTTGCTTAATTATCAGCGGTTCCCGCTGATCACAGTAATGGTTTTAGTACCAGCAAGCTCCTGAATTTTTTAAATTTACACAAATATTTTTCAGCAGGAAACACTGCCTGAACATTGATTAAACTTTGATACCCCGCCCCGCGGGGTATTTTACCCGCGGAGTTTTTATGCCAAATGAGATAATCAAACAAGCCGAACAACGCATGCATAAATCGTTGGAAAGTTTGCAGCATGAATTAAGCAAATTGCGCACTGGGCGTGCGCATCCGAGTTTACTCGAACAAATTCGCGTTGAATCCTACGGCAGTGAAATGCCATTAAACCAAGTGGCTTCGGTTACTGTCGAAAGCGCGCGAACTTTATTAGTTACTGCCTGGGATAAATCACTGATACAGGCAATTGAAAAAGCGATTATTTCTTCCGATTTGGGATTAAATCCAGCTACTGCGGGAACAGTGATTCGTGTTCCGTTACCAGCACTTAACGAAGAAAGCCGCAAAAAATTAACCAAAATTGTCCGCGATGAAGCTGAACGTGCACGTGTTGCCGTGCGTAATATTCGTCGCGATGCCAACCAGGAAATTAAAGACTTGGTGAAAGAAAAAACTATTTCAGAAGATGATGAGAAACGGCATAACGCTGAAATTCAAAAAATCACCGATCGCATTATCAAAGAAATTGATCAAATCGCTGAGCATAAAGAAGCGGATTTGATGGAAATATGACATCCTTGCCGCGACATATTGCCATCGTCATGGATGGCAACGGACGTTGGGCAAAATCCCGTAAATTGCCGCGTATTGCTGGCCATGAAGCTGGCAGTAAATCTGTCCAGCGTGTGATTGAAGCCTGCCTCGAAAGAAAAATCGAAACCCTCTCCTTATTTGCCTTCAGTTGCGAAAACTGGGCGCGCCCGAAAAAAGAAGTCGATTTTTTAATGAAGCAATTTTATAAAATGCTCGACAACGAAAAAAATAAAATGCTCAAAAATGGCGTCCGCCTAAAAATTATTGGTGATACCACACAATTTAATGAACCGTTACAAAAAAAAATTGCTGAAGTAGAAAAACTGACGCAAAACAATAGCAAATTACAATTAATTATCGCGGCAAACTATAGCGGCAAATGGGACATTGTAAATACTGCTAAAAAACTAGCGCATGCAATAGCCGAAAAAAAAATCACCGCAGAAGAAATTTCTGAAAATTTATTTAATCAATATATATCAACAACACTTTATCCAGAACCCGATTTATTTATCCGCACCAGCGGCGAAATGCGCATCAGCAATTACATGCTATGGCAATTGGCCTACACTGAATTATATTTTACCGAAACACTCTGGCCGGATTTTGATGAAGCAGCTTTGGATTTAGCGCTGAAGTGTTTTGCGCAGCGAGAGAGGCGGTTTGGGAAGGTGGAGGAGTAAACATTGACGGATGTTTAATTACCCCTCATCCGCCCTATCGGGCACCTTCTCCCACAAGGGGAGAAGGACAACTGACGACGACATCTGCCAATGAAATAAACTCGAGTGCGATGAAATTAAGCCTGGTCATGAAAATGAATTTTGTTTTAAAACACTGTTGCATATTGAGGACATCCTTTTTCCCTTGTGGGGGCGTGATTGAATAAATCAGTTTTTTTGTAGGGGAAACACCCTGTGGTTGCCTATCGCATCGGTAGCACTGAAACCAGGGCAGGCACAGGGGTCTGCTCCCGCGTTTTATTAGTATTTTAAATTAAGGTATACACCTTTTACACTTGAGAATGGGATTTTTCAGGTGCATCTTGCGGCGGATTTGAAACGTTCTTCAATC
>CAYTUN010000067.1:0-12300 GCA_964441315.1 uncultured Gammaproteobacteria bacterium | reverse complement strand
TTTTTGTAGGGGCAACCCCCTGTGGTTGCCCATCGCATCGGTAGCACCGAGACCAGAGCAGGCAAGGGGGCCTGCCCCACCATGTTATTTTTGAATTATTCAACAACGCCTGTATGGAAATGATATTTATTTTATTGGCAGATGTAATCAAAGTTGTCCTTCTCCCCTTGCGGGAGAAGGTGCCCGACAGGGCGGATGAGGGGTGATTTAAAATAGTATGGTCATCATTCAAAGCTTTTTTCGTACGCTTGCCATCCCGCCTGCTGATATATTTTTGCAGCAGCAGTTTGATTTTCTGCTTCGATGATTCCGCGCCCAACAATAATAATGTCAGATTGACATTCGCCAATAATATATTCTGGTGAATGGTATTGTTGGCCTAATTTATCTGCACTTTTTGCTAAATTAACACCAGGCGTCATATGAATAAAACGCGGATCATCAATTAATTTTTTTTGCGCGATAAAACCTATCACAAAATCCGCATGTTTTTTTGCTAAGTGGATACAATTATCGGTATATTCCTGCGTGAAGAAATTACCTTGCGAACTCATTTCCGCTAAAAGCAGTAAACCATTACCCAGTGGCAAACCCACTTCTTTTAAGCCGCTAATAATGCCTTCGCCAGGGAGAATATGCGCATTGGTGATTTTTGCCCAGGAAGCGATTTGATAAATGCCGTTTTGATATTGCTGTTTCACGGTGTTGCCGATATCGGCAAATTTTCGATCTTCGAAAATAATAAATTGATACTTTTCCGCTAATTCTTTTAATCGATATGGCAGTTCAGTATCAAAATCCTCGAGAATATCGATATGTGTTTTCAACACACAAATATGCTCGCCAACATTTTCAATCAACTGAATTAATTCAGCCTGCCGATTAAAATCTGCAGAAACCGCTAAATTCGATTTTTTTTCTGCCATGATTTGAAATAATTTTCTGCTGACGGGATGTTGGCAGAGTTGGGCGCGTTCAAAGTATTGCATTTTTATTCCTGAGACTCAAAATTTAATCACAACGGCAAACACGATAACAAATAACAATAACACCGGAAATTCATTAAACCAGCGATAAAAAACATGGCCATGTCGATTTTCATCTTTGCGAAAATCCAATAAATATTTCAAGCAGATAAAATGATAAATCCACAATAACAGCACCGCCACTAATTTAATTTGCATCCAACCTGCCGATAAATAATAAATCCAATTATAACTCATCAACCAAATGCCAAATACCGTCGCCAAAATTGCGCTCGGCATAGAAATGCCAAAATACAATTTGCGCTCCATGATTTTAAACCGCTGTATACTGATTTCGTCCATGCTCATCGCATGATAAACAAATAACCGCGGCAAATAAAAAAGCCCGCTAAACCAGGTGATGACAAAAATGATGTGCAATGATTTAATCAAAAGCATAAAAAACCTTCGGTTTTTTTAAAGTGGTTTTAAAGCAATGTGCTTGATCGGTACATAATTATCCTTGGGCTGCTATGTCTTTAAAAAAATGTAGGTTGGATTAGCGTAGCGTAATCCAACGTTAAATAGGGCATTACTGCCAGGCTATCAATGAATGCTGCTAAGCTGATTTATTCTATATTAACTTTTCTGCTTTCATCAGGTCAGGAGATTGCCGCGTCCGCCTTCGGCTCCCTCGCAATGACAAGAATAAACAAGGTATCACTGCCAGGCTAGTAGCGAATGCTGCTAAACTGGCTTATTTTATATTTATTTTTCTAATTTCATTTTTCCGGAAGATCAATAAGTTTCGCTTGCAATGACAAAAAGTAGGCAACAACGCCACATTCTTGTCATTGCGAGGGAGCCGAAGGCGGACGCGGCAATCTCCTGACAACAACACCGCAACAAACTATCTAATACTGTAGTATTCAATCTCCCAACCCCAACCCCGCAATAAATTATCCAATACTACCCCACAATCTCCCAACCCAAACCCCCGCAAAAAACTATCCCAAAAAAACCGCAACCCACCCCCACTTTGATATGCGCGTAACCGCGCATATAGCATATTGCATATTTTTCTCACAAATATTTTTTAATAATCTTCGCCAACAACTTCACCTGCTCACTCGAATCATTCAACGCCGGAATATAATTCAATTTCTCCCCACCATGTGCACGAAATAATTCCGCATAAGTTTGCGCGATTTCTTCCAGCGTTTCTAAACAATCCACTGCAAAACCCGGGCAAATCACATCCACATTTTTTATTCCCTGCGTTGCCAACGCAATTAAAGTTTTATCGCAATACGGCTGCAACCATTCTGCTTTACCAAAACGCGATTGAAATACCATCTGCCATTCATTATCTGCAAGCTTTAATTCGCTAGCGACTAAACGCGCGGTTTTATGGCAATGACAAAAATACGGATCGCCCGCTAAAAAAGCGCGTTTCGGAATACCATGAAATGAAAACAATAATTTTTCACTTCTGCCATTTTGCTGCCAGAATTTTTGAATACTGGCGCTTAAAGCATGAATATATTCAGGTGAATCATAATAACCCGCAATCGCATGATATTCTGGCACCCAACGCCATCGATTAATAATTTCATTCACTTTTTGAATCGTCGAGCCAATGGTTGCGCTTGCATATTGCGGATAAAGCGGCAGCACAATTAATTTATTAATTTGCTTTTGCTTTAATTCCATCAAAGCAGAAGCGATACTGGGTTTTCCATAGCGCATGCCTAATGAAAAAACCACTGGCATATCAGAAAATTTTTCTGCTAATTTCTGAGTTAATTGTTGCGTCGAATGCGTCAACGGTGAACCCTGTTCTGTCCAGATATGCTGGTATAATTCCGCTGATTTTGGCGAACGAAACGGCAAAATAATGCCATATAAAATAATTTTCCAAACCGCAGCAGGAATCTCAACCACGCGCTTATCACTTAAAAATTCCCGCAAATAAGGCCGCAACGCTTTCGCAGTCGGCGCCTCTGGCGAGCCCAAGTTACTAATTAATATGCCTGTTTTAACAGACATCGCATGATCAAATTTGGTTGACATTGATTTACTCATTTTTATTACATAAAAATTTAAGGGCTTCAATTGATTTTTTTATCTCAATCAAAATTTACCGAGCCAGGCAATTGAAAAACTAATATTTCTTTAAATAATGTGCCAGTGCTGCTTCAAGTTCCGGAAAATCAAATTTAAAACCTGCTTTGAGTAGTTTCTCCGGTTTAACATTTTGGCCCTTTAATAATAATTCTTCTGCCATTTCACCGAACATCAATTTGACAATTGCAGCCGGTGTTTTTAAAAGTAGAGGGCGAGACAATACTTTTGCCAGTGTTTGAGCAAATTGTTTTTGTGTGACGCATTGCGGTGCTACTAAATTAATAGCGCCGGATAAATTAGAATTTTTATAAATAAAATCGATGGCTTTCACTAAATCATCTAATGCAATCCAGGAAAACGGTTGTTGGCCGCTGCCCAATATCGAACCCAGGCCTAAATTAAAAGGAATTTTTAATTTAGCTAAAGCACCACCACCGCTGCCAAGTACCGCGCCCAGGCGGATAAAAACTAATCGTTGGCAATGTGTTTTAGCTGGCAACGCGGCTTTTTCCCATAATTTGCTGACGCGGCTTAAAAACGGGCCTTCTAATTGATCAAATTGAATTTCAGTATTTTCGTCTAACGCTTCAGGCAAGCCATCGACGACTTCTTCTTGCGTGCCATAAATACCGACGCCATCGGCGTTTATCCAGACTAAATTAGTTTGCGTTTGTGATATTAACTGACAAAGTGTTTTAGTACTTTCCACGCGGCTATCAATAACTTCTTGTTTGCTTTTTTCATTCCAGCGTTTATCGCCGATATTGGCGCCGGTTAAATTAATTAATAAATCGAAATGCGTTAAATCAGCACTCGTCAGTGAATTCCAGGTGAGAATTTTGACATGCTGATTGAAAACTTTTTTTATTTTCTCAGCATCACGCCCCAGAATGCTGACAAGGTGATTTTGTGCTAAAAAATGCTTAACTAAAGCCTGCCCGATAAAGCCAGTGCCACCTGCAATTAAGATATTCATCTTTTGTGTCCTCCAGCGGTTCCCGCTGTAAAAGTGTGTTTGTAAAACCTGGCAGGACAAAAGTTTTATTTGTCCTATTTTAGTTGAGGCAGATTTTAACTTTTTGTGTAATAATTTGCTCTAAATATACTCAAAACAAATAGGTTTTAGCTGTTATTGCGCCGAGTGATGCGTGAGATTGCCACTAAAACCTATCTGTTTTGAGTATAAATTAGGTTAGATAATAATTTTCGCTTAAGCTGATCAGTCATTATATTGTAATAAAAGAACAAACCCAAAAGACCTGTTTAGAATGCATTCTAAATGCTGGCTCATCAGCTCAAGCCTACTTTTTCAGCGGGAACCGCTGGAGGAACCATGTCCCAACAACGCCGTACTAAAATTGTTGCCACTCTCGGCCCTGCCAGTGAATCGGAAGCGGTATTAACGCAAATGATGGCAGCCGGATTAAATCTGGTGCGAATTAATTTTTCTCATGGGTCCGCAGAAGAGCAAATCAAACGCATTCAAACGGTACGCACCGTTGCAAAAAAAATGGATTTGCAAATTGGCATTATGGCGGATTTGCAAGGCCCGAAAATTCGTGTTGCCAAATTCCGCGACAAGAAAATTTTATTAAAAAAAGACCAGCTATTTATTCTCGATGCAAACCATGATGCTGCCACAGGTACGGATGAAATCGTCGGCATTGATTATAAAGAACTCCCTCAAGACGTACGTCCTGGCGACACTTTATTATTAGACGACGGCAAAATTGTTTTATTAGTGCAAGAAGTTGAAGGCACCCGAATTATTACGCGCGTTAGTGTCGGTGGCGAATTATCGAATAATAAAGGCATTAATCGTTTGGGCGGCGGCTTATCAGCAGCTGCATTAACCGATAAAGATAAAAAAGATATTATTACCGCCGTCAAAGCCGAAGTGGATTATATTGCGATGTCATTTCCGCGCGATGCTAATGATATTCATCATGGCAGAAGTTTAATTAAACAAGCAGGAGGCGAAAATATTGGCATTATTGCCAAAATTGAACGCACCGAAGCGGTAAAAAATATTGATGAAATTATTGAAGCGGCTGATGGTGTGATGGTGGCGCGGGGTGATTTAGCGGTAGAAATTGGCGAGGCGGAAGTCCCCGGCGTACAAAAGCTGATTATTCAGCGCGCGCGCGCATTAAATCGCCCGGTCATTACCGCAACGCAAATGATGGAATCGATGATTGAAAGCGCGGTACCAACACGTGCTGAAGTTTCTGATGTTGCTAATGCAGTATTAGATACGACGGATGCGGTCATGCTGTCGGCCGAAACCGCGGTCGGTAAATATCCGATTAAAGTGATCGAAATTATGGCGCGCATTTGCATTGCAGCCGAAAAACAGCCGAGCACGCGCACTTCACGTCATCGCGTTGAAATGGAATTTCACCAAATTGATGAAGCGATTGCGATGGCAACGGTTTATACCGCTAATCATATTAATGTTAAAGCGATCATTGCTTTAACCGAATCGGGGGCAACGCCATTAATGATGTCGCGCATTCGCACCGGCATTCCGATTTATGGTTTAAGCCGTCATCCACGCACGCTGGGCAAAATGACTTTGTATCGTGATGTTTATCCGATTTATTGCGATGTCACGCAAATCGATTATGAAAAAATCAACCAGGGCGCGGTGCAAACTTTACTCGACCGGCATTTAATTCAAGCAGAAGATTTAGTATTGTTAACCAAAGGCGATCATATTGGTAAACATGGCGCAACCAATACGATGAAAATAATTCAAGTAAAGGAAATATTTTAATGGAATGGGCAAAATTATTTTATTTTATCGGCGCGGCTTTATTAATTTGGCTGGTTTACCGTTCAATCAAAGGAAATCCTGAAGCATTTTCGCGGGCGAATTTAAGCAAAAGTTTTTTTTCGCTGGGGATTTTGGCGATTGTTTTAATTGGTTTTGTGGCGTTGCTGGTGTTTTTTTTGCGGCATTAAGCTTTTTAAGTTCACCCCTCATCCGCCCCTTCGGGGCACCTTCTCCCGCAAGGGGAGAAGGACAACTTTGGTGACATCTGCCAATCAAATAAAATTCTATGCAATGAAATAAACTTCGATGCAATTCAATTTAATGCAGTGAAATGCAATGAAATGCAACGCAATCAAATGCAATGCACTGCACTGCACTGCACTGCACTGCACTGCACTGCACTGCACTGCAATACAATTTAAATTCAATGAAATACAATTCAATGAAATAAACTTTTTTTTGAAAAGCTATTGAACTACGAGGAGACCCTTCTCCCCTTGCGGGAGAAGGTGCCCCAACGGGGCGGATGAGGGGTGATCTATACCTTTTACACCTGAGAATGGGATTTTTCAGGTGCATCTTGCGGCGGATTTGAAACGTTCTTCAATCGCAAAAGCTCGAAATAGAATAACTATTCCTGCACTTTTGCTCAATCAGAACGTTTCAACTCCTTGCAATCTGCACCTGAAAATTTCCCATTCTCAAGTGCAAAAGGTATATACCCAAAACGGATAGGTTTTAGGCGTTCTTGCATCCGATTGATACGCGATCTTGTCACGTTTTTCAATCGCAAAAGCTCGAAATAGAACAACTATTCCTGCACTTTTGCTCAATCAAAACGTGACAATCTCACGCATCACTCGGCGCAATAACACCTAAAACCTATCCGTTTTGGGTATAAAATCTTATTCTTCGGCAAAAAACTATCGATTAAATTGATATCAAGAAAAGCAATTAAAGCCAACATCAAATATATTTTTGTCATTACAGAATTTTTTACAATTGCCTTTTTTTTAAAAAAAAGCAATTATAAACATATCCTAACTTACCTAAATTATTTTTATGAAAAAATTATTATTCTTATTTTTGCTTTGTTTTAATTTTTCAATTCTGGCTTTACCAACCGGCTTTGTTTATTTAAGCGATATTGATCCGAGTATTTTGCAAGATATGCGTTATGCATCCATGCATAATTTCGTCGGCAAGCCGATTCAAGGCTACAAAAAACCCGTCTGTATCTTAACTTTACCCGCAGCAGAAGCATTGGCAAAAGTGCAGCGTGAATTATTAAAACAGAATTTATCGTTAAAAGTTTATGATTGTTATCGGCCAAAAATGGCAGTTGATGAATTTATTAATTGGTCAGAAGATTCTAATGATCAAAAAATGAAAACCGAATTTTATCCGCGCGTGCCGAAAGAGCAATTATTCCAACAAGGTTATATCGCTAAAAAATCCGCTCATAGCAGTGGTAGCACTGTCGATTTAACGATAGTCGATTTATCCAACACAAAACAGGCTAAATATCGGCCAGGTCAAAAATTAGTGCCATGTTTTGAAGAAAAAAGTAAACGTTTTCAAGACAATAGCATTGATATGGGCACGGGTTATGACTGTCTTGATCCCACCGCCTGGATCAGCAATGAAAACATCAGTAAAACCGCTTATCAAAATCGCATGTTGTTAAAAAATTTGATGGTCGAAGCAGGATTTAAACCCTATCGTTTTGAATGGTGGCATTTTACCCTAGAAAATCAGCCTTTTAGGCGGCAGTATTTTAATTTTGAGGTGGAGTAGAGCCTGTTTATCATTGCTTTTTCGTTGCGAAAAAAGCGCGGTTTGAAGCAAAATCGTGTCAAATTTGAGGAAGTATAGTCGAAAGCTGAGAAGAAAATTTGATACGATTTTGATAAACCCCGCTTTTTGCAGTAGTAAAAGCAATGGTAAACATGCCCTAGTATTGAGAAAAAATAAAAGTAGGGGGGGGGGTGAGCTGCGCGTAATCCACCAATTAATTAAAGGTGATTAGAAAAATTTTTTTTATTACCCGCTCATCCGCCCCGTTGGGGCACCTTCTCCCACAAGGGGAGAAGGGTCTCTTCGTGCTGCAATAGCTTTTCAAAACAAAATTTATTTCACTGCATCGAAATTTATTTCATTGCATTAAATTACATTACATTGCATTGCATTGCATTGAAGTTTATTTCATTGCACGGAGGTTTATTTGATTGACAGATGTCATCGAAGTTGCCCTTCTCCCCTTGTGGGAGAAGGTGCCCCAACGGGGCGGATGAGGGGTAATCTAATAGCATTTTCAATATTAATTTTTCACCAAACTAATCTTCGCAAATCTCCGCTTACCCACCTGATAAATTTTGGTGCTCGCGGTTTCAATCTGTAAATTCGGTGATTGAATTGCTTCCCCATCAATTTTCACCGCATTTTGCTTAATCATCCGAATCGCATCAGAAGTACTGGAAACCAAACCCGCTTCTTTCAATAATTGCGGCAGACCGATCACATCTTGCGCGATTTTAATTTCCTGAATTTCTAAATCTTCTGGAATTTCATGGCGTTTAAAACGCGCGATAAAATTTACTTCGGCTTGATCAGCTTCTTTAACGCTAGAAAAACGCGCGCTAATTTCTTTAGCCAAATTAATTTTTAAATCACGCGGATTGATTTCACCGCGCAGTGCTGCCTCGCGCGCTTGAGAAATTTCTGCCCGAGGTTGATAGCTTAATAATTCATAATAACGCCACATCAAATCATCTGAAATCGACATAATTTTGCCGAAGATGTCATCTGGCGTATCGTCAATCGAAATATAATTGTTTAAAGATTTCGACATTTTATTAACGCCATCAGTGCCTTCGAGCAAAGGCAAAGTGATAACAATTTGTGGCGGCTGGCCAAACGCTTTTTGCAAAGTGCGGCCCATCAATAAATTAAAAGTTTGATCCGTGCCGCCGAGCTCGACATCGGCTTGCATCATCACGGAATCGTAACCTTGCAATAATGGATATAAAAATTCATGAATGGCAATCGATTGCTCGGCTTTAAAGCGTTTGTGAAAATCATCGCGTTCTAACATGCGGGCGACGGTTTCGTGAGAGGCTAATTTGATTAAATCAGCGGCGCTTAATTTTTGCATCCAGCTGGAATTGAACATCACTTGGGTTTTTTTCGGGTCGAGGATTTTATAAACCTGCTTTTCATAAGTCCTGGCATTTTCCTCGACTTGTTCGCGCGTTAACGGCGGCCGGGTTTTACTTTTGCCCGAAGGGTCCCCAATCATCCCAGTAAAATCGCCGATCAGAAATAGCACTTCATGGCCGAGTTCCTGAAAATCGCGCATTTTGTTGATCATCAGGCTATGGCCTAAGTGCAAATCGGGTGCGGTCGGATCAAACCCCCCTTTGATACGTAGTTTTTTTCCAGAGGCCAGCCGATCGCTTAATTCTTGTTCAGAAATGATGCCAGCGGTGCCTCGCTTGATGTTTTCAAGGGCAGATTTGATACTCGTCATAACTTACCAGGGTTGATTTTAAGAAAATATCAGGGTAGTTTAGCGAAAAGTTGAGTTTGAGCATACAGCATACTGCATACAGCATACAGCGTTTCACGCTGTATCAAAGTGGTTGTTGGTCTGAGTAGCGAGGGTCTGGGTCTTGGCGTTTTTTTCTGGCTATGTCTTCATTTAAATCGTTTGTGTTAAGCGTTAATTAGCACGAAATCGTGACAACCTTTTTTTCAGCGGGAACCGCTGAAAGTAATATTGATAGGATGAATGGAGTAATGATTGATAAGATTAAAAATCGACAGGGCGCAAGCCCACGTATCCTGTTTTCATTGGGTATGGTCGTTGCGGCATGTGCGTTGACCGCTTTAGTTGCAAACTGGGTTTCTAGTCAAAACGCTGATGAAATTTATGCTGAGCCGCTGCAATTGGTGCAAACCAATGCTGGTTTGGTTTCAACGAAAGCCGCTTTAGTCAGTACTGTTGACTGGCAAGAAGTTACTGTGCAGCGTGGCGATGTGCTAGCCAACTTGTTCAAGCAACGTAATATTAGCCAAACGCATTTAATGAATATGCTCTCGCATATTGAGCACGCAAAATATTTACGCGCATTAAAACCTGGCCATCAATTATATATCTCCACTCAGCAATCCGAATTAATGCAGTTGGTTTATGAAATCAATGCTGATAAATGGCTGATCGTAAAAAATGAGTTTGGCCGTTTTGAAAGCCAAATTGCCAATGAAGCGCCGGATATTGATAAAATTAAAGCTTCAGAATTAGCGCTCAATATTCAGCAAAACGCTGAAAAAGCAATTCAAAAACCGCAAATCGCAAGTCCCATTACCAATACAAAATCTGATACTAGCGCAGCTGCTGGCAATTTAAATTATATCGGTGGCACGATTAATCATTCTTTATATAAAGCCGCGCATTTAGCCGGTTTGTCGCCAAAACAAATTAGCGAATTAAAAACTATTTTCAAAAATAAAATTAATTTCAGTCGTGATGTTCGCACCGGTGATCATTTTAGTGTTTTATTATCCGCTGGAAAAAATCCAAAAATTCAGGCGGCCGAATTTGATGTCGGTAATGTTATTTATCGCGCGATTGCTTTTACCGGAGACGATGGGCAAACGCATTATTACTCGCCTCAAGGTAGCTCATTGCAGCAGGCTTTATTGCGTAGCCCGTTAAATTACACGCACATTAGTTCCCCTTTTTCTTTAAGCCGCTGGCAGCCGATTTTGCATTTTTATCGTCCGCACTATGGCGTTGATTTTGCCGCGCATTCCGGTGCGCCGATTAAAGCGGCCGGTGATGGCACTGTCACTTGGTTAGGTGACAAAAATGGCTATGGCCGCACCATTGAAATTAAGCATGATGACCGTTACACCACTTTATATGCGCATATGTCGCGCTATAACAAGGACCTGAGAAAAGGTGATCATGTGGCGCAAGGACAAGTCATTGGTTATGTCGGCGAATCCGGTTTGGCGACAGGCTCGCATTTGCATTATGAAATTCATGTCGACGGCACGCCGAAAGATCCTATGACGGTGGCTTTGCCGAGCGCGCAACCTGTTCCTGTCAAAGAACGCACGCGTTTTTTTGCTAAAGCAGCGCAAATGTTGGCGCAATTGCAATACCATCAACAACTATTTAATTACGCTAAACAAGGCAATTTAGAAAATAAAGATAATCCAGCATGAGTGATTACTACATTGGGCTGATGTCAGGCTCTAGTATTAACGCGGTTGATGCAGCACTTTGTGAATTTCATCAAAATTCAGTCAGTTTAATTGCCACCCACAGTTTAGCGATTCCAGCTTCTATTCAAGCCGCAGTCCGCGATTTAATCGAGCCAAGTTATGATGAAATTCACCGCTTATGTGCGCTCGATCGTAAAATTGCCAAATTATTTGCGCAAGCCGCAATTGAATTAATTGATAAAACCACAATTTCGCTGCACGAAATTCAGGCGATTGGGAGTCATGGGCAGACGATTCGGCATTTGCCTCTCGGGGATTATGGTTATACCTTGCAAATTGGTGATCCCAATACGATTGCGGCGGAGACGGGGATTACGACGATTGCGGATTTTAGGCGGAAAGATGTTGCATTAGGTGGGCAGGGCGCGCCGTTGGCTTGTGGGTTTCATGAATTTTTATTGCGCGATGGGGTGGAAAATAAGGTGGTGTTGAATATTGGTGGCATTGCCAATATTACGGTTTTGCCGAAAAATTTTAGTCAAAATATGATTGGTTTTGATACCGGGCCGGGAAATACTTTAATGGATTATGTGGCGCGAAAAAAATTAAATCGCGATTATGATCCGAATGGTGAAATTGCCAGAAATGGAAAAATTGATGAAGCATTTTTGCATCTGCTTTTAAGCGATGAATATTTTTCTCGCGCATTTCCTAAAAGCACCAGCACCGATTATTTCAGCGCCTCTTGGCTCGATGCAAAAATTCCTGCGTCCATTTCTATACCGGATATATTAGCAACACTGGCGGAATTGACTGCGCTTACCATCACAAATGCAATTGAAAAAACTTTTCCCGAAGCGGAATCCATTTGGTTATGTGGTGGCGGCACTCATAATTATTTTTTGCGTGAACGTTTAAAAAAATTAAATAAATCGCGTCAGATAAATGACACTGCATCCGTCGGCATCGATGTCGAATGGGTCGAAGCCGCGGCCTTTGCTTGGCTTGCCAAACAAACTTTAGAAAAAAAGCCTGCCAATTGTCCGAGTGTGACTGGCGCTAATCAGGTGACGGTGTTGGGTGGAGTTTATTGCGGTTAATTATGTGGGGTTTTGTTTTTAGAGGAGTTTTTAGCTATTTAAATCACCCCTCATCCGCCCTATCGGGCACCTTCTCCCACAAGGGGAGAAGGACAACTTT
>CAYTUN010000066.1:0-12676 GCA_964441315.1 uncultured Gammaproteobacteria bacterium | reverse complement strand
CTTCTCCCCTTGCGGGAGAAGGTGCCCCAACGGGGCGGATGAGGGGTGATCTAAAAAACTTTACACCATCCAAATCCATCCCAATCAACTCTTACTCTCCTCCCCGCAACGCCGCAATTCTCGGCCGAATTTCTTCTTGCCAAGCTTCGGGACTGATCGGCCCGGTGTATTTAAAACGAATAATTCCTTTTTGATCTATCAAATAAGTTTCCGGCGCGCCATAAACACCTAAATTAATTCCTAATGATCCTTTTGGATCATAAATGACTTTTTTATAGGGATTGCCATAATCATGCAGCCAAGCTAAAGCTTCGCTACGTTTATCTTTGTAATTAATGCCATAAATCAGTATTCCATCTTTATTAGCTAGATCCATTAAAACCGGATGTTCTGAGCGGCAAGCAATGCACCAGGTGGCCCAGACATTCAGCAATACAATTTGCCCATTAAAAATATCTGCTTTTAAAATATTTTTTTGATCAAACAAATCTTCTTCTGCAAATGCCGGTACTGGTTTGCCAATTAATGCCGAAGGCAACGCATGCGGATTTAATCCTAGACCACGCCATAAAAAATAGGCGATCACGATAAATAATAATAAAGGAAGCAAAACAAAAATTTTTTTTCTCATGCACTTAGCCTTTTTCTTCTTTCAACAATGGTAACTATTCCGCCTAAAATCATTAATAACGCGCCCCACCAAATCCAACGCACCATCGGTTTATCATAAATCCGGAGTGACCAGGAATTATCCGCCAGCGGTTCACCTAAAGCGACATACAAATCGCGAAACGGTGTAATTGAAATGGCTGTTTTACTGACATTTACTTGTTGCACCGGATAAAACCGCTGTTGCGGTTTTAGTAAGGCAATTATCTGGTTTTGTTGTGATACTGAAATTCCTGCTTCTACACCATGATAATTGGGGCCGTTAATTTCACGAAAACCGAGTAATTTAAAATCGTAAGGTGGAATGGTTAAATGATCACCCGCTTGCATACGCACAATTTTTTCCACGCTATAAGTCGTTGTTGCCGTAATACCGATTACCGTCACCGCTAAACCGCAATGCGCTAGAATCATCGCGATTTTACTGCGTGGCATTTTTAAATGGCATTGGGATAAAGTGGAAATAATCAACCAAATAGCGAGCGAAAAACTGAACCAGGCTAAAAAATTAATTTCACCCATGATGAGTTTTGGCAATAAATACGCCAAAATCGCAGCAGCCAACCACATAATTAAAGCTTTAATTGGCATCTTCACTTGCAAATTTTTTTCATACCAAGGCACTAAAGCGACGATGCTCATTAAAGTCATTAAGATAAATGCTAACGGCGTAAATACCAGATTAAAATATGGCTCACCGACGGATAATTTTTCAGCGCCGATAGCATCGATAATCAAAGGATATAACGTGCCAAGCAAAACCGTTGCCATCATCACGATAAGTAATAAATTATTGCCTAGCAATAAAGCTTCACGCGAAACTAAAGATAAAGTGAATTCTGTTTTTAATTTATAAGCGCGCCAGCCAAATAAAATTAAAGAAAATCCGACAACGATCATTAAAAATAACAACATGAAAAGCCCACGCCCAGGATCGACCGCGAAACTATGCACCGAAATTAAAACGCCTGAACGTACTAAAAAAGTGCCTAATAAAGATAATGAAAACGTAATAATCGCCAACAAAACCGCCCAACCTTTAAAAGCGTTGCGTTTTTCCACCATAAATAGTGAATGAATTAACGCAGTGCCCGACAGCCAAGGCATAAATGAGGCATTTTCTACCGGGTCCCAAAACCACCAGCCGCCCCAACCTAATTCGCGATAAGCCCACCAGCTGCCAAGGCTGATGCCAAACGTCAAAAAACACCAGGCAATAATCGTCCAAGGACGCATCCACCCTGCCCAAGCGCGATCAAATTCCCCACGAATTAAAGCGACAATCGCAAAAGCAAAAGCGACGGCAAAGCCAACATAGCCCATATAAAGCATCGGCGGATGAATCACTAAACCAGGATCTTGCAAAATCGGATTTAAATCTCTGCCATCCAAAGGAACATTTGGCAATAAACGTTCAAATGGATTCGATGTCATTAAAATAAATAATAAAAAGCCGACACTGATTAAACCTAAAATCGATAAAATTTGCGCGCGAGTTTCCAGCGCTAATGAACGGCTAAAAAAACCAACTAATAAAGTCCAAATGCTTAAAATAAACACCCAAAGCAACATCGAGCCTTCATGCGCGCCCCATACCGCGCAAATTCGATAAATCAGGGGTAATTTGCTATTAGAATTCGCTGCAACATAACTAACAGAAAAATCATTAACGATAAAACAATAAGTGAGCGCTAAAAAAGACAAAGCGAGCAAAAAAAATTGCCCGCGTGAGACTGACAAACTTAAATTGAATAATGCGTTATTTTTTCCTGGCAACCAGGCAGCGCCACTTTGAATGATGGCCAAAGCTAATGCGAGTAATAAAAGAAAATGACCGAATTCGGCAATCATAGATTCGAGGCTGTTAGTAAAAGCGCGCACTATAGCACAGCGGTTCCCGCTGAAACAGGCGTAGAAAGATTGTGGATGACCCTCTGTTGCGCTGCTTTTGTTAAACTCAATCAAAAGAGTTGCTGAAGCTAATTGTTTCGAGTATATAATCGGCTCGTCATTGAGAGGAAGCGTAAGCTTCCGCGGCAATCTCTTGACATGACTAGGCAATGAATTCTCATACGGTTATGTGCAATAAGAACTTCAAACCAGCGAGCTAAACCCATGCGCAATAAATTACTGATTTCTCTTTACGCTCTCATGCTATTACCCCTTTCCATTTTTGCTGGCAAAAATGGTTATCAATTTTGGGGAGAAGCCATAGTCACTGGCGATATTCCAGGCTCAGAAAATCTGCTTTATTTATTCGACGTTGAACCCCGCTTAAATATTTCCGACACCGCCGGTAATCAAACGGTTTATACCGCCGCATTCGGTTATAAAATCAATTCCAAATTAAGCGCTTGGCAAGGTTATGATTTACAAATTAACTACCCACGAAATTCAGTGAATACGCTGGTAGTGCAAATCCCCTGGCAACAATTAACTTATAACTTTTTCTCAAATTCAGCTTTAAATTTGAGCAGCAATAGCCGCTTAGAAGAACGTTTTTTAAATGCAAATGATCAAATCAATTTTCGCTATCGGCAAAGATTAACGATACAAGGCAACCACAAAATATTCGGCTATTTAAATCCGGTTGCATTTGATGAAGTTTTTTTCAACCTCAACAACCCCGCCTGGGCTGGAAATCGTTTGATACCAGAAAACCGCGCATTTTTAGGCCTTCTTTTGCCAATAGGTAAAAGCCAATCGCTACGGCTAGGCTATATGGATATTTTATTGTTTAATGAAACAACGACCAATGTTAATGTTGCATATTTGACGTATCAGATCCGGACTTAATCGAATCGGCGGTTCCCGCCGATGCAGGGTTGGGATGGTCATGTATACTTACTTAACTTCATATTAACTCTCAAAAACACAGTTTAAAAATATGTGACAATATTGCTGCCGTCATTTTTACTAATTGTTGCCTTGGCCGGCAATTAGTAATACTATTTGCGGGTATTCCCCGCAAATAGTTAATTTATGATCAAACGCGAACTTCAAATGGCTTTGCCTCACGGCCAATCTGCCTTTTTATGGGGAGCAAGACAAACCGGCAAATCTTCATTCTTACATCAACATTTCCCCGATGCTGTCTATTACGATTTACTAGATACCCATGAATTAAGCCGCTTGAGCCACTCACCTTATTTGCTGCGAGAAGAAATATTGGCGCTGGATGGTAAACGATTGAAACAGCCGATTATCATTGATGAAATTCAAAAAGTGCCTTTATTATTAAATGAAGTGCATTGGTTAATTGAAAACAAAAGCGTCGCATTTATTTTATGTGGCTCTAGTGCTAGAAGATTAAAAACACAATCCAACAATTTATTAGGTGGCCGTGCCTGGCAATATCATTGTTATCCGTTTAGTTTCATAGAAATTAAACAATTAGATCTATTAAAAGCGTTTCGCCACGGCTTAATTCCTAAACATTATTTATCAGAAGAAAAATATATTCGAGAACATTTACAGGCATATGTTGATATTTATTTAACCGATGAAATCCGACAAGAAGGATTGGTCAGGAACTTACCTGGTTTCGCCCGTTTTTTAGATTTAGCCGGGCTTTCCAATGGCGAAATGATCAATGTTAGCAATATTGCCCGAGATTGCCATGTAAGCCGAAGTACCGTGCAAGAATATTATCAAATTTTAATTGACACACTCATTGGTTATTTTATTTATCCCTATAATAAAAAAATAAAACGCGAAGTGATTTCAGCTACACCAAAATTTTATCTGTTTGACGTCGGTGTCGCTAATTATCTTGCTAAACAAACGATTATTAGTTTGAAAGGCCCTGCAGCGGGAAGAAGCTTTGAACATTATTTATTAATGGAGCTGTTAGCATTCCGCAGTTATCGGCGAAAGCAATTTACAATTACTTATTGGCGTACAAAAACTGGGCTGGAAGTAGATTTTATTTTAGATGACGCAGCAGTTGCTTTAGAAATTAAATTAAGTGAACAAGTGCATAAAGAAGACTTGAAAGGTTTATTGGCATTTGTTGAAGAACATCCGAATACTAAACCGATAGTAATTTCGCAGGATAAAAGAGCACGACAGCTTAGGTTAAACGATAAAATAGAAATTCTCATTTTGCCTTGGCAAAATTTTTTGGAAAGGCTTTGGGATGGGGAAATTGTTTAATTGGTTAGTTTGATCAGAGTTATTTAGCTACTTTTTTACTGTAGTGCCAGGTCTTGTCAGGAGATTGCCGCGGTCGTTTCACTCTCTCGCAATGACAGGCGTTTTCAATCCAAACAAAACCCGATACGCCACCGGCACCACTAACAAAGAAAAAATCGTGCCGCCAATTAATCCACCGACGATGACCCAACCGATGGCAGCGCGCGCACCGGCGCCAGCGCCGGTAGCAAGTGCCAAAGGCAATGCGCCGATCGACATGGCCATGGTTGTCATTAATATCGGGCGCAAACGTAAAGTGGCTGCTTGAATAATGGCTTCATTTAAAGCCATGCCTTTGGCGCGTAATTGATTGGCGAATTCAGTAATTAAGATTCCGTGCTTGGAAATTAAACCAATTAATGTCACCAAACCAATATTGCTGTAAATATTTAATGATTGACCAGTAATTTTTAATGTTAACAAAGCACCAACCACTGCTAATGGTACGGTAAACATAATCACAAACGGATCAATAAAACTTTCAAATTGTGCTGCCAAAACAAAATAAATAAATAAAATTGCTAAACCAAATAGCAATAACATCGTATTGCGCGATTGTTCCAAATCACGCGCGCTGCCGGTAAGTGTGGCTTGATATTGCCCGGTGTTGGTATATTTTGAAGCGGTTTGCATTAAATAATTAATTGCGTCACTGGTACTATAATTTGGCGCAGGTTGTGCGGAAAGAATCGCCGCGCGCATGCGATTAAAATGCATTAATTCCTGTGGTTGTGCTTTAGCATTAATGCTGACTAGACTCGATAAAGGAATCATTTGTCCGTTAGCGCCGCGCACATTAAATTGCGCTATCGCTTGCAAGGCATTGGTATTATCTTGCTGCATTTCCACAATCACATCATAATTTTGACTATTTAATTCAAACGTGCCTGCGGTAACGCCACCGAGCAAAACATTAATGGTTTTAGCAATTTCTGCCGGATCAACGCCTAAAGCTGCAGTTAAATTGCGATTAATACTGACCTGATAAATTTGGCTATTCATAATTAAATATTGCTGCGCTGAAATAAAATTAGGATTCTGTTTAATTTGCTTGATCATTTGCTCCATAACGTTATATAGCTGATCATAATTTTGATTGGTTAAAATCACCAATTGCAGTCCAAAATTTCTTTTTGAGCCGCCATTGCCGCCACCACTGAGACTATTGGGCGCATAAGCGACCACATTGATGCCGGGCAAATTACGAAATTCGCGGGTTAATTTCGCCATCAAATCTTGCTGATTTAAACCATGCTCAACATGATCTTTTAGCATCGCGCGGCCAAAGAAATAATTATCGCCCAGCATCAGGTAGTAATCTTTAATTTCCGGCGTTTGCTTTAATATATTTTCAATTTGCTGCATGTAATTCAAATTATAATTGAAACTTGAATTCGGTGGTGGCGTAATGGTCAAGGCAAATGTGCCAGAATCTTCTGGTGGCGTTAATTCCTTGGGTAAAGTTTGAAATAAAACCACGCCCAAAATTAAAGCCAATACCAAACCCGCTATAACGTAATAACGTTTTGTCAAAATCCATTTTAATAACCGCTGATACTCGCTTTCTAATTTTAATGAAATTTTTTCGAGCCAGCGTGAATAGGCATTTTCTTTTTTATGGGATTTAAGTAAATAAGCGCACATCATCGGCGTAAGTGTTATTGCTACAAAACCCGAAATTAATACGGCAACTGCTAAAGTAAAGGCAAATTCCTGAAATAAAACGCCAGATAAACCCGATGAAAATCCAATCGGCGCATAAACAATTGCTAAAGTTAACGTCATGGCAATAATCGCAAATAATATTTCGCGGCTGCCAATTACTGCCGCTTTTAGTGGCGTAATGCCTTTTTCAATATAGCGATAAATATTTTCCAATACGACAATCGCATCATCGACGACCAAGCCAATTGCCAACACAAACGCCAATAAAGTAATCGTGTTAATGCTGTAACCCATTAAATAAATAAAAAAGCAGGTGGCGATTAAACAAATTGGGATGGTGATAATCGGAATTAAACTCGAACGCCAAGTACCTAAAAATAAAATCACCACTAAAATCACTAATAAAACTGCTTCTAAAACTGCGGCATAAACACCATGCAAAGATGCTTTAATAAATTTCGCCTGATCATAGAGCAATTCAATTTTCATCGTTTTGGGAATGGTGGCCTTAATATCTTTTAATAAAGCCTTTACACTTTCAGAAACATCGAGGGGATTTGCCAAAGTATCGGGAATAACACCCAAACCTAAAGCTTCTTTAGCGTTCACACGCATCGTGTAATCAGTATCCGCCGCAGAAATTTCTGCACGACCAATATCGCTGATTCGCACTAAATAGCCATTTGATTCTTTTAAACTCAATTGATTAAATTCTTCAGCTGTATCTAAACCTAATTCAGTTTGCAAATCATAATTACGGTCGCGTGTTTTAATTTGTCCGCCCGATATGGTTTGTGTGACCGCATTAATTTTATCAAGCACATCACTAACGCAAATATTGCGACTTACCATCAGACTCGGATCAAGCCAAATACGCATTGCATATTCTCGCGCACCAAAAAAATCCGTGCTCGAGACACCATTGGTCTGCTCAATTGGTTTTTTGATAAATTGATTAACGTAATCTGTTAAAGCCAATGAATCGAGAGTCGGATCAGTAATCGACAATATCATGCTTTCGTCTTCATCCGGATCAGAACGAAAGACTGCAGTTTGAACATCATCAGGAAAAGCCCTTTGTAAAGGCGCTACATTATTTCGCACTTCATTGGCAACGCGATCGATGTCAGTGCCCAAAGTAAAATAAATAATAACCACACTTCGGCCCGACTGACTGAATGAACGGATATAATCAATATTACCGATCGTTGCCACCGCATCTTCAACTTCATTAGTGATTTCTGTTTCCATCAAACTCGGCGAGGCGCCTGGATAAGTAGTAATCACGCCAACCACCGGCCGCTGAATCCGCGGATATTCTCTTAATGGAAGGCGCAAATAGCCGATAATGCCCAGCACGACTAAAAACAAGCATAAAACAATGCTAAATACCGGCCGTTCGATAAAAAATTCGGTGAATTTCAATGGGTTTTCCCTTTATAAAAAAATTTGAAAGCTTGCTAAAAGTTTCTTTGGTTCACTGCCAATTCAGCCGTTTTTTGCAGCAAACCAACGAAACTTTGAGACAAAAGAATAGAAGACAACAGCGGGAGACAACCCAAAAGTCGCCAAAAAGGCCTTAATTCGCAAAGCGAATTAATGTTAGAAGCTCGTTCCCACTGAGAAGTTAAAGAATTGCAAATCATCACCCGGTTTCGGATTGAGCGCTTTAGCCAAGCTAAATTGCAAGGTGCCCAAAGGTGATGCCCAATCCACTTCTAAGCCCGTGCTGTAACGCAATTCGCCAAATTGTAATTGGTCTTCATAAACATTACCGGCATCAACGAATAATGAAGTGCGGATTTTCTTGGTAATGAAGTTCGGGAATGCAAAGTTGACACTGCCTGTAGTCAATACATTACCGCCTAAAGGATTGCCTAAATTATCTTGCGGGCCTAAAGAACCTGGCGCATAACCACGCACAGAACCTAAACCACCAGCGTAAAAGTTTTTGAAGAATGGCAGCTCATCAAAGCGGGCATAACCATTACCGTAGCCAACCGTGCCACGCACAAACCCAACGAAATCATCGCCACTGCCAAATAAAGGATGATAGTAACTGCCATTATAAGAAACGGTGTAATAAGCGAGATTTTCCGGCAATAAAGGCACACCAACGACTGAGCCAATATTCTGTAATGAACCTAAAGTGGGGAAAATTGCGCGGTCTAAAGAATTACGTGAAAAACCAAAATTGATGGATGTTTCGTTGAAATGACTGCCGTAAGTTGATAAGAAATTATTAATTTGCTCAGAGCTGGAAGTGGAGCTCAAAGAATAATATTGATAGCCATAACCAAAATTAAAATAATTATATTCTGATAAAGGTATCCGATAGTAGAAAGTGCCACCGAATGTATTCGAACGATAAGCCGTTCCATTATATTCGGCAGGCGTAGTTTTCGCATAATTTAACGTAAAACCACGGCTAATCCCGGAAGTTGTGTAATAAGGATTAAAATAATTAAACGAATATAATTGCTGATATTGGCTGTTATTAAAACTTAAACCTACCGTGCGTCCACTGCCTTTGAAATTATTTTCGACGATAGATGCGCCATAAATAAATCCATAAGCATCGGTGTAGCCTAAACTCGCATTGGCATAAGCTGAAGAAGTTTCACTAACGTCATAATTTAAATCGATCTGATTGGGTTTACCTGGTACTGGTGTCGTACTGGATTTTACATTTTCCAGATAGCCTAAATTATTCAAGCGGCGTGTAGATTCCTGAATATTCGATTGCGAATAAACACCACCTTCAGATTGGCGCATTTCACGGCGTAAAACATAATCCGCGGTACGTGTATTACCGGTGAAATTAATTTGACGCACATAAACCAAGGGGCCAGGTTGCACATTAAAATCTAAAAATACCGTGTCATTACTATCATTAATCGATGGTTCGATATTGACTTGTGCTTGTGCATAGCCTTGATCGGAATAAAAGCGGCCGATTCTGTTGTTGATATTGATGGTTTTTTGTCGATTAAATGTTTCGCCCGATTTAATCGTGATTAATTTTTCAACTTGAGCCGTTTTACCTAAAGTATTACCAGTAACACGAAAACCACTGATTTTATAAATCGGCCCTTCAGTAATTTTAATTACAATATTGACGTTCTTTTTGTCTGGTGTGAATTCTGGATTAACAGAATCAATTTTAAATTTTAAATAACCACGGTCCATGTAAAAACTTGCCAGGCTTTTTAAATCTTTATCTAATTTATCTTGATTATATTCATCGCCTTTGCTAATGAATGACCACAATTTTGGCGTAGTTAACTGAAATTGCTTGCGTAATTGTTTTTCGCTAAATGCACGATTACCAACGATTTGAATACTTTTTACTTTAGCGACTTTACCTTCATCGATTTTAATATCGAGCTCAACACGATTGCGCGGTAATTTAGTGACATCGATATTGACCGACGCGGTATAACGGCCTTGTTTAATGTATTCCTGTTCCAATGCTCTTTGCATGCCAGTAACAGTGGATTGATCAAATGCCAATCCTTCTGCAATACCATTTTCTTTTAAAGCTTTTTTCAGATCATCGGATTTAATTAATTTATTGCCGGAAATATTAATGATACCGATAGTGGCGCGCTCAGAAACATTAATAATTAATGTATTTCCACTTTGCGCAAGACTGACATCGCTGAAAAATCCGGTTTGATAAAGCGAGCTGATGATATTAGCGGTATCAGCGGAAGTGACGTCATCGCCGATTTTAATTGGCAAGTAACTCAATACCGTGGAGCGGTCAATACCGGTCAAACCATTGATTTGAATATTTCTTACAATAAATGCATTCGCTTCGTAAGAAACTAAAGAAATTGAAGCGGCCAATATTCCGGAGGCGATTTTTTTGATCATTGCTTTACCTGTTTATTTAAAATTGGCCAGTTCCTTGGCAAGCTCTAAATGTCAATCCTTTTTTGAGCGCATAACAATACCTTTAATTGCGTTGATTTTCTAGTCTCACGGCGGTTCCCGCCGAAAAGTACCTGCTTAGTTTCGGATTTGCACTGGTTTAAGGGGCATTGGATGCTTATATATTTAAGTATTTCTCCAAAAACTGCCTTATTCAGAGAGCCTCACCACAAACCGTTCGCGCCATGCGGCGCGCAGCGCCGTCTGCTTGGAGAATTTGCTCGATGGTATCGGCAGGTGTTATTGGGAGCCTGTTTAAAGTTTCCTCAACCACGTTAAAAATAGACGGGAAATTTAAGCGCTGATTTAAGAATGCTTCAACAGCGACTTCATTAGCTGCATTTAATATCGCTGGTGCTGTGCCGCCTGCTTCGAGGACTTGGTAAGCCAGATTGATACTGGGAAAACGCTCGGGATCAACTGGTTCAAAATCAAGCTGAGATATTTCCGACCAATTCAAAGCTGATACGCCACTCACAATTCGCCCACCACTTTCCATCGCGTAAGCGATGGGTGTGCGCATATCCGGTCGGCCTAATTGCGCCATTGTTGAACCGTCGATAAAACTCACCATCGAATGAATAATACTTTGCGGATGCACCAACACTTTAATTTTTTCCGGCGGTAAATTAAATAACCAATGTGCTTCAATCACTTCCAGCGCTTTATTAAACATCGTCGCCGAATCGACACTGATTTTTTGACCCATGCTCCAATTCGGATGCTTGCAGGCTTGTTCGGGCGTAATGTGATGAAATTCATTTAGTGGCGTATGACGAAATGGGCCGCCTGAAGCGGTTAAAATAATTTCCTGAATTTGCTGAGTTTTAATTGGATCAGCACGGCTGGCTAAGCATTGATAAATTGCACTGTGTTCACTGTCGACTGGAAATAATTTCACCTGGTTTTTTTGGCAGGTTTCGATAAATAATTTGCCGGACATGATTAAAGCTTCTTTATTGGCGAGCAAAATGGTTTTTCCAGCTTCTGCCGCATTCAATGTCGGTAATAAACCGGCAGCACCGACAATAGCAGCCATTACTGAAGCGACATTTTTATCGCTAGCCACTTGTATTAATTTTTCTTTGCCAACGAGTAGTTCTGTGTTTTTAGGCAATAGCGCTTTTAATTCAGATGCCATTTCAGCTTCTTCAATTACCGCATAAGCCGGATTGAATTCCTGACATTGCTTGGCCAGTAATGAATAATTTTTTTTTGCAGTTAATGCAAATGGGCGAAATTTATCGAGATTTTCGCGAATGACAGCTAATGTTTGCTGGCCGATTGAGCCGGTGGCGCCGAGCAGGGTGATATTTTTCATAGATTAAAACCTGATTTGCCACAAACCGCATAAAAGCAAATAAATCGGTGCGGCTGCCAATAATGAATCGATACGGTCTAACAAACCGCCATGTCCAGGTAAAATGTTGCCACTGTCTTTTACGCCATGTGCGCGCTTAATTAAACTTTCAAACAGATCACCGATAATGGCGGCAATGCCGGTAACGAAGGTCAGCAAGAACATTTTAAAATAACTGACTTCGGCACTGGCGTGGATAAAATCTAAAAATCCTCCCCAGATTAACATCGTCACTAAAATTGCTGCTGTGCCTTCAAGCGTTTTTCCTGGACTGACTTTATTGGCCAGTTTATGTTTACCCCATTTTTTACCGATAAAATAAGCGCTGGAATCTGCTAACCAGATAGTCAGCAATAAAATAAATAGCTGTAAAGGGTTTGCTTGCAAAATCACCAGCGAAAGCCAAGCAGAAAAAAATAAAAATATCCCGACAATCCAATTAAGTAATTGATAGCGCGGCCAGTGTTGATAAAATTTTTCAGCATAAAAAATGCAGATTATTGCTAATAACCAAAAACCTAAATTTACCCACAAGATATATTTGGCTGGCACAAAATTTAATACTAAGACACAGGAAAAAGCTAATAAAATTAAAAAAATAATTTTTGATATATTGGAATTAATGTTGACTAAATTAATATATTCCCAAGCGGTTAATAACATTAACACGAATATCACTAACGCAAACCAAAAAGAAGGCAGGAAAAAAATTGCCAATAATACGAGTGGTATTAAAATTAAAGCGGTTTTGATCCGTTGAGCTAGCATTTATACTTCCCTTTTTGATTAATGGAAAATGTTTTTTTATCACCCCTCATCCGCCCTATCGGGCACCTTCTCCCACAAGGGGAG
>CAYTUN010000065.1:0-12937 GCA_964441315.1 uncultured Gammaproteobacteria bacterium | reverse complement strand
AAGTGATTGAGGAAAGCATTGAAAACGCTTTACTGGATCAATCCTCTTCTATCAGTCAAGAAACTGTGGATGACGATACCTCATTAAGCACACTTAACGGTCTAAATGCATTGGAACAGCAAACGTTTTGGAAAGCTGCCCATCATGAAAAGCACCTTCAATTGAAAGCGCATGAGCAAGAACTTAAACACCAGCAAGAAATCAATGCACGAATGCGCAAACTCGCCACAAAAGATATCGACCCTACTACGATTAAAGAATATGCTGAGCGTGATGTTGATATCATTTCTGGTAAAGATCGCAGTAAGCATAGTATGAGGTGAATAAAATATATAAAGCTAATATCAGCTGACAGTTTTTTGGTGAGGGGCGCTAAACTGTTACCATATCTCCACTAATAGTGATTAGTGAAGATTTAATTTATAGGCTTTTTCAAGCAGAAATGCAGAAATAATAAAATAAATCCAAACTTAGCCCGATAGCGTAGATTCAAGTTTAGTAATACTAGTTATCAACCAAGTGTAACTGTTTATTATCACCTTCAGTGGGCATAGTCTCACTATACATGATTTCATGAAGTCTCATGACACGATAAAATTTTGGTGTACCAACCCTGTCTTTTTCCACATTCACATCAACGCGATATGATTCTTGAAAAATATTTTTTTCGGGATTGTCTTTATAAGATCTTATTCTTTCTCTGTCAATTTCGGAAATAAAAAACACGGGCAATTCTTTCGGGTAAATTGCTTTTATGATGGCTTTTTCTGAAGTGCGCCCATCTGCTTTAGAATTATCGATGTTAGCCTGATAAAAATACATAAGTACATTTTTATACTGAGCATCCTGAGTTTGATCTAAAGCTTGTAAAGCTTTTAAGGCTCCAATTTTAGCTTCATGCGCTTCTTCGCTTGTAAAAGTAAATTTAACATGCTGCTTTAAGTTATTATCTTCTTGTGAAAATTCGGCTACGCCAAGCCTAAGGTTACCTCCTTTGTTTTTAACGATAATATCTAAAAAATCAGAAAGATTTTCGTATTTTGATTTATTTTCTGTTACTTCATCTAGATTGATGTTTTTTTTAAAGGATAAATTACGTAAATAATTAATTGTTTGATTTATATTTTTTACAAAGTCAATAAAAATATTAGTTTGATTTGCTATAGAAAAAACTGCGCCTAATATTTCAGTCGCACTAGCTAATTCTGCTAATATGCAGTTATTCTCAATTTTTGTGATATACAATTTAATATTGCCATCTTTTATTTTTTTTCCAGAAAGCCTAGCTCGTTCCATGAGGAAACTACGGTATTGTTTTGCAAGCGATTCAAAAGATAGCGTTAAATCCATTAATTCCACGGGCTGGTGGATATCAAAGTGCAAAATTATTCTGGCTTCGCTCACGTTGATGTCTGACATTGATAATCCCTTAATTATAAGCGGGTGGATCCTTTAATAATTTTTATCCCGCGATATTACTGCCTACGTTCCCCCCAGCACAATCTCTTTTGAAACATTATGCACAGGAAAAAAACTGGCCCACGTCATCATTTGCCTGGTGATCGGTCGCGTTCATTTTTAAAGAGATCATCAGTATCTTTGCTTCTTACGCCTGATATAACTTTGCGGCCCAATCAAAATCAAATTTGATTCTTCCTTTAGCTGCAGGAAAATATTGATACTACCACCAGTGGTGGCAAGCTGATTTTTCATATTTTTAGTGCTTTGGCCGAGTTTGAGCGCGATATTATCCGCGAACGCACCCAGGCAGGCTTGGCGGCTGCTCACGCTAGGGGACGCAAAGGTGGGCGGCCTAAAGTCATGGATGCTAAGAAAATTGCCCTAGCTAAACAGCTGCATAGCAATAAAACGCATCGCATTGAGGAAATCTCTCGGTTATTGCAAGTGTCAAAATCCACCTTGTATGCGGGCATTAAGATAAAAGATTTGGGTTAGGTTGGTTTTTTCATTAAACATCTTTAGCAAAATGAAACCCTCTGCATAATCGGGCGTTAATTATTTCTCAGACACAAATGCTTTAGAAAAAGAATTAAAAAAATCTTTGTTAGCTTTTATATGAATCGTTTGAGATAAATTGGTCACAGCAAAAAATTTTAACTTTTTAAGACGTTTCAAGACATTCTCGGAATCAATTTCACCCAAATGGCTTTTTAAGCTGCTGAAAAAAGCACCTTTAGGGAAAATATAGTTACCAGATTCCGATTCTAAAAATAGATGTAGCGGCTCCATACAGTGAATATTCTTATAATCAGTGGTGATTATATATTGCATTTTTAGCAACTTATCTTCGACGCAAATGTTATAAATTTTAAATGGTTTTACCCCAATATTTGTAATTGTAATAATTATAGCTTCTTCCACAGCCTGATAGGTGTTTGATAAAAGATTAGTTGGCATGTAAATCGTGCTCAATGTTACCATCCCATTAGCATGAATTATTTTCGACTGACGCGTCACCCACAATGATATAATCACTGCACCAACTGTACCGACAGCCGTCAAAATTTGTGTAGCTAAATTAATTACTTCAACTATGCCCATATTTTTAATAAACAGTAAGAAAAAAACAGTTTAATCAGATGCTCAACTCATTTAAATGCTTGCATACGCTTACTATAAAAGAGAATAAAAAGAAAGCTTGCTTAAGTCAAAAACGCGCCTTCGATATTTATAATGCTTATCGCCAAAATCAATATGTATTATAATGTTTTCCCAATATTTCAAATATTGACTCATGGTCACCATAGCCTACCATGTAGCTGGCGTTAATAACGCCATCAAATTGTAGCGAGAAAAAATTCAAAATATTTAGACCATCATCAATTAGTGTTTTAATATCCTTAAAAGATATTTCTATTGCATTTAAAGTGGGTTTTTCTCCATATAGAACTTTTTCAGATTTATGAAACCCATTATTGTTTCTTATAATGATCAAATTTTTTACAAGCTCTTTCTTGCCATTTACATGGTTAATGTACTCATGAAGTTGCTTTTCAAAAAGCTCATTACTTAGCCTTTTTTTCATTAGACTAGGGAGTTGTGGATTATTTTTCATTCTTTTTTCAAAAGATTCTTTTGAAAATAACTCGATATTATCTTTAATACGATACAATAGTAACTTTAAACCAATTGCACCATCAGTTTGGTCATATGCCCGCATTAAACACGTCTGCATGGCCAGCTGATAAACACGTATTGTATTCGACCAAAATGTATACGCCGAGCTAAGAACTTTTATGTATTTTTTTGATAGATGTTCGTCCAAATCGATTATGTAATTTAAATACAATCTAGCATTAGTCAAATCCTCGGCAACCCTCATAATTAAATATTTCATTTTTTCGTCTGATAGGTTTCTTTTCATGATATTTTTTTAAAATTAGCTCTTTCAGTTTAAATTCAGTGCAAAAACGAAAAACCAAACTCACGGCTTTTCGTTTTGTGGGCTGTTGTGCCGTCCGCCTCTTTTCAACCCCAAACCCGCTGCCTCATCAAACTCTGCCCTTTCCTACGTCACTTTCAGTTTGCCATGCCCGGTCCCTTTTGCAAGGGCTTCGCAAGTTGCTTCGCAACCCTTGCAAAAGGGCGTGCGGGCATGCCAACCAGAAAGTGTCGCAGGAAAGGGCGGCAAGTCAAATTTAAGTAAATTAACTTTTAGGAGAAAAAAGATGATGTCAGATCGTTATCAACAAAATTTATCAGTACTGAAGCAATTAAAAAATGGTAAGGTTTCCGCCGAAATCTTACGGCAATACAGTGGCTGGGGTGGGTTACGCGAAGCAATTTATACGCCAGCGGTTTACCAAGAACTCAAAACGCTAGTCGGTGAAGCAGCAATCAAAAGCTTAAAGAAAACACTGCGTAATGCTTACTATACCCCAGATACCTTAGTCCAATTTATCTTCGCTGCCTTGCGCCAATGGGGAATCCAAGGAGGCCGCGTACTGGAACCTGCCGCCGGTATCGGAGCCTTTATCGAGCCGCTGGCTAGTTTAGCCCCACACGAAGTGGTCGCCATCGAGATTGATCAGATTAGTTGCCAACTCTTACAAACGCTTTATCCAAACCTTCGGGTGCAACAACAAGGATTTGAAACCTTCCAAGACGGAGGCTTTGATCTGATCTTAGGTAATCCGCCCTACGGCAGCGAGGTACTAGTTGATCCTTTGCATCCTGACCTCAACCATTTAAGGATCCATCACTACTTTGTCGCCAAAGCGATGCGACTGCTAAATCCTAACGGCATCCTAGCCATGGTACTGCCGAGTTACTTCCTCGACAATGAAACTCAACATGCTAGAGAAATCATTGCAAAAGAAGGTGGCAACCTACTTGCTGCCTACCGGCTACCCGATGACTTATTCGCCGATGCGAAGGTGATGGTCGATGTGATCTTCCTATACAAAGGCGAAACCGGTGAAGGCTGGCAAAAAACCCAAGCCATCACCATTGACGGCCAGTCAAAGCCAATCAATGAATACTTCCTACGGCATCCAGCAAATATCTTGGGCAAGCTCGCATTAGCGCCCATGTATCATCGCCAAGGATTAACCTGCAAAAGTGAGGGAAATTTGGAAAAAGCCTTATTAGCGCAACTCACGACGCTACCGGCTTTGCCTCAAGCGTCGAGAAAAACAGAAGCCAATGAAGGAGCAGCACTAAATATATTAGAGACGGCAATCGCCCAAACACAAGCGAGCATCACCACCCTCCAACACAAGTTAAGCCAGATGTTAGCTACTAAAGATGAGATTAAGCGCCTGCAAGCACAAATCAATCAATTAGTCACTACTCCAGCTTAACCTGCCGCATTATCGCCTTGCTGGTTGCGGCTAGCAAGGCGATCTTAATTGCTGCTTTCAATAAAAACCCATCGCTGTTCCGTTTTCGCATAAGCATTGGCTGTTTGTACAGCACTAATGCCATCAAGCCCCCTCTTTTTTCTACCCCGAACTTGGTGCAAAAACGAAAAACCAAACTCACGGCTTTTCGTTTTGTGAGATCGCTGCCGATTCGGGCTTATCACATCAAGGACTTCTGCCGATCCCAACTGCCTTTCCTTCTGCTCGTTTTAGCTTAGCACGTCCGGTCACCTTGGCAAGGGCTTCGCAAGTCGCTGCGCGACCCTTGCCAAGGCGCTGCGGACGTGCCGCTAAACACGCGTCAGTCAGAAAGGCTGCACATTGTATTAATTCATTTTAAGGAGTCTTTTTTATGAAAACTTATCAAGCGTTTTGTGAACAACAAATTGAAGCTTTATTTCAATTGATTGAAACCCATGGCGGATTGCTGCAGTGGCAAAAAACCTGGCAAGTAGCCGGAGCAAGATCACTACCGCTCAGTCAAAACGGCTTTTACCAAGGCATTAACTTAATGCGGTTATTGATGGAACAAATTGATCGGGGCTGGACTTCGCCCTATTGGTTGACTTTCCGCCAAATCCAACAATGTGGCGGCTATGTTTTAAAAGGCGCCAAAGGAACAACGGTTTGTTTTTGGAAATTGCGGGAAATAGAGTCTGCAGCGCCTTTGGCTACGGATGAAACCCCAGCAACCCAAAAGCTGCCGATCTTTAAAACTTACACCGTTTTTAATCGGGATCAAACCTCACTGGCCGAAACACCAGAAATTCACCTGCCAATGATCAATACAGTAGCGATTGATGACTGGTTGCAAACCAAGGCTTTCAGTCTCTCCCACTTCGGCAACCAACCGCATTACAACAGCCAGGAAGATGTCGTCGTCATGCCGGTGCTTAACCACTTCAACCAACCGCAAGATTACTACGTCACCCTACTGCACGAATTGGTGCATTGGACCGGCCATGCTTCACGCTTAAATCGCGCCTCGTTTCGTGATTACAGCAAAACCGAAAGCCGGGCTGAGGAAGAACTGGTGGCGGAGATCGGTTCGGTACTGCTGGCGAGTTACTTCGGATTGAGCGGGGATTTACTGAATCATGCCTCTTATGTCGCCACCTGGAAGCAACACCTGGATGAAAAGGCGGTCGCCCGGGCATCAAGCCAAGCGGCCAAAGCTTTTCACTGGCTCATCCATGACGAACAAGAGAGGGCTTGAGCCTCTCTTGAGTTTCCGGCTATCGCCTTGCGGGTTTCGGCTCGCAAGGCGATCCTTTTTGGCTATCCACAGAGCTTGTGCATAAACCCGTGGATAACTCGGTTTTCCCCTAGTCGCCATCTGGCTTGCCAGTCCTTTGGCGAAAATTCAATCATCCTGACGGATGGCGCGTTGGAGTAAATCCTCTATGGCGGCGTCTTCAAACCATTCGGCAATAGCCAGTGGCGTGATGCCATCAATGGTTTCAGCCAACGGATCGGCACCGGCCATTAACAGGCATTGCACGATTTCTAATTGTTGCAATTGCACAGCATGGTGTAAGGCGGTGACGCCATCGGCGTCTTCGCACTGCTGCAAGTCAATCGGTTGCGCTAACAGTGTTTTCACGGCTGCCAGATCCCCGCGGTAAATGGCTTCAATTAAATGCATGGCCTTTCTCCCTGTGAAATTTTTCCGATCCACCCTGCCATATTTTTATCCGCTTGGCTATACCGTGGTTCAGTGCAAAAACGGGAAACCAAACTCACGGTTTCCCGTTTTGGAAACTTTCTTGCCGACCGCCACTTTTCAACCCTAAGGCCGCTGCCTCATCAAACTATGCCCTTCCCTACGACACTCTCAGTCTGCCATGGCCGGTCATTTTTGCAAGGGCTTCGCAAGTTGCTTCGCAACCCTTGCAAAAACGCTGCGGCCATGGCCGACAGAGCGTGTCGCAGTGAAGGGCGGCAGTCAACTAACTTAAGGAGAATGTTATGAAAAAGAAAGTCTTGTTACAGCATCTGGAAGATTTGATGGATCCGGCCAGTTACTTCTTCATTGATCCCAATGCCTTGATCTGGCGTGTTTCTGAAGACAATGATCTGGTTTACGACCCCGACTTGGTCGCTAACTTGCGCAATATCACCCGGCGGTTCCTGGAGGAACATGCCCAGGAATTAAGCAAGCGGCAATGCCGGTACGTGATACGCACCATCGAGGCTTATATTAAGAAGGAGTTCAACCGTTAGCGGCAAAGATGCCACCGCTGGGCGAGCGTTTTTGCCAGCGGTGGCCTTCTTGCACACCTTTGTTTTTTTTGTTGGCGGGCAGGCAGTAGCTTGCCTGCGAATGGGGGAAAAAAATATTCCGTAAAAACCCTGTATTACGGCGCAGGTAATCTACTGCCTGCACCTGGAATATCCGAGACCATAAAAATGATAGGTTTTATTGTTTTGTCTATATCGTAGTGATTTAAGCCATTAACCATCAGCAGAGCGGCACGCCGGATTTTTGTTATAGGCGTGCCGCTATTTAAGTCTGCCTCAACGGAAATTTCCTGACTATTCCGAAAAATCCGAGTATTGCGCGGCGAGATAGCCATACTTCACACCGCACCAAACTGCCTGGATCAACGTCTTACAACCCAACTTTTTCTTCAATGACTGCCGATATTGCTCTACCGTTTTTGGGCTTAATTGAAGGATTTCTGCCGTAGCGACGACATTGTGCCCTGCTGCGGCCAAGCGCAAGCATTCTCGCTCTCGCTTCGCTAAGCGTCGATCAAATAGCAAATGCTGCTTAATGGTGACGCTACTGAGTAGCGACTCCATTACCGCAATTTGCTGTAAGCTGGGTTTGGTATTACCGAAATAAACAAGTAGTTGTTGGGCAAATGAAAGCTTCATGAGACAGCCCTCCTTGCCATAACAGAAAAAAAAGAATGGTATAAAAAACGCTCCTGTATCAAACAGGCACTTTGGATTAGAATGGCGACAGCCATGATGCAACTCCTCTAGGTTTGTTGCGTTGTGGTTAGCGCTGGTTAGGTCTGAATCACCTAACTGGCGCGCTTTAAATTTTACGGATGATGATGAAATTCTGTGTTTGTGCGGTTTACCTCCTTGGATTAATTAATGGGGGTTTAAATTGCGCTCGCATCAATGAAACTGCTGATGCCAATGATAAGCTGCCACTAGATCCTGATGCCGTTGCTCCAGCTTTTGGCAACGGTGCAGCAATATAGCCTTACGCGTTGGATCACGCTGCTTCTCCAACGCATGTTGCGCTAAGTTCCAGTCGTTAATGACTTGCAGTAATTCACATTTCAATAAATGGATAGCATTCATTTCTGGCATCATCGATTTTCTCCGGCCATTAAAAACCCATAAAGGCGGCTTCGCCTTTCGTCTTTAATAATTTTTCGTAATCGGGATTGTCTTTTAAATTTTCCGTCGCTTCTATTAAAGCGCCTAAAATCACCGCCTTACTATATTGATGAAGACCCGATTTGATCACGAGCCCGCCCCATTCAATCTTACGGCGGGTATCGGCTTTGCGGTCTTTCAGCTTGAGTAGCGCAAGGTTGCGTTCAGCACGCGCCAAGCTTTGGCTTTGCTTTAAAATGGCTTGATCGAGATCCATTTTCACCCTCTTAAGCATTTCCAGCCAGCAGTTCTTTGGCTAATTTGGCAAATGCCTGATCCAATGATTTCATGCTTAACTGATCAAGTTTATGCTCGCAGGCAAGTTGGCCGATTTCCATTTTTTTCCTTTGCTGCAACTGGGTTAACTCCTTCTTCGCTTTTTCTATTTTTTCCCGTAACGCTTTTTCTTTGTCGAGTATCGAGGCTTTCTCTGCTTTTGCCATAAATAAATCACTCCTAAAAAATAATGCCTCATTATAAATAATTACCGACTCAGCTACAAGCCAATAAATTAAACTATTGCGAAGCAATACCTAAGCGATTGAAGCGAATCGAAAAGCGCCAAAAAATCTAATAGCGCAATATACGTTGTTACCAACCTGCTTTGCTTTTATAATGCAGCCCATGGCAATCGCATTCGCTCGCGTTCACATCCACAGCCGCAGCCACGGACAAAGTGCCGTGGCCGGTAGCGCCTACCGCTCCGGCAGCAAGCTGCTAGACCAGCGCACCGGTGAAACGCATGATTACAGTAGCCGACTGGATGTCGTTTATACCGAAATCCTACTGCCCAAAGACGCTCATGAAAAATTCCTTGACCGTCAAACTTTATGGAATGCCGTGGAAGCCGCGGAAAAACGCAAAGATGCGCAAGTCGCCAAGGATATTATTCTGGCGCTGCCTAAAGAATTAACCCGCAGCCATCAAATCGCCCTAGCCCAGCGGTTCGCGCAGGAGTATTTTGTCAGCAAAGGCATTCCGGTCGATTTAGCCATTCATGATCATGGTGATGGCAATCCGCATGCTCACCTCTACCTCACTACCCGACGTTTGGTCGGCGGCGGTTTTGACCGTTACAAAGCCCGTGATTTAAATCCGGTATTCGCCAGTGGGCGCGATGGCCGCGGCTTTATTGCCGAACAAGATTACTGGGGGCGGCAATGGGGCGAATTTCAAAATCGTTATTTTCAGGAACAAGGTTTAGAGCTGACCGTGGATCCGGATTTACTCATGGCCAGTCGGCATGAAGGCCGTATCCGTTCAAAAGAAAATCATTACCTGAAAGATGAAAACCAACTGAAACGCGAAGCGCTGGCCGATATGCTCTTGACCGATACCGACCAACTGCTGGCATTGGTGGAGCAGCGCTATGCGGTTTTTTCCGAACAGGAATTAGCGAAATCGGTCTTTTTGGCATTGCAGGCAGAGGAAAGGTTTCAGGATGCCTGGTTGCAGTTTTGGCAACATCCGGACGTGATTGCTTTGGGGATTGGTGAAGATGGTCGCTTGCGCTATACCACACGCAATAATTTCTTAAAAGAAACGCAGTTGGTTGAACAGGCGTTGGCCTTGCAGGCGCAAAAAGGGCATACCGTGGATCGTGCGAAAGTGGCCGCCATGGGTCAGCGCTTCAAATTGAATGCCGAGCAAACTCTCGCTTTAGAGCATCTCACCACGAGCAGCGATATCAGTGCGGTCATCGGCTATGCCGGTACTGGTAAATCTTATTTGTTAAAAGCTGCCCATCAGGTTTGGCAGGAATCCGGCTATACCGTGCTGGGAGGTAGCACTTCCGGCATTGCGGCTAAAGGCATGCAAAATGCCAGCGGCATTTCCAGCACGACCTTGGCGAGCTTTCGGGTGTTATTGGAAAATGGTTACATCAAATTAACAGATAAGCATGTGTTTGTGCTGGACGAATCGGGCATGACGGATCTCCATGAAATGGCTTATTTGGTCAGTACCCTTCAAGCGGCCGGTGCAAAACTGGTATTGGTGGGGGATCCCAGCCAGTTACAGCCGGTTGGTGCGGGTGCGCCCTTTCGTGCCATTCTCGAACGCACGGGCTGGGTCGCCATGCAATCGATTGTGCGGCAACAAGACGAGGGTGACCGGCAAGCCTCACAAGCTTTGGCCAAGGGCGATATTGAAACCGCCATGGCGCACTATGCCCAAAAAGACGCCCTGCACTTTGGCCCCAATCGGGAGGAAACCCAGCAAGCCTTGATTCAGCAATGGCTAGAAGGACTTGGTGAAAAACCGAGTGACAGATTACCTCACCAACTGATTTTGGCGCACCAGAACCAGCAGGTAGACGAACTCAATCAGCAAGCCCGAGTCGCATTGATTGAGGCCGGTATCATCAGTAAGAATCAGCAAAAAATTACCGTAACGCGCTTGGAAGCCACCCTAGGCGGCCTGCATACCCGTGCTGCCGCCGAAGAACTCTGGCTAGCCCCAGGCGACCGCATCCTGTTCCGTAAAAACCATCACAAACTCGGTATCGCCAATGGGGATTTTGCGACCGTCGTTAAGCTACAAGGCGATCAGCTGACGGTACGGCGCGATGATGCGAGCCTGCTCACCGTCGATTTAAAAGCCTACAAAGAAATCAGCTACGGCTATGCCGCTACCTTACATAAAGCGCAAGGGGCAACGCTCGATAAAACCTATGTCTATGTGGATGGCCATGGTTGGGATCGGCATCTACTCTATGTCGCCCTCACCCGCCATCGCGAACAAACGGCAGTCTATTTCAATAGCGAAAGTTACCAACGGCGCGAATTTGGCCTGGGCTTAAAAATTTGGGAGGATTTTAAACGCGAACGCATTCCTGACAATGTCCTCGACTGGCCAGTGAATTTTGCCGAGCGGCGGGGCTTTGAAGCAGAGCCGCTGATTCAGCGTTTAATGCATAAGTTGGGTGTGGTCAAAGAAACCGTCAAAGATGGCTGGGCTTGGTTACGGCAGGTCGCGGAGGAAAGAAAACAGGATAAAACCACCACAAAAGAGCTGCATCCCTTGAAAGATGCCTCACTCGAATGGCAAGCGGTCAGTCAACTGTCGCATCCTTCCGCCCATTGGATCGGCGAATTTTATGCTGCCTCCCAGCAAGCAGACGATAAAAAAACGTTAGATTCGCTCTATCAAAGCATCCTGAATCACGCTAAAAAATTGGGACAAGATCCGCTAATAGTTGAGAAACTTACTGAAGTTGCTCCTAAACTAGCCCAGCATTTTGCCACGCACTTAACCGCGCATTCGCCCAAGCTATCCATGGACTGGTTGGCGGCCTATTACCAGGCCGACTGGGCGAAGTTAGAAAAAAGTACGCAGCCACAAATGAAAATGCTGGTGGAGTTTTATCAACTGTTGCGGGATAAAAAGCATTCGCCAACGGTGAAGGCACGATTAGAAAACAGCCTGATGCAGCTCGCGGGAAAAATGGTCAAAGACCGCCCGCTTTTCAACCAATTACGCCAACAAGCCCCGCAATTGGCAGCGGCTTTTAGCAGTTGGGCGAAACAGCAAGCTGAAAAATCGCGGGGGCGGGATCGTTAAAATGAGAGAGTGTTCACCCAACTGTGTCAGCGAATTACAACCCGACATGTAATCTCTTGGGGAAATAGATGTCGAGCTGAGAAATGGTCATGGCCCAATGGGTGACGGGCATGGTCCATTTTTTCTGGATCTGCATAATAGCAGCGTAAATCAATTTAAATAAAGCATTTTCCGAAGTAAATGCGCCTTTATTTTTTGTATATTTGCGCACTTGGCGGTGAAACCCTTCGATAGGGTTGGTGGTATAAATTAACCGCCTGACGGGTTGGGTGTATTTAAAATAAGCGGATAAATAATCCCATTTGGTCTGCCAGGATTTTAAAACCAGTGGGTATTTAGCGCCCCATTTTTCATCCAGCCGTAGTAAATTTTGCTCCGCTAAATCTTTGGTGTCAGCCGCATAAACGGTTTTTAAATCTTTTAAAAAAGGCTTGATATCCTTGCTGGCAACATAGCGCATCGAATGGCGAATTTGATGGACGATGCAAAGCTGAATTTCAGTTTTAGGAAAAGCCGATTGAATCGCTTCTGGAAAGCCCGTCAAGCCATCGACACAAGCGATAAAAATATCATTGACGCCCCGATTTTTTAAATCGTTTAACACACTCAGCCAGAAATGGGCTCCCTCCGATTCTGCCGAATAAAACCCGAGAATCTCTTTCTGTCCCTGTTGGTTAATGCCTAAAATCATATAAATGGCTTTTTGTACCACCTTGTTTTCTTCACGCGCTTTGAAAAACATCGCATCTAAAAAAATAATCGGGTAAATGTTTTCTAAAGGCCGACTCCGCCATTCGGTAATAATCGGGATTAATTGATCGGTGACCGCGCTGATCGTGGCCGGTGAAACCGCCACCCCATACAGTTCGGATAAGTGCTTGCCAATGTCCTGGTAGCTCATCCCTAAACTAAATAACCCCAGAATTTTTTCATCAAGCGCGGCATTTAAAATCGTTTGGCGTTTCTTGACTAATTGCGGTTCAAAGGTGCCATTGCGGTCACGCGGCGTTTCCAGCTCAAACATACCCGCTTCCGATTTCACCGTCTTCGTTAACTTGCCATTGCGGCGGTTATTGTCTGAATCGGGCGATTCA
>CAYTUN010000064.1:0-13150 GCA_964441315.1 uncultured Gammaproteobacteria bacterium | reverse complement strand
AATCTCACGCATCACTCGGCGCAATAACACCTAAAACCTATCCGTTTTGGGTATAGCTTGCTTAACTAAGCGCCCGTTCACGAAAACACAGTTTTAAAAGACACAAATAGTTTTATTTTACCTATTACCTAAACACCCACTTTAATCAGCGGAAACCGCTGATAATGACCCTTGCGATTGCATCGCTGCACGGTTATCTTATCGGCCATTATTTTCTAAATCAGCAGGAGAGAAATTATGCAATCAATAAAAGGAATTAAGCAATTCGCGATTTTATTTTTAGCTAGTAGTTTAAATTTAGCAGCACAAGCTTCAGCACTTCCGAATACACCGGCAAAAATTACTGCACCGACAGCACCTGCTCCAACGCAAACAAATTCTAATACTCAGTTTGCCAAGCCTGTGATTAAAGCGGCACCTTTAGTTGTGCCCGCGGCACCGAATATTGATGCAAAAGGCTGGATTTTAATGGATGCCGATACCGGCTTCGTTATGGCGGAAAATAATGCCAATACGCGCATGGCGCCAGCGAGCTTAACGAAATTGATGACGATGTATGTGATTTCCGCCGCCCTCGCCAATGGCCACATCCATCTGGATGACAGGGTCACCATCAGCGAAGATGCCTGGAAAACCGGCGGTTCGCGCATGTTTGTGCAAGTCGGCACACAAGTACCAGTTAAAGATTTAATCGACGGCATTATTGTCGCATCGGGTAATGATGCCTGCGTTGCTATGGCGGAATATGTTGGCGGCACGGTGGATAATTTCGTCGCCATCATGAATCAAACCGCGCAACAATTAGGCATGAAAAACACGCATTTTACCGACTCAACTGGTTTGCCTGATCCCGATCACTATTCGACACCTTACGATTTCGCTTTATTAGCGCGTGCTATAATTGAAAATTATCCGGAGGACTATAGTTTATATAAGCAGCAATCGGTCAGTTGGAACAATATTACACAAGCGAATCGCAATCGCTTGTTGTGGTTGGATCCCTCGGTTGATGGCTTAAAAACAGGACATACGGATGATGCGGGTTATTGCTTGGTGGCATCGGCAAAACGCGAAGGTATGCGCTTAATTTCGGTTGTCATGGGTGCGCCCAGCGTTAAATCCCGCACACAGGACAGCCAGGCTTTATTGAACTATGGTTTTCGATTTTATCAGACGGGTAAATTAGCGAATGCAAAAGAACGGGTATTAGAAGAAAAAGTCTGGTATGGAAAATCTGATAAAGTCGCTATTGGTGCTGAAAATGATTTATACGTGACGGCAAAAAGAAATGAATTTGATCAAATTAAAACCGCCGTTGAAGTGAATAAACCATTAAACGCACCAATCAAGCAAGGACAGGTAGTAGGAAAATTGGTAGCAACACTCAATGGACAGACTGTCGCTGAAACCAATTTAATTGCAATCAAAGACGTTCCCGAAGCAGGGATTTTTTCACGCGCTTGGGACCGGCTGAAATTATTTTTCCATCGGACGGAGACTTGATTTATGAATACCAATATTGTTTTTTTGAATGACGAATTTGTGCCGCTTAATGAAGCTAAAATTTCAATTTTAGATCGCGGGTTTTTATTTGCTGATGCGGTTTATGAAGTCATACCAGTTTACGATAATCATTTATTTCTCGCCGATAAACATCTCGAACGTTTGCAAAATAGTTTAGATGCCTGCCAAATTCCATTGTCGATTGATCCGATTGCCTGGGAAGCCCGCGTGCGTGAAGTATTAAAACGCAACCCCCACTTAGGCCCCAATCAAGCCGTTTACATTCAAATCAGCCGCGGCGCCGATACCAAACGCTCCCATGTTTACCCGAATGGTTTAAAACCCACTATCCTCATCATGACTAACGAATGGACCCCCGCCACACTCGAACAACTCTCTCGAGGCGGCAAAGCCGCCTTGCACGAAGATATTCGTTGGCAATGGTGTTATATCAAATCGATTAATTTATTAGGCAATGTTTTATTGATGCAGGAAGGCAAACAACACGACATGTCGGAAATTATTATGCTGCGAAATGGTTACGTCACTGAAGCAACCAGCAGCAATGTTTTTATGGTTAAAGATGGCGAAATAATCACACCACCAGAGCATCCGAATATATTATCCGGTGTAACGCGTTATTTAATTATTGGATTAGCTAAAGAATTAAATATTCCTATCAGCGAACGTCAAATTTCTCGCCGCGAATTAATGAGCGCCGATGAAATTTGGGTCAGTGGTTCGATCAAAGAAATTTTACCGATTATCGAAATCGACGGTGAAATTGTTGGTAATGGTAAAGCGGGCAGAATTTGGCAACAAATTGCGACCGCGTTTGAGAATTATAAAGAGCATTATCAATTTAATCCCGTCAGTGCTTAAAAGCGCTTTAAACGCTTCGCGTTTAACAAAGTTTTGTTTGAAGATTTTGCGGATTCCTGCTTTGAGTGTTTAAAATTTTATGTCAGATAATTCAACGGTTATTCAATTTCCTTGCCAATTTCCCATTAAAATTATGGGGAAAGCGAGTCTTGAATTTCAATCGAATATTTTACAAATTATTCGGAAATATGCACCTGATTTAGGCGAAGCGGCGGTGGAAACGCGTTATAGCAAAGATCAGAATTATATTTCTTTAACTACAACGATTAATGCAAAAAGCCAGGAACAGCTCGATAATATTTATCGTGAGCTCTCGGCACAACCTGGGGTTCTGATGGTGATATAACAGCCGTTCCGGCTGTTATAAAACAATAAAAAAATGTAGGGGGGATTAGCGAAGCGTAATCCACCGTTTTTTACAGACTTCGCAAAAACGGTGGATTACGCTTCGCTAATCCCCCCTACGTTAATAATTGAAATTATTTTTCCATTTTCTCTACTTTACCGCCCACGACTTTCCCTTTCATCTCAACATCTTTACCCACATAAACAATGCCATCACCCGATTTAAACGTGATGTCGCCATTCACTTTTGTCTTATCAAGATAAATTTTTTGCTCTACTTTAGGTTGAGTATCGTCCACCAAAATTTCATTAATTTCGCTCTTGCTGAAGCGAATCACATTAGAGGCAATTTCAATTTTTTGTTTAAACGTCGTTTTATCAGCATTGAGTAAACCACTCACTAATACCGTTCCTTCTACCGTGCTGTTATTGATATCCAAAGTGCCATTGACTTTTAAATTGTTAAACGTCGCTTTATCTGCAGTCACACGGCCATTAATGACGGTGTCATTTTTTACCGTGGTGCCAGACAGGGTCACCATGCCGTTAGTATTTATGGAATCAACGGTCCCCTGATTGCAAGTCATACTGCCAGGCGCTGATTGACAAACTGGCACATCAGCAGCATAGCCTGTCAGTGCGAAACTTAAGCTAGCTGATAACAACAATAAATTGAATTTTTTCATTTGTTTTCTCCAGATTGGGTTTGTTTATGGGGAGATTATATAACCTAATGTTCATAGCGGGTAGTCTGGTCAGCCTCAACAGTCTCCCTGAGGCATCTCGCGTTATTTTTTGGGGAGATAAGGTTAATTTAATTTATTTCGTATATATACATTGTTCTATATATATTAATTCATGAAAATTTTGTTATTTAATCATTGATATCTTTAAAAATTGGCAACATTCATATATTTCAAAACCACGGTATGAAAAATAATAACAATTCTACTAAACCAGCAAGCCCTTCACTTTCGAGTTATGCTAGGATTCTCACCTTAAAAGGCTTATTAAATCGCGAAATAAGAAAAAAATTTCATAAGGAGCAGGACGCAGAGCAAACAAAAATTCTATCAATAGCAGATACTCAATCCGGGCTTCATTTACAATCAATTATGGGGGGAGCATTTACCTCAAATTTAAGCGAAGAAGAATTAGTAAATTTATTTTTTGGAAATTTTAATGAATTAAATTTGAAGCCAAATGAAGTCCAGAAAAAACAATTTGCCACCATGTTAAAAGAAGAAAAGTTTCATTCAGGGCAATATGTGTTTTATCACGGGACTAATAATAAGATGGCTTTTTTATATGACATTTTTACTGAATTTCTTAAACAATTGCAGCATCAATACGCCGATAATTTTAAAATTTTACGCGTATTTCCGAACTTATTTATTGAGTTTGAAAATGCGATTCAATTTCATGATAACCTAAAGAAAGAAGTGGCTTGGCAGTTTTCAGGCGTACACATAGATCATTCCAAAAATTACAAAGAAATGGGCATTTCCACAAATCTTTTTCTATTTGGTTCTCATGATAAAAAGGACGGCGAATGCACGGTGGATTTTTTTTTACAGAACAGTAGCGTTCAACCACCAGATATTGAAAAACTATTTCTATATTTTTTGAAACGTTTACAAATTCCTGCCAATTATTCAGATTTTGAAAAACTTTACCAAAAATACTTACAAAACTCTGGAGGGGCTTGTTACCAAATATTCATTGAATCCGCGTTGATTAATCAAGCTGCATACATGTCAGCACCATATGGGCATTTCAGCCCATTAACTATGGGAAATAATATAATAAATAATTTTTCAGAGATAATTGAAGAATTAAAAAAAAATCCCGAGATGCATTACGAATATATTAAAGATTTACAAGCACGTCTTTATCTTAATCCTAAAATATTTCATGATCCCAATAGTGTTGAATTTAAAGTTTATTATGCAAATCCTTTATCGCCTGATGAAAGTGATCAGTATCATCATAAATTAAGCCACTTAGTTAGTGAATGTATAGCGAATTCTTTGGCAGAAGAAAATAAAATCTCTATAGATCTTTCGAGCAATGGAGAGTTTAGCTTGTATAAGCAAATGAAAATGCTTGCAGAAAATGAGGGATTCAGCTTCATGGAATACGTAAGCCCAGAACTTGCTATACCACAGCTGCTTGAAAAGAACGATATTACTGATCTAATTAAATTTTTCTCAGAAAATGATGTTGATTTTTCCCGTTATTTAACAAATAAAGATTATTTTTCTGGGGTGAACAAACTTAGAATTGGTGATTGCTTTTATAAAAATATAATGCTTGCTAAAAAATTACTTTTGGAGTTAAAGGATACAAAGGAGAAAAATCCACGCTTCAAGCATATGATTGAACAGTTAAATTGTATTATTGCATATGACTGTGTTAAGCAAGGTTTAATTGAGGAAGCAGTAGACTCCATATTGCAGGTTAGTCAAGATTGTCTATTGCGACCTTTTGTCGAAACCGAAGCAAGCATTGTTGGCCACAGCGTGATGGGCGATTTACTAAGCTTCATCAGTTTTGCTGCCAAAGATTGCAATGAAGGCAGTCCTTATTATAAATTTGGCATGGAAATACTAACTTCACTAAAAAACAAAGGCGCTGAAGTATCTCATCCTGAAATAGTTTATCACCTTCAAATAATCAACCTTCTTATTTACATTACCCAATCAAATATAGAATTAGTTGCAAAAAATCTCATCGCAATAAATAAATTAGATCTAAATCAAATACTTATTATCCCAGCAGGTTTTTCCGAAAGACTTGATGGCATTTATATTTTAGACGCTCTCAAAAATATGAACGGATTACAAGAGCTTTTAGAAAAATTAGATAAATACAAAGAAATACCACATATTAAAAATATTCTTGATGCTTTCTCTCCTGATCAACAAAATGAATATGCATTAAAATGACCATTTTTTAATCTAAGCAGTTAATGCATTAAAATAATCGAATAGCTCAATTTTGAATTTTTTCATTTGCGAATATTATTATTTTAAATATTTCCATCAGGAAAACTTTCACGTAACTTTAAACTCAATAACAGAGAAATTAATAAAACTAGCGGCAAAATAAAAAACGCTTTTTGAAAATCGGCTGCTTGATAATCCAGATGCGACACTGCAATACCATGGTGAAAATAATTAATTAATTTACCCACAACTGGCATTAAAGCCGCGCCGATGGCAATCGAAGCCATATTGGCAAATGCCATCGAAGTTGCGGCAACTTTAGCAGGATTAATTTCTGCGGCAATAACGTAACCAATCGCAACGCCCATATTCATCACGCCGTAAATAAATAATAAAGCAAACAATAAAATTTTCGGTAAATGCGTTACGTATAAAACTAAACTAACAATAATTAAACAAACAACAATCGACAAAAGCATAAACGGTTTACGCTGTTTTGCGCGATCAGATAAAAATCCAAATAGTGGGCCACCGACACCCCAGCCGAGAAAAATCATACCAATTGCTGCTGCCGCAGCAATTTGGGGTAGGCCGTGTACGACTTCTAAAAAGGTTGGGCCCCACATTTCTGCCAGCACTGCGGTTGGCGCGAATAAACAGCCAATAATCATACCGTTAATCCAAGTTTGCGGATTGCGTAAAATGATTTTTAAGCCATCGACGATGCTGATTTTATCGGCATTTTCTTCGATATGCGGCAGAGAATAATCCGGTTTATCTTTCACAATTAATGCAATTAAAATTGCTAAGACAATTAAAAATATTCCCATAAAAACCAAAGTCATGCGCCAACCAAAATGGTGCACCAAAAATGCAACTGGTGCATCGCCGACTGAAGCGCCTAACATGCCCAACGCCTGCGTGGCGCCAGCAAGCATTCCAAAATAATTAGGTGGAAACCAACGAAACGCTAATTTTAATGCGCCAACAAAAGCAAATGCCGCAGCAAAACCGGTAAAAAATCGCGCCACATAAGCAAGCCCCAATGTTTCGCTGGAAGCGAATAAAAAACACATCAAGCCAACAATCAGTGCCATCACTACTAATAATTTTTTCAAGCCAAATTTATCAAATAGAACGCCGACCGGCATTTGCATGCAAACATAGGCGATATAAAAATATGAAGCTAAAGCGCCAATGCTGACTGCGTCAGCATTGAACGCACGCATCAAATCGGGCACCATGACGCTGGGCGAGACACGGACGAAATAGTCAGAGAAAAATAATAATGCGCCAAGGCCCCAAACAAGCCAGGCTTGTTTACTCGGTTTTAGACTTATCGGCTGGGTTGGATGGTGACTCATCTGCTGGATTTCCTTCTACTGGTTTTTTTTGGGCGAGTACATCATTGTAGATTGCATTCAACGATTGATTGATCGATTTTAGACGATTGGCTTGTTCGGCATAAGAATTGCCGAGTTCTTCAATCATTGTATTTAAAGCGACGATTTTTTTCAGGATTTCATCATCGGTTGGCGGCACTTCAGGAATGCCGGATGGTGAAATCATACCTTTAATTTGCTGAACAATTTCGCCTAAATTTAATTTTTTAGTGAAGTCATTGAAATTTGCCATGATAATTTTCCTCCTTGGATAGTTTGCCTAACAATTGTTGCGCAAAGCGCTGGGGTAATGCAACTGAAATCGACAAATACCAAAAACGTTTATCAGCAAAATCCATGCATTTTACCGCGTCTTTTTGCGTCATGATAACCGGCGCATCATCGCCAAAATCAAAATCAGTTTTTGTAAAACGGTAATGATCAGGAAAAACATGTGGCTCAATGTTCCATCCTAATAATTCCAAGGTTTTAAAAAAATGTTCAGGATTGGCAATGGCACAAACCGCATGCACCTTTTGATCGCGCTCCGCTTGAGCGGGTCTGGAATTACCGGTTAATAATTCAATTAAATTTTCCGCCACATAATAAAAATCCTGCTCCGCTAATTGCGTCCCTAAACTTTTATATAAAACAAAATCCGCATCTTTAAGCCGGCTATGTGGTTCGCGCAAAGGCCCTGCCGGCAAACAAAATCCATTGCCAAAACCGCGCGATTTATCCACCAAAAGTATTTCAACATCTCGCCCCAATGCATAGTGCTGCAAGCCATCATCGCTGATAATGCAATTACACTGTTGTTTTTCAATTAAATATTGCACACCGCGCACACGTTTGGGATCCACCACCACCGGCGCCTGGGTTTTTAAAGCCAGCAAATAAGCTTCATCACCCGCGGTATTAACGTCAGTTTTGGCATCAATCAACAACGGATAATTTGAATTTTGACTATGATAACCGCGCGAAATAATGCCAGGTTTATAACCTGCTTCTTGTAATAATTGCGTAATCGCCATGACAACCGGCGTTTTGCCAGTGCCACCTACGGTAATATTGCCCACAATGATTACCGGAACATCAAATTTTTTAATGGGAAATAATCCCAAAAAATAAGCGCTGTAGCGTAAATAATTAATTAAAATATAAATCCAGGAAAATGGCAGCAATAAATAGCTGATGATATTCGGTTTGCTATACCAAATGGTTTGCAGCCATTGAGAAATTTTTTTTCTCATGCAGCTGTTTCCCTAAATTGCAAAGCATGCAATTTTGCGTAATGGCCATTTTTTTTGATTAATTCGCTGTGATTGCCACTTTCCACAATTTCTCCTTGCGACATCACCAAAATGCGATCAGCTTTTTCGATTGTCGAAAGTCGATGCGCAATCACTAAAGTTGTGCGGCCTTGCATTAATTTTTCGAGTGCAGTTTGAATAACACGTTCGGATTCTGTATCTAACGCAGAAGTCGCTTCATCTAAAATTAATATCGGTGCATCTTTTAATAAAGCACGCGCGATCGCAATGCGCTGACGTTGTCCACCAGAAAGCAATACGCCATTTTCGCCGACTAAAGTTTCTAAACCCTGGGGAAATTGATCAATAAATTCCATCGCATGCGCTGCTTCTGCTGCTTGAATAATTTGTTCGCGCGTCACACGAGAAAATTGTCCGTAAGCAATATTATGCGCAATCGTGTCATTAAATAGCGTGACTTGTTGCGACACTAAAGCAAATTGATGACGTAAATCGGCTAATTTATATTCGCGAATATCAACACCATCAATTTGAATTTCACCCTGATGAATTTCATAAAACCGCGGCAATAAACTAACTAATGTCGATTTGCCGCTACCGGACCTGCCGACTAATGCAATCGTTTCACCCGCACGCACATGAAAATTAATATGGTTTAATACTAAGCGCTCACTTTTTGGATATTTAAATGAAACATTTTGATAAGCAATTTCACCACGCGCGCGCGTTAATTCTTTCTTGCCTAAATCTGGCTCAACCGGTTGATCTAATAATTCATAAACACTTTCAGCGCCAGCAATACCTTTTTGCACAATATTACTAATTTGATTAATGCGCCGTATCGGCCGCAATAAACTAAACATCGCCGCAATCAACGCCGCAAACGTTCCCGCCGAAATTTGCCAATGCGGCAACGTCGCTAAAAACAACACCAAAGCAATCGCCATCGAAATTAATATTTGCACCGTCGAGGTGCCAATCGCCGTCGTCACGACAATTTTTAATTCACGATGACGGTTTTTTTCGCTGACCTGGGTAAATTTGCGATTTTCATAAGCCTCGCCACCAAACGTGCGAATCACGCGATAGCCTTCAATCGCCTCTTCCGCCACATGGCCGACTTCACCCACCGATTGCTGCACACTCTGGCTCAACCGCCGCAGGCGTTTGCCGGTATAACGCACCATTCCTGCCATAATCGGCGTGATAATCATAAATAGTAATGTTAGACGCACACTTAAACTAAACATCACCACCACTAAACCAATCGCCAAAACACCTTCTTGCACGATAATTAATAAAGCATAAGTCGTCGCTTCTGAAATCTGGTCGGTGTTGTAAATAATTTTCGATAATAATTGCCCGGAAGATTCACCATCATAAAAACTCGCTGGCAATTTCAGCATATGGCGAAAAACTTTCTGCCGAAAAATCGCCACCAGATTGCGCCCTACTTTGGCAATATAATAATTAGCCGCAAACACCATGACGCCACGCACCAGAAAAGTCATCACCACCAAAAACGGCAACATCCGAATAAATTCACGATCGCGCTCAATAAATCCATGATTGATAATCGGCTTAATCATGTAGGTAAAACCGGCATCGATTGCCGATGCCAATACGGTCGCAAACAGTCCAATCACCAAGAAATGCCAGAACGGTTTGATCTCTTTTAATAGGCGCAGGTAGGTTTGTAGGGCGGACTTTTTCATAGGGCGGAATAGTAGCTGAAAGCGCTGGGGTTGTCATTCAGCGGTTCCCGCTGAAAAGTGGCTGAGGAATTCGAGGTTGATCATGCCTTGGTATTTGCAAAAAATTCACTTTTTACGGCGGAAACCGCTATTACTATACTCAAAACAGATAGATTTTAGGTGTTATTGCGCCAAGTGATGCGTGAGATTGCCAGGTTTTGATTGTGCAAAAGCGAGAGGCAATAGTCATTCTATTTCGAGCTTATGCGATTGAAAAACTTAGACCAAGATCGCGCGTCAATTGGATGCAAGAACACCTAAAACCTATCTGTTTTGAGTATATGGTGAGGAGCAAGTGTGTTTGAGATTAATGCCTTTGAAGGCGTTGTTGAGTAACTCAGTTTTTCGTAGGGGCAACCCCCTGTGGTTGCCCATCGCATCGGTAGCGCCGAGACCAGGGCAGGCACAGGGGCCTGCCCCTACGTTTTATTTTGAATTATTCAACAACGCCTTGAAAGATTGCCTTACCCCTCATCCGCCCCTTCGGGGCACCTTCTCCCACAAAGGGAGAAGGCTTTCCTCATAACTCAATAGTATTTCAGAACAAGGTTTATTTATTGCAAAGCTTTTCTCATAATTCAATAGCATTTCAGAACAAGGTTTATTCATTGCATTGAAGTTTGTCTTATTGGCGCATGTCATCACAGTTGGCCTTCTCCCCTTGTGGGAGAAGGTGCCCGTCAGGGCGGATGAGGGGTAATCTTTAAAACCAGATATGCTTAACCTCATGGTTCCTAATTAAAACATCAATTATCTTCAGATGCTGAAATTTAATCACAATAAATCCAAGTTGATTAAGCATCAAAAATCTAGCATTAGCTCCAATAGGATTTCTAGTATTGCCATAAACAATCAATTTTTTATCATAATAATCAGGAGAAGAGAAAAATTCGCTACTCGCTGCGTGAACGACTAACACCTCTGCCTCTCTCCAACTCGATTCACGCGCTTTAAATTCTGCCAAACTCAACTTAGGCAAAATAAAAATCCGCTGATCGATGACTAAAATAAATCGCTCCGGATCAATTTTTTCCATTTGAAAACAAATATTGCCATCACACCAGGATTTATCGGCAACAGGAATTAATTCTTTAAAAGCTATACCAGGACTCAAATTAAATTCAGCCGAAGGCGATATAATTGCCTGCAATTGTTTAATATTTAAATTCACCAACGCCGGATAAATCGCATGCTGCCATAACTTTTTACCGACATTCGAAGAAAAACTCAGCCAATAATTATTTTGTATCTGAATAATCGCCTGCAAATTATAAGGCGTATCTAATAAAGTGATGCTGGCTTCAGGATAATTTTTTGGCACGAGAGGGAAAACTATTGGCAAAAAACAGATCAATCCCAACACCCTGCCAGGAAAGCCCTTAGGCGCTAATAGCCAGAGAATACCAATGATCATGCAAATTAACGCCGGAAAAGAAACTACTGCTTCACGCCAAAGAAAATGCTCATCAGCTAAAAAGGCCAAATAGTACGACGCAATAATTAAGGTTTTAGCCGCAATCCAAAGAAAATATTTACCCAAAAACGGAAAAACCAAAAACGACAACATCGCCAAAAAACAAAACGGCAAAACAAAAAATCCGACATAAGGCACGACTAATAAATTAGCGATAAAGGAAGTCAATGAACCTTGCTGAAAAAATAATAACGTTAACGGCAGCAAGCCAACGCTCAACACCCACTGCAAACGGCCAATTTTCCACCATAAATTGTGGTTTTTCCTGCCTTGCAAACCATAAATAATCAGCAACAAGGCGCCGAACGATAGCCAGAAACTCACACTCAATAAAGCCAGCGGATCATAAATGAGAACAATAATGGCTGCCAAAGCCAAGACATCGATTAAACGCAAATTGCGATAAAGTAGCGTCGCCATTAAATAAACCGCAAACATAATCAACGCCCGCTGCGCTGGCAAAGCAAATCCCGAAATGCTGGCATAAAATAGCGCTGCTAAAAAACTAATCAGCAATGCGGCGCGTTGCGCCGCAGCAAGTTTTAGCAAATAACGTGACCGCCGCCAAAGAAAATTTCCTAGCCAATAAGCAAATGCCGCAATAAAACCGATATGTACGCCTGCTATGGCAACCAAATGATTTGTGCCTGTGGCTTGCAATATTTGCCATTGTTTTGCGTTAATATTTTGCTGGTTTCCTACCGTGAGCGCTTCGACTAAATTGCGTTCATCGGATGGCGGTAAAATGGTTTGAATTTTGTTTAATAAATATTGACGCAAACTGTGTAAGGGATGCGAAGTTTTTTTGTCCAATAACAGCGGCGGCGGATAATGATTAACCGTTGCAATCGCATTAATATGCTTTGAAAAAAGCCACTTCGCCTGATCGAAGCCGCCTGGATTCATCGCCGGTTGCGGTGGTTTTAATTGCACCGAAAATTGCCAATGTTGGTCTTGTTGCAGGGGTTTAATCTTTCCGTACCAGTAAATTAATAATCTGGATTTTGACGGTTGATGGTTTAATGTTTCTAAATCAAATTCAAAACGTGTGCTGTTTTGCTGTTGACTAACGAGCGAAGCGATTTTTCCGGTGATTAATACATTTTTCTGCATTAATGCATCGGGTATATTTTTCTCTAAAATGAGATTAGCATTGATCGTTACATAAACCACACCTAGCCAAAAAATCAGCAGGTAATAACATAATTTTAATGGCTGATAATTTATTTTTAAAAATGCTTTATTAGATAAGCCATTATTTTGAACAACAAGAAAAACGGCGCCTAAAATAATTAGAGGGAAAACAAGCAAAAAAAATGGCAAAGATTTTGGCAAATATAAAATACTTGCCACGCCTAAAATAAAAAAAATAGCTGCCGAAATGAGGTTCATTTGATTTTATTAAATAAAATTTGAAGCAGCAGAATATAAGAAAGATTAATACTGTCAATATCGTGAATTTATTTAATTAAACGTAATTAATTGAAACTAGACTTTTATACACGCATCGCTACCAACACCCCTCATCCGCCCCGGTGGGGGGGGGGGGGGGGGGGGGGGGGGGGGGGGGGATGGGCGGGGGTGGGGG
>CAYTUN010000063.1:0-13388 GCA_964441315.1 uncultured Gammaproteobacteria bacterium | reverse complement strand
GAGACCCTTCTCCCCTTGCGGGAGAAGGTGCCCCAACGGGGCGGATGAGGGGTGATCTAGTTAAATTTATATGGCTACTAATCCTGTTTACTTAAATATTTAATTTAAGTTACAATCCGCGGCCCTTGCCTCACTGCTTATGTAGGAGGCTGTTAAACCAAGAGGAAAAAGCAATCTATGACAATGCGTCACTATGAAATTCTCATCATGATCCATCCGGATCAAAGCGACCAAGTTCCAGCGATGGTCAAGCGTTATCAAACTATCATTCAAGAGCACGACGGCCATGTACACCGTTTTGAAGACTGGGGCCGCCGTCAATTGGCTTATCCGATCAATAAAGTCTACAAAGCGCACTATGTGTTAATGAATGTGGAATGCAATCAGGCAACTCTCAAAGAATTGGATGCAGCTTTCCGTTTTAATGATGCCGTGATTCGTACACTTGTCATCAAAATGAACCACGCTGTCACCGACCCTTCTCCTATCATGAAGGAAACGGAACAAACCAACTAATCAGCAATATCTATCCAATAACTTTTGTTAAATGCGTCAGCATTTAAATCTATTAATGAGGTTAATACAAAATGAGCCGTAGAAAGAATTGTCGTTTTCGCGCTGAAGATGCGATTAATATTGATTATAAAGACCTGAATTTATTACGTGGTTACATCATGGAATCAGGCCGTATCGTTCCCAGCCGTATTACCGGTACGTCAGCAAAATATCAGCGCCTTTTAACCAAAGCGATTAAATACGCGCGTTATGCTGCTTTACTGCCTTTCTGTGATCAGCACTAATCTTACATGATCGCATTTGGCCAATACCTGACCCGGAACCGTTTAAACGGCATCTGGGTCACGTTGCTACTCGCAGCCCTTGCCAATTTTGGCTTGCCAACTTTTTGGATGGCCTTATTGGTTTTATCTTTTATTACGCTAAGACGCGGCCCTCAAGAAGGCTTTATCATTTTACTTTTTGGCATATTGCCAGCCTTAATCGGGCTTTATTTCACGCGCGAAGCCACTTTACTCAATAGTTTATTTTTCACTATCCCGATTTTTTTAGGAACTTTGCTAACTTATGCGCTTTCAGTGATGTTGAATCGCACCTATTCCTGGCGTTTAGTGTTGTCAATTTCAGTATATGTCAGTTTCTTTGTGATTCTCGCTGTTTTCTTGATTAATCCCGATGTGGTTGATTGGTGGAAAACCCAAATGACCCAATCGATGGAGCAATTTCAAAACCTTTTGGGTGCAAATGCTGAAAATCTTGACATGCAATTATTGGTGGATCGTGCTGCGGCTGCTTTTAGTGGGTTAGTTACCGCTTATTATTTGCTAAGTGTTTTATTGACCATTTTGGTAGCTCGTTGGTGGCAGGCGCGAGTTTTTAATCCCGGGGGTTTTAATCAGGAGTGGCTGAATTTATCGCTAGACCGCATTTCAGGGTTGATTTTTATTTTGTCGATCGTGGCTTATTTGATTTTTAAACATGCATTTACCTTGAATGTGATGTTAGCTTGTTTGGTGCCGTTTGCGATTGTAGGTATAAGCATTATTCACGCTAGTATTAAACGCGCTTTGATGGATAAAGCGACTATCGCCTTGATCATTTTTTACGTAGCTTTGCTGTTTTTGGCGCTATATTTAGTGGGATTTTTGGCAATACTAGGTGCAATTGACTGTTTTTACCGCTTCAAGCGGTAGTGATATTTCGCCACAGGCGAAATGATGTTATGATTTGCGACTTTTTTTCAATTTTAGTTTTATATGGGGAACAAAGATGGAAGTGATTTTATTAGAAAAAATACGTAATTGTGGTGATATGGGTGAGAAAGTACGAGTGAAGCCGGGCTTCGCGCGTAATTATTTGATTCCTAATGAGAAGGCGGTCCGAGCGACAGCTGAAAATATTGCCGAATTTGAGCAGCACCGTGCTGAGTTGAAGGCAAAGGCGGATAAACTATTAGCCGAAGCGAAAACAAGGGCAGAAAAACTATCCGGTGGTACCGTTTCAATTTCTGCAATGGCTTCGGAAGAAGGCAAGTTGTATGGTTCGATCAGCGCTCGTGATATTCATGATGCGATGGCAAAAATCAATCATAAAGTGGAAGCGCACGAAGTCTTATTGCCAGAAGGTAATTTGCGTTATGTGGGTGAATATGACATTGAATTGGAACTGCATACGGATGTGAAGGTTCCATTCAAAGTGATTATTACCGCACAGCAGTAATTAATTTTAAATAATTTTTTCGTAGGGGGGATTAGCGAAGCGTAATCCACCGTTTTTGCGAAGCTGATTGAAGCTTATTAAAAACGGTGGATTACGCTTCGCTAATCCCCCCTACATTACTGATTATTTTTTATATAAATTAAAAAAAATACCTATGAAAAACTCAATCGCCTTAGCAACTTTATTCGCCATCAGCTTAAGTTTATGCGCTTGTCAACCCAAAATGTTTGGTGTGCCGCAAGAGCAGTGGAACCAATTATCCCATGAGCAACAAATGCAAGTGATAGAAGGCTACAATCAGCGTAAAACAATTGAAACGCAAAATAAGCCTTATGTTGATGCAATTAATACCTTGGGTGATGTGGCTAATAACAACGCTCGTCGTAATTCCTTCCAACGCCAACGTTATCAGACTAATTCTGATTGGTACTAATGCCTGAAACTGTTAATTATTTTCTGGTAATTCCTGCCGCTGGTAGCGGCAGGCGTTTTGCTGGTGAATTTCCCAAACAATATGCTTTGTTGAATCAACTAACTATTATTGAGCATACGCTGAAAATTTTTTTAGATGAGGCAAAAATAAAAAAAATTATTATTGCTTTAGCTGAAGACGATAAGTTTCTTGCGAAACTGCAAATTTCCAATCACCCAAAAATAGAAACTGTTATCGGTGGTAGCACCAGAATGGATTCGGTTTTAGCGGCATTAAATAAATTAAAACATTACGCGCAAAAAAATGATTATGTACTAGTCCACGATGCGGTACGTCCATTTTTAAGTAAAAAAACATTATTCAATTTAATTGACGTCACAAAACATCATCCGATTGGTGGTATTTTAGCTTTGCCGGTGAGCGACACAATTAAATCCAAAAAAAATGACGTTTATACCACTCTGGATCGTGAAAACTTATATCAAGCACAAACACCACAACTGTTTCGTTATGCTGTTTTGTTAGAAGCCCTACACCTTGCCAAAGCAAAGAATATGCTCGTCACTGACGAGGCGATGGCAGTCGAAGCGCTAGATAAGTCTTACATTTTGAGCCCAGGCTCAAAATATAATTTGAAAATTACTTACCCAGAGGATTTAATACTCGCTGAGTTATTGATTCAACAGCAGGAGGCAATTTTATGATGCGAATTGGACATGGATATGACATCCATAAATTTAAACCGGGTAATCAAATCAAATTGGCAGGTGTGGCAATACCCGCTGATTTTGCGGTTGATGCGCATTCCGATGGCGATGTGGTTTGCCATGCTTTAGTCGATGCTTTGCTTGGCGCCTGTGCTTTAGGCGACATAGGTGTTTTTTTCCCAGACACAGATCCTAAAAATTTTCAGCGCGCGAGTCGCGAGTTTGTCCAAGTTGCCTTAAATGCGGTAAAAGAGAAAGGTTTCGCTATCTGTAATATTGATGTCACCGTCATTACACAAGTGCCCAAATTAGCGCCGCATATTTTAACGATGCGTCAATCTTTGGCAGGTATGTTGGGAATTGAGGTGCCGCAAGTGAGCATCAAGGCGAAAACGCATGAAGGGCTCGATGCTATTGGCGAAAAAAAGGCGATAGCGGCTGATGTAGTTTGTTTGTTGTTATACGAAGACGATTGAGAGATTAAAATGAAAATACTCGTGAGTAATGACGATGGTATTTTTGCGGAAGGCATTACCGTATTAGCCAAAAGTTTAAGCGCGTTTGCTGAGGTCGTTACGGTAGCGCCTGACCGAAACCGCAGCGGCGCCAGTACTTCGCTGACTTTAGACCGGCCTCTACGTGTGCGCGAATTAAAAAATAATCGCTATGTGGTCGAAGGCACACCCACCGATTGTGTGCATTTAGGCACTTCAGGTCTATTGTCTTACACGCCGGACATGGTTATCACCGGTATTAATGAAGGCGGTAATTTAGGTGATGATGTCTGGTATTCTGGTACGGTGGCAGGAGCAATGGAAGGCCGCTTTATGGGTTTTCCCGCTATTGCCGTATCGTTGGCAGGCAAGGAGTGGCCTGTCAAACGCTATGATACGGCAGCAGAAGCAGTAAAAATTTTAATGGCCCATCTGATCCACGATCCGCTACCAGGCAATACCATTTTAAATGTAAATGTGCCCGATGTTCCGTTTTCTGAAATTCGTGGTTTTGAGATTACGCGCCTTGGCACCCGACATCGCGCGCAAAACTTAATTGAAGCGCGCGATCCACGTGGCAGCAAAGTTTATTGGATTGGGTTGCCTGGCGAACTTTCTGATGCGAGCCAGGGCACCGATTTCGATGCAATCAATCACAATTGTGTTTCGATTACGCCATTACAAATTGATTTAACACATTATAAAAGTTTTGACCAACTTTCCTCCTGGATCAAACGCATTGAATTTGAGCATTTGAAATGACAGCTATTTTTTCCCGTTTATATTTACGCGTTTTAAATTGGTCCAAGCATCCGCATGCAGTGTATTATTTATTTATTGTAAGTTTCACCGAATCGTCTTTTTTTCCGATTCCGCCTGATGTGATTTTAGCGCCGATGGCGATGGCTGAACCGAAAAAAGCCTGGTGGTATGCATTTTTAACAACACTCGCTTCTACACTTGGCGCTTTAGGCGGTTATTTAATTGGCATGTTTGGATTTTTTCTGATTCATCCGATTTTAATGAAATTAGGTTATATGGCCGCGTACGAAGAAGCCCAGCAATTATTTATTCACTGGGGCGCCTGGATTTTATTTCTCGCAGCCTTTACGCCGATACCCTTTAAATTATTTACCGTTGCCGGCGGCGCATTACATATGGCATTAATTCCATTTATTATCGGCTCCACCATTGGCCGCGGATTGCGGTTTTTTTTAGTGGCTGCTTTAATGCGTTTTGGCGGCAAACATATCGACAAATATTTGCGCCGATTTGTCGATTGGATTGGCTGGGCAACATTAATTCTCGCTCTGATCGCATTGGCGCTTTATTATTTTTTTAAATCCTAAAAGGAATTTTTGATGCAGAGAATTATTTTGTGCTGTTTGATCATCTTATTGTCAGCCTGCAGTGCAAAACAAACTTATGCGCCAGTCATTAATGGCTGGAATCATCCCAACCGCAGCCTATATTACGTAGTGCAACCCGGCGACAGCTTATATTCGATTGCCTGGGCGTTTGATTTGGACTACAACGAACTGGTGCAAATCAATCATTTAAAACCTCCTTATGTGATTAAAACTGGCACGCGCTTAAAAATGGCAAAAGCCTTGCCTGAAAAACCAGTGAATAAAAAGACTGCTGAAAAAACGGCCTATGCCAAACAAACACCAACCAAATCCACTAAAAGATCGGTTAATCAATCTCAAACCCAATCAGCAAAACCCATTCCATCACAAACTCATCGCCCGCTCGCCGTTACCTATCCTCAAGTCCCCGTCGGCTCTTGGACCTGGCCAACCCGCGGTAAAATATTAGCCGGTTATTCTGATAAAACCGGCGGCAATCGCGGCCTTGATATTGGCGGTCGCTTAGGTCAACCGATATTGGCGTCAGCCAATGGTGAGGTGGTTTACACCGGCACCGGCATCCGCGGCTATGGTTTGCTGATTATCATTAAACATAACCAAACTTATTTAAGCGCCTATGCGCACAATCAAAACATCCTGGTTAAAGAAGGCCAAACCGTTAAAAAAGGTCAACCTATCGCTGCCATGGGTAAAACCGATGGCGGCGATATAATGCTACATTTCGAAATCCGCAAAAGCGGCAAGCCAGTTAATCCGATTTCTTATTTGCCTAAGGCGTAAAATATTTATTCGGTTAATGGTAGAAGCGGGTTGCCTATCTATAATTTTGTAGATTTTTTAACTCACGAGATTACCGCGTCCGCTTCACCCCATCTTTTCGTAGGGGGGATTAGCGAAGCGTAATCCACCGTTTTTGCGAAGTTCGTTAAAACCGGTGGATTACGCTACGCTAATCCCCCCTACGTCTAAACCCCAGTATTGCATTGTAGATCAGTTGCTTTAACCTGCTGCCTAACTCACTTGTATTTGGTAAAATTCATGCAGAAAGTCACTTTTGATAATTTAGCCTATGCTAAAAAGCTGTCGCAAAACGGTATAACAAATGCGGATGCTTTAGCTGAGGCCTTGACAGAAGTTTTAAAGCAAACAACTTATAACACTTATGAGGTTGATACCATGATTGAAGATGCTTTAAATCGATTTGATAAGCGCACAGCTGAAATGCGGGAAGCATCTGAAAAAGAATTTGTAAAACACCGCGAAGAATTTCTTAAATTAGAAAATCGCATAGAAAAAACCTTCAATCGTTATTTTATTGCAACGGTTTCTACCTTAGGCGGAATTATTGTACTTGCAACTACCGTATCAAGCATTTTATTGCATTTAAACAACACCCATTAAACTATACTCATCCATTTTGAGTATATTGCAAGCATTGCAAGTTTTAACGGATATCTGTTATATAAACCCAGGGTGTTCAGCACTGCTTTTTTCATGACTAAAAAGCAATCATGAATAGCCCCTAACATTCACACAACCAAGGAAGACACGTGAAAAAACGCAAAACCAAACCCGCAGGCGCGCCTGATGCCGAGCAAATGGATGTTGCTGAAAATCAGGAAATCGAACTCGAACCGATGGAAATTGAGGAAGCTGATGGGCCAGAGCAGGCGCCTGCGAAAATTTATGCTGATGAATTTATTTCAGATGCCACACAAATTTATCTTAGCGAAATCGGCTACCATCACCTGCTAACGCCGCAAGAAGAGCTTGCCACTGCGCGCTTGGCAAAAAAAGGCGATAAAAAAGCGATCGCAAGAATGATTGAATGCAATTTGCGCTTGGTCGTAAAAATTGCGCGGCATTATTTAAATCGCGGTTTAGCGTTTTTAGATTTAATCGAAGAAGGTAATTTAGGTTTGATGCATGCCGTTGAAAAATTTGATCCGGAACGTGGCTTTCGTTTTTCAACCTATGCCACCTGGTGGATCCGCCAAACGATTGAACGCGCTATCATGAATCAAAGCCGTACCATTCGCTTACCGATCCATATCGTAAAAGAACTCAATACTTATTTACGCGCCGCGCGCAAATTGATGCAGCAATTGGATCACGAACCCACTTCCGAAGAAATTGCCAAGATGCTGGACAAACCGATTGAAGACATCAAACGTGTGTTGGATTTAAATCATGACGTGACTTCGATTGATGCGCCGGTCGGCCAGGATATTGATCGCACTTATATTGAAACCATTGCCGATGAAAATTATGTCGATCCAATCGATATGCTAGAAAGTGAAGATTTAATCGCACATTTAAACGAATGGCTGAAAACATTACAGCCAAAAGCCAGACAAGTCATCATTCGCCGCTACGGTTTGCAAGGACAAAAAAAACAAACACTGGAAGAAGTGGGCAAAGCAGTTGGCTTAACGCGTGAGCGCGTGCGTCAAATCCAATTGGATGCATTAGATACGTTGCGTAAATTGGTAGAGCAAGAACAAAAATAACATGGCCCATTTTTTAATGATTTTTATCGCAATTTTTTTAGTATTGTTGAATGCATTATTTGTCGCCGCCGAATTTGGCATGGTGAAATTGCGTGAAACACGCATTGCTGCGATAAAAGAAAAATATCATTTTCGTGGAAAAATTTTAGCAGCAGTCCATAAAAATTTAGATGCTTATCTTTCTGCCTGCCAATTGGGCATCACACTGGCTTCATTGGGTTTAGGTTGGATTGGTGAGCCGGCATTCGCGCATTTATTGGAGCCAGTGTTTGAATTTTTTCAAATTCGCTCGCCGGAATTAATTAAGTTGCTAGCATTTTTCACTGCATTTTCTTTTATTTCTTTTTTACATATTGTTGTCGGTGAACTCATGCCGAAGTCTCTGGCAATCCGCCGCTCAGAACAAGTTTCTTTATGGACCGCACTGCCTTTATATGCTTTTTATTGGCTGATGTATCCCGCCATCTGGTTATTAAACCACTGTGCTTTTTTTCTTTTGAAAATTTTTAAACTCGATCAAACGCACAAGGCGGAATTATTTCATTCCAGCGATGAAATTAAATTAATCTTGAGCGCGAGCCATACACATGGCGAATTACGTCAGGAAGAAAAAGAAATTTTGGAGCAGACCTTAGATTTTGCCGATTTAAAAGTGACCGATGTGATGCGCCCGTTTGAAGACATGGTGACTATCAAAACTTCACAAAATATCACAGATATCATGCAAATACTTTTTGATACCCGTTTCAGCCGCTACCCATTGCTTGACGAAAAACAAAAAAAAATTATCGGTATTATCCATATTAAAGATTTATTTGCCGCTTATTACCGCAATCCTAATTTAGAATCCGTTAATTTTTTAGCTCGTCCGATTTTAAAAATCCAACAACAGGCTCTGGCCTTGGAATTGCTCAGCCAATTCCGTAGTGGCATGACACATTTTGCGCTGGTTTGTAATGCTGAACAAAAACCAATAGGTTTTATTACGTTGGATAATTTATTGCATGTATTAGTCGGACGCATTCGTGATGAATTCCATAAAACCGAAGAAGCATTTATTGCCTTACCCGACGGTGGTTTTTTAATTGATGGCAATGAATCTTTGTATACGATAGAACGTGCATTAAATTTGGATATTTTTACCGATGCAGAAGAAATTAATACGATTCATGGCCTGATTTTCCACCAATTAGGTATGTTGCCGATCTCGGGTGAGCGAGTCGATTTTGAGCAGTTTTATCTGATAGTGGATGAAGTGAAAGCAAATAAAATTATTCGCGTGAAAGTCTATAAAAAATAATCAATGCTTCGCATTGATAAACGCCCATTAATGCTTTATTGCCTTGCAATTTCGATCATCACTTCATTGCGTCGCAAGAAGGGTAGTGTCCAAGGAGGATTGTAGAACGCATAAATAGGTTTCGCGATGGGTTCTAAATCTTGCTGTTGTATGAAAGATTCTAATAACTGCTGTTGTTTATTAATCTTTGTTTGCGTAGCAAAACCACTGAAGCGAATCACTGCATAACGTTTTGCTGCAACTTCTTTTAATTGCACCAAAGCATTATTAGGCTCTGGCAAGCTTGCAAGCGTATATTTTGCCGGCATCGTGAAATGCACTTTCCATTTACCGGATTCACTGCTTTGTTGTGTGACAGGCGCAGTCATCGCAATTTTCTCATTTAATTGTTGAGTGACTGGAGCAGTCATTGCCACTTTGGTTTGCGAAGTATTTCCGCCAAAAATGTATTTCGCCAGCAGATGAAATCCTTGATTGATTGCCGCTTCACGCTCACCAGAAGTTTCAACTTCTGCGACAATCAGGCTGGGATAATCTCGAATCTCAATCGCATTATGAGCTGTAACAACGGTATACTGAGGCTGTTCAACACGACTTCCCATAATGCTCCACACGAATAACGCAAGCAATGCCAGCAAACCTATCAAGATGACTAGCAGCATAAATTTTTTCCGTCTCATAACTTTATTGTCTGTCCGATTTTTGCGAAGCAAAAATAATTACAACATGCGCTTTAATATGCCGTCTTTCCTACTAAAGTGATGCTCAAGCGCTGCGAAAATATGCACGCTCACAACAGCAATAATCGACCAGGCCAATATTAAGTGAACTGTGCCAAAAGTTTGCGCTAAATTTTTATTAACAGAAATAAATTGCGGCAAACTAAATAATCCAAATAAACTCGGCGGATAACCATATAAAGTTGACATAATAATGCCGCTTAATGGCATCAAAACCATTAAACCATACAAAGTATAATGCGAACTATGTGCTGCCGTAGCGCGCCATTTTGGCATTGAAGCAGGAAAAGTAGGTGGCGGGTTTAACCAGCGCCAGAGCAAACGTAATACAACCATCATGATTAATAACAAACCAAAAGATTTATGCAGAAAAATCACTTGGCTTCTTAATGCTTTATCATCAATAAAACTCAAACTAAATCCCGCCACCAATAATCCAATAATCAGTAAAGCTACAACCCAATGAAATAATTTTGCAATGACTCCATACCGATCCGTGTTATTACGAATATCCATGCTTAATCTCCTGATTAATTAACTTAATGATCTTTTTGCAAACATTATTATTAAATAAATTGCCACTCAACTATCCTTACATAAAAAAATTACATCACTTAAGGTTATCAAAGCCACCACCCCAAAAAACCCCTGCCAAACCCAACACAAACTTTGATAAAAGCCCCTAGGGCTTTTATAAGGCTGACAAAGAATTATTAATATCCATATGCAATTGCCGACTAATTTGCGAAGAAGAAAACAATCCACGCACGTCAACATGATCGCTCACACGATTTTCAATAATCAATGCATAATGTTTTTGCGCATGCATTAAAGTATTAATAATATGTGCCACTTTTGCATGTTTTAGATAACTAAAATCGATTGCCATCATATCGGATGCACTGGTCATTACCATTTTCACTAAAATATCTTGACGGGCAAAATGGCGCTGCTGCATCAATTTAATCGGACGTTCGCCTAAAATATCTTCGCTAGCGACGAAGCCTATTACACGCTCCTCTTTATCCAGCACCAGCAGCCAGTGCACACCTTTGACTTTCATTTCATTCAAGGCGTCATCAATGCGCTCATTGCCATTAATAATCGGCGGACGCACGCGTTTAAAATCAATCATGACAAACAGCGCCGGATCTTCGAGATGGACTAATTCCGGCAATTTTTCCGGTTGTAATAAACGGTTTTCGGTGGGCAAAGGCAGGGTAGGTAAATCAACATAACTTGGCATAAATCAGGGTCTCCCAATAGAGCCGAAATTCTTTCACGAAGGCCTTGAAAATGCAATTGGGGTACCCATATACGTTCTTGTCATTGCGAGCGAAGCGCGGCAATCTCCTGACTATGACGTTTAACTTTTTTAATGAGCAGAGAATCACACGATTGTCCTTCTCCCCTTGTGGGAGAAGGTGCCCCAAAGGGGCGGATGAGGGGTGATAAAATACTCAATCACGCGCTGAATACTTTAAATGTCAGGAGATTGCCGCGCTGCCCTCGCAATGACAAAACCTAGTGGCTCGCAATGACAAATGAAATTAATTAACAGGAGCGATTTATGTCGATACAAGCACAGAGCGAAACTTTAAATTTTCAAACTGAAGTCACGCAATTATTAAAGCTCGTCACCCACTCGCTTTACAGTAACAGCGAAATCTTTTTACGCGAATTAATTTCCAACGCTTCCGACGCTGCTGATAAATTACGCTTTGAAGCCTTAGGCGATAACGCCTTATTTGAAAATGACAGCGAATTAAAAATCTGGGTGACATTTGATAAAGACGCTAAAACGATCACAATTCGCGATAACGCCATCGGCATGAGCCGTGAAGAAGTGATCGATCATTTAGGCACGATTGCTAAATCCGGCACGGCGGAATTTCTAAAAAACCTGACGCAAGACAAAGCAAAAGACAGCCAATTAATTGGTAAATTTGGCGTCGGATTTTATTCCGCATTCGTCGTCGCCGATAAAGTTGTGGTGAAAACCCGTCGCGCTGGTATGAAAGCAGATCAGGGCGTTTACTGGGAATCGAATGGTGAAGGCCAATTCACCGTAGAAAATCGTGAAAAAGCGAATCGCGGCACCGAAATTATTTTGCATTTGAAAAAAGATGCCGAAGAATTTTTAGATAGTTTTCGTCTGCGCAATATTATTACCAAATATTCCGATCACATCAGCTTGCCGATTGTGATGGAAGAAGAGGAAGAAAAAGACGGCAATAAAACCCTCGTTGAAAAAACCGTCAATCAAGCACAAGCGCTCTGGACTTTGCCGAAAAGCAAAATTAAAGACGAGCAATATCGCGAACTTTACAAACATATCGCGCATGATTTTGAAGATCCCCTCATTTGGTCGCACAATAAAGTCGAAGGCAAATTAGAATACACCAGTTTGCTTTATGTGCCACAACGCGCGCCATTTGATTTATGGAACCGCGAAAGCGTTAAAGGCATAAAATTGTATGTGAAACGCGTATTTATTATGGATGATGCCGAGCAATTACTGCCGGTTTATTTACGATTTGTAAAAGGCATTGTCGATTCAAATGATTTACCTTTAAACGTTTCACGCGAAATTCTCCAAAACAGCCAAGTCATTGAAAAAATCCGCACTGCTTGCAGCAAACGTGTGTTAGATATGTTAGAAAAATTAGCGCAAGACGACAGCGAAAAATATCAAAAATTCTGGAAAAATTTTGGACAAGTATTAAAAGAAGGCCCGGCAGAAGATTATGCCAATCGCGAAAGCATTGCCAAACTTCTACGTTTTGCCTCGACCCATCAAGAAAGCGCGGAACAAACTATTTCATTAGATGATTACATTTCTCGCATGAAACCTGGTCAGGATAAAATTTATTTTATCACTGCCGACAGCTTCGCCGCCGCAAAAAATAGCCCGCATTTAGAAATCTTCAAACAAAAAAATATCGAAGTGTTATTACTGTTTGATCGCATCGATGAATGGTTGATGTCACATCTGAATGAATATGCTGGAAAGCAATTTCAATCCGTAGCTAAAGGTGACATTGCTATCGACAAAGTTGAAGGCGAACAAAAAGCAGAAACTACTAAAGAAGATGAAAATACTACAAAAGAAATGGAAAGTGTTTTAAAACAACTCAAGGAAGTTTTAGCTGAAAAAGTTAAAGAAGTACGCATCAGTCATCGCTTGACTGATTCCCCCGCTTGCCTGGTTGCCGCCGAAGAAGCCATGAGCCTACACCTACAAAACATGCTAAAAGCCGCTGGTCAGGAAGTGCCGGACATGCCGATGATTTTTGAAATCAATCCCAAACATGCCCTAATTCAGCGCTTAAAATCCGAAACGGATGATGCACGTTTTCGCAATTGGGCGGAAATTCTTTACAACCAGTCCTTGCTTGCGCAAGGAGCGGTTTTGAAAGATCCAGGACAATACGTGAAGCAAATTAATCAGTTGTTGTTGGAGTTGGCGAAAGATTGAATTCATTAAAAACGCCTGATACTTAATTTGAAGGTTTTTTTGACGTAATGCCAGAATTTTGTCAGGAGATTGCCGCGGTCGCTGTCGCTCTCTCGCAATGACAACTGCCTGTCATTGCGAG
>CAYTUN010000062.1:0-13595 GCA_964441315.1 uncultured Gammaproteobacteria bacterium | reverse complement strand
CCTCTCATAGAGACCGGCCAAACACAAATTTACAGAAGAAACGTTACACCATCTAGAAATAGGCAATAACACATTAAAAGTTACTTAAGTTTTCAAGCTAATTTTAATCTATCAATGGAAGAATCATAAAAAACTATAATAATAAAAAAATTCAAAATGGTACTTTCCCAATTTATAATCAAAGAAAAGCTAACTTTATATTTAAAACTACTGAATAATCCTGAAGCTGAAAGAATTATTCAAATAGCCTCGCCAGGAATTTGCTTTGGTTATTCAATTTGTTATCGTGCCATGCGGGTGGCAGGTAAGCTTCCTTGGTGGCAAAGTTTATTAGAAGCGATAGCAAAATGGGACGGACAAAAATCGACTCTTCAGCAAGAAGTTGAATTGCCTCAACAAGTGGGTAAATCACTTACTTTAGCGAGTTTAATGGAGCGTGCTTGTCACTATTTATTTTTTAACCACGCCCTTAATTCATTATTCCCTTATTTAACTTCCTTATCTCAACCTAAACATTTAAAAGCAGCTGGCAACTTTGAAATGTTGATTGACGATTGGGTTATATCAGTTAAACATTTTGAAGCTTGGGCTGGGAACTTGGCATTTGACCAAAATGGGCAGTATTTGGCTGGATTATTAGAAATTATAAAAAATGTTAGCGAAGATAGCATTTTTTTAGCAAATAACAAAAAACATACATGCACTTTTTGGTTCGATCATTTTGAAAAAAAATGGTGTTTTTTCGACTCTAATTACCTGGATGGAAAACCTAAATCATTTATCAATAGTTTTGATCTTGGTTTTGAAATGAAAACCATATTAGGAGAAAATATTTCTTTATGGTTTGCTTTGCTTACAGACAGTGAAAGTGATAAACAATTATTAAAAAAAATTGAACGGATCTCATTATTGCCTGATTTAGTATTAAAAGAAGGTATAAGCATAATGGCAATGGACGCTCCCAAACTTCTTTTGAATTTTTTAGTATCAGATTCTAAGCGAAATTGGATAATTGATGGATTGTATGAGCTGGAGAGTGGGTACACAGTATTGAATTGGTTATTTATTAATGTGGAAACTGAAGCTTTAGAAAAATTCGTTACTTATTTGCCTAAACAACCTGATTATCATATGAATACTTGTTTACATTATGCTGCATACTATGGGCACACTAAATTGATTTCTTTATTAAAACAAGCTGGTTTTGATGTAAATTTACAAAACGCATGTAAAGAAACTCCTTTAGTAATGGCAATTTTAAAAAGTCAAAAAATGGTAGTAAAGAGCTTGTTATATAATGGTGCTAATCCGAATATCAGTAATAACGTAGGAAATACCCCATTAATGGAAGCTGTAATACTTAAAGACTTGCGCGTGGTTGAATTATTATTGAAGTGGGGAGCTACCTTGGATAATCAAAATCAAACAGGAGAAACGGCATTGATGCTGGCAGCAGAACACCAGCAAACTGAAATTATTAGATTGCTGCTAGATGCTGGAGCTAATCCTTTTCTCGAAAATAAATTGGGTTTATCTGCGTGTGATAACGCGATTGAAAAGGAAGCGATTAAAATTATTCATGAGAGGTTAATTAATTTTGTAAATGATTTGTTAGTAGAACATAGATTAGTTCTTTCAAATAATGAAATTGATACTTTGGCTAGTTTTTCCGTTGATAAGATTGATTCAGAAAATTTAAGTAAAATTTTTATTAAATATCGGGATATTGATTTAAGCAAAAAACGTAAATCGTGCTATTTTCAGAATACTGGATCCGCCAAATTTTTTTCCAATAAGGTTTTAATTGCAGATGTTCCTATAAATGCTGACAGCAAAAGCTTTACTATTAAAGCTCGGCGCTTTAATTAATATAGCACTCTGTTTTCACAAAATTTCTATTACAGCTACATATCAAATTCAAAAAATAAATTTTTTTAATTTTTAAAATTTCATGTAAGTAAATCCACAACAACTGTTGTATCAATTTCGATTAGCATTTTCCTAACAGCAAACATCACTTTGCCAAAAAGAAAATGCCTTCATGAAAAAATTTACCGTCTGTAGCCATTGCAAAACGCTCGTTATGCCGGGTTTTGCTTTTTGCCCCCAGTGCAAAAAAGCGACTAGCATTAGCTCATCAAAAACCTCGACAAAGACCACCTTAGACCCCACCCGCTGTCGCTTTGAACTCAATGGCAGACGCTGTCCTTTGCCTGGCACGATGAGTCCATCGCCATATGCGAAAGAAAACTGGTATTGCAACGGCCACTGGTTGGCTTTAGGCGATAGCAAAATTTCAGAAGCAATTTTACGGGATGCAGAAGCGCGTTATGGAAAATTTACAGCAGCAGATGATTCAGCTGAGAAAAACCATGATTGAGCGAAAGATGAAGGTTCAAGCGCAAGCATTAATCGCTTGGGGAAAAGTGGAATCGCTATTAAAAAATCCTTCACATGAAATGCAAATTTCAGATGAAAAAATTCATCAAGCCATAAAAAACGCAGGCGGTTGGGAACAATTTTATCAAGCAGCCCCCAACGAATTATCCAAATTAGCTTATTTATTTTGGGCTTACTACGAAAAGGAAAATCGCCATGCGTCATAAACAGAAAATTGCTGTCAGTATTTTATTATTAACTAGCATTAATCTCATGCTGAATAATCACGTTTATGCCAACACAGCGATTGGCCGTTATTTAACCGTAGAAAATAAGCCGGAACACGCACAAGCCAACTTATTATCTCAAGTTGTGCAAATGCGTTTTCCATCAGCCGTGCAAACCGTGGGTGACGCAGTGCATTATGTGTTGCGTTCCAGTGGCTATAGCTTAGTTTCCCCAAACGTACAAAGCCTAGCCCTAAAAAATATGCTGGCTAAACCTTTGCCTGCCGTAGACCGGCATTTAGGGCCGATGCCATTAAAAACGGCTTTGGAAGTGTTAGTTGGTCCCGCTTTTAATTTGCAAGAAGATCCTTTAAATCGCACCGTCGATTTTCACGTGAAGCCTCAATTTAAAAAATTCGAGCATCCAAAATCAAAAAAATCTTTTCAAGTAAAAAATTAGGACAAGCCGATGAAATCATTGCTAAATCGATTAAAGAATTTTTCTCCCAAGCAGTTTAATTATCAATGGCTGCTTTTTAGCATTAGCACAATGATTTTACTGGCGCTGTTATTGCTCATCCATCATCAAATACAAACCGTTTCGACATTAACCAAAAATGAAATCAGCGAAGCCGAAAAGATCTTCTCGCAATTGGGAACCATTGATGATGAATTAAGCCAACTGTCTACCCAACGCGCCGATGGGGTTCAATTTCATCAAACGTTAGCGCAGCTCAGTCAAGATTTAGCTGCCGTTAAAAATCAAATTGCTGCACTGGCAAGTACAGAGGCTCTCGAAAAACTCAGCACTCAAATCACCACATTCCAGACCGATGTCGATAATCAAATCACCAATTTAAAAACAGCAGTAGTCAATCACGATGACAAAAATTTTATTGATCCCAAAGTCTTACCTTTCCAAGTGATTGCCGTTGATGTGATTTCCAATCAAGTTTTTGTATCGATTAATTATCAACACCACATCACACCGCTCATGTTGGGCGATGGTTTGGCGGGCTGGCAAGTCGTAGAAGCCGATTACGCCAATGCAGAAGTCATTTTCAAAAATGCGCGTAATCAATATGTCAAAGTGGCAGTAGCAGGATAAATAGTATGCGAAAGAATAATTGGATGAATTATTTAATCGGGGTGTTTATTCCCTTCAGTCTGTTATTGAATTCTGCTAATGCAGCAACAACGCCCACTCCCGCCAATAGTAGCGAAAAAAATACCATCATTAATTCGACCACTGTCGGTAATGCGCAAGATTGGCAATTAACTGATAGCGAATGGAACCGCTATTTAGAATTGATGCAAGGCGTAAATGTCAAATGGTATCCGCAATTAACGCCACCAGAAATTTTAGGCATGAATGCCGACAATCCAGTTGAGCAAAATCATTTTGCCGAATTAGTCGCTAAAGTGCAGCATGAGAAATTAGCGCGTGAACTGGCATTTAATAATGCGATTAACCAAGCGTTAAAACGCCTTTACCCTGATGAACCGCTCATTTTACCGTTTGATCTATCGCCGTTTAATCCGATGTCTGTCGCTAAAGCAGATAACACAACAGCATTACAAGCAGGTGATCATCTCGTTTTATTTATCGAGTGTAAAAATCCGCTGAATTTTAATACGCTGCCGCCCTTAATCGCACTGATTAATCATCATCCTAAAACGATATTAGATATTTTTTGTTTGAATGCTTTTGATGCAACAGCGATTCGCCAATGGGCAAAAAGCAATCATATTCCTGCCAATTTAGTCGCTGAAAATCGCATCACGCTCAATCAAGACAAGGGAAAATTCATTCAAACCGTCGGCAATGTGCCACTACCGTATTTACTGCTGGTGCGCCAAGGTCAATCGAAAGTGGTTACGTGGGAGAGTTTGCGATGAATCAAACGCCAGCTGCTAAACCACAAAAGCCGATTTCTCGCGGTAGCTTTGCTCTGATCATTTATACGGCTTTTACAATGTTATTAATCAGCTTAGCTGCCTGGTTAGTTTTATTTTTTTGGTTTATCGGCTAAGGGATAATTACGAATTTTAATCATAGTCTCCAACAAGCTGAAAGCATTTTATTGTATCAACTGCAATTCTTGAAAAACTCTCCTGCATGGCTGACGCATCATATTTTACTATTCCTCAATCACTGCGATGAAAATTTTACTCACTGGTCAAATGCAATCGCTCTCATCCCAAACCCGCTCATTCAAGCGATCAATCACTTAGTTTGGCTAATAGCAAAAATTAATTTATCGCGCCTTGCTATCTTTATTTTAGCGTTGCCATTGATCAGTGTATTGCTGCTGGTTTTTTTGGTGGATGGGCTAGTTAAACGTGACATTCGTAAATTCCAAGGCGCGAGAGAAAGTACCTTAACCTTTCATCGTAATAAACGCGCTGTCGGATTTTTCTTCTTTCTCTCATTTTTTATTTATCTGAGCTTGCCATTTGCTTTTCCGCCACTGCTTTTTATTGCACTACAAATTGCAGTGCTAGGCATCCCCTTAAACCTGACCGCCACTTATTTTAAAAAATACCTGTGAGGAAATACGCATGCGATTCGTAAAAATTTGTTTCAGCTTTCTTTTGATTAACGCATTGCCGATAGCGATTTATGCTACTAGCCAACAAGAAAAAATCTATCTCACCCAAATTTTAAATCAGCTCAATGCAATTCAACCCTTAATTGTAGCGGCTGCTAAAACGCAGGAAAAAAATACGCGCATTCAATTTCATTACACCCAATACCCAGACGCCGAAAAGCAAATACATAACGGCCTATTAGAAGATATTCAAGCCATTAAAAAAGGCATTGAAGAACAATTAAATCAAATTGCCATTGAACCGCGTCACATTCAACCGATTCAAGGGGATTATTTAAATAACCCACAACGGATGAATGGCTAATGCTTACTAACGGCGACAGCTTATCTGCTTTTCAAACGGCAGCCGGTATTGCACCGGAAAAAATTAGTTTATTGCTCAGGACCGGTTTATTAGTGCTGGTTTTTTTATGGGCTGCCTGGTGCATTTATGGCGAGATCCATCAATTTAAACAGCATGAAATCGAGATTTATGCCGTGATGCGCAAATTATTTCGCATCTTGACCTTGGTGGTATTGATGATGGCGTTAGTTTTTATTGCATAAGGAAAAAAACATGAAACAACCATGGCAACGATTAAAAGATCTGAGTTTATTGCTGATAATTTTTATCAGCAGCACATCCATTTTCGCCGATTTACCCAAACCCCCCGATAAAGATCTAGCCAACAGCAGCAATGATTGGGGCGATGTCGGCGGTCATTTAATTTTTAAAATCATGGGCTATTCCGCTTACGGTTTAGGCGCGTTGATTTTATTAGCCGTTGCCGCTGGCATGATCAAAGCCTATCAAACCGCTCACGAAAAACAGGAATTAGGCCATTTTTTTAAGATGCTGATTGTGGGATTAATTTGTGCCGCTTTAGGTATTGCTTTGGTTTATGGCGGTTATAGCATTTTACCCGCACAAAATTAGAGGAAAAACGATGTTGCTAAATCACATCAATCAAAAAATGCCGATTTATAAAGATTGCACCTTGGGAGAAATGTTAGCGGTCGGTGGCATCACATTAATCATGCTGAGTTTAATTTTATCCCTCATTACCAAACTGTTATTCAATTTTGCCTGGATTGGTATTGCCATTGCCATTTTAGCGTTAGTGCATGTCACCCGATTCATTTTGGGCCGTTTACAAAAATTAAAATACGGCAAACCGGATGGTTACTACCAGCAATTGCTACTGAAAAAATTGAGCCATCAATCGATATTTTCCCTTTTGATTAAATCCCCTTATTTAACCCGCCAAGGCAAATGGTCGGTGCGGAGAAAAATATGAAGCTAAAAATCGACCATTTATTTAATGCCTGGAAAAAAGAAGACCGTGATGGCCAAATCATGCGCTTACAAAAGCAATGTATTTTTCTGCTGTTAGGCATTTGTTTATTGGCTTTTGTTGGCTGGATGACCTCACTCTCGCGTCTAACGGTTTATATTCCGCCGGATATTTCCAATGGCGCGACCTTAAAAGCAGGCGAAATTCCCTTACCGCTCATTTACAGCTTTGCCTATCAAATCTGGCAAGAAATTAATTATTGGCCGGAAGAGGGCACCCAAAATTATGCTGCTAATTTACATGCCTATTGGTCGTATTTAACGCCACAATTTACCGCCGACTTATTAGCAAATTTCGCCGATTTAAAAGCTGCTGGCCAAGTGCAACGGCAGCGTTTTTTACAAGGCATTGATGGCGCGGCTTACGATACGAGTAATGTCAAAAAACTCAGCAACGACACCTGGGAAGTCGATCTCAAAATGCGACTGACCGAATATAAAAATAATCAATTAGTTAAAGATGTCGAAATTCTTTATCCACTAAAAGTCACCCGCACCAGCGTTTCCCAAGCGAATAATCCTTATGGTTTGGTATTGGCGGGATTTACGTCTGCACCGATACGATTAAAAACGAATATTTAAGAGGCCATTATGCAACGTTGTTATCGTTTATTGCTTTTTTTGCTCAGCAGTTTTTTAGTGCTTTCAGTGTATGCAGATTCTTTATTATTAACACCACAAGAAATGCAAAAACTCAAACAATACTTTCCCGTTGATGAAGATAGCCATCTCATTTGGCAAGGTGATGCATTAAAAATTACTTTACCGCTCAATCAAGAAAAGCGCTTGGTTTTTCCTGAAAAAATATTACCCGATTTAAAAAATGCTTTAACCACAGATGATTTACGCTTAATTAATAATAATCGTTCATTATATTTAACCGCACTGAAACCTTTTTCCAGTACACGGCTTTATGTCACATTAGAAAATAGCGATCAAGTGATCTTGATTGATCTGATGACTGATTCGCAAGCAAATGCAACCACTACATACGTTGATCTGCCATCAATCCATACATTTAACAGCAATAAAACCGCATTAACTGAAAATCCGGAAACGACATCAGCGAATGCTGATAATGATCATTATGTAGCATTGCTGCGTTTTGCCTGGCAAGAACTTTACGCCCCTGAACGCTTACGCAATAAAAATTTCGGCGCAACGCGTGTGCCAATGCATACCGAAGCGCAAATTTCGACGCTGATTTATGGCGATAAAGTCTATGCATTTCCCCGCATTTCCTGGGCTTGGCAAGGCCAATTTATTACGGTTGTCGAATTAAGCAATAAATATCCGCATCCGACCACCATTCATTTAAATCACGATATCTGCGGCGATTGGCAAGCGGCCAGTCTTTATCCGCGGAAAAGTTTAAAACTCATGGGCGATAAAAGCGGTGATCGCACGTTTTTATTTTTAATTTCCACGAAACCGTTTAATGAAAGCCTGGGGGTTTGTGATGGCCATGCATAACACCAATCGCTTATTAAAATACGGTTTGCCAATGGTATTGGCGTTAATTCTTTTAATCACATTTTTACCCAAACACACGCCAAATGAACAAACCAAAGTGATTAGTTTCGAGCAAAAGAAAATTCCCAATAACGCCTCGAATGACAGCGCCGCCGAATCCCTAGATACTTTAACCGCAGAATTAGCGCTAACCAAAAAACAAATTTCGCAAATTAGCAAAGACAATACCGAATTAAAAACGCAAAACCAGGCGCTATTACAACAAATGCAATCTAAGGACACAGTCACGACCAATTCACTTGCACAGCAAATTGAGCAACTAAAAAGCACACTGCAACAAAATAAAACCGATAATTATGCCGTCAATAATGCTAATACCGCGTCAAGCATCAGCACGGTACCGGATTTAACAAATCCGACGAATGCGAAATTGCCCAATGCCTTTAATTTCTTAAATAATTCGCCCGCTATTTCACACAATAATGAAGATAAAAAGAATACGCCGATTCCGTATTACACCATTCCCGCCAATGCGACTTCGGTTAAAGACCATTTAATGACCGCTTTAGTTGGGCGTATTCCCGTCAAAGGCATCGTCACTGATCCGTATCCTTTTAAAATTGTTTTTTCCGATGACACACTCGCTGCCAATGGTTTACGTGTGCCGAATTTACGGCAAATGATTGTCAGCGGTTATACCGAAGGTGATTTAAATTTATTAAGTGTCAGAGGTTGGGTGACCTCACTCACCTTTGTTTTTAATGACGGCACGATTTCTACTACCACTTCCAATAATAATGATATCGGCCATTTCACTAAAGAAAATGCACTCGGTTATTTATCCGATAAATTCGGTAATCCGTTTATTCGTGGCAAATTAATTACCAATGCACCGACTTATTTAAGCGGCAATATTTTATTAGCGGGCGCACAAGGCGCAGCCAGTGCATATGCTGCCGAACAAACCACGAATTCCACCAACGTATTAGGCGGCAATAGCAGTAGCGTTACTGGTTCACCGACGAAATATGTATTAGGACAAACTGGCGTCAATGCGATGAGCGAAGCGCAACAATGGTGGCATGATCGCGAAGAAAATTCTTTTGATGCGATTTATGTCGCCACCATCGATTCCGCTAATCAACCAACCGTCGTAGCCGTAAATTTCACCAAAGAAATCCAAATTGATTACAACCAACAAGGGAGAAAAATCGCTTATGAAAATCTTCATGACGATCATGTTAGTCGCCGCCTTGATTAATTTACCCGCTTGCAGCTCGATACGCGGCAATGTTGTGCCCGAAAAAGGCCCGACGATGGAAAGTATTTATGACAGCATGGGAAATGATAACCCAGATTTTTCTGATGCGCTTTCAACGCAAAATTTATCAACTATTCGACAAACCACAGGAAGCGATCAACCTACGAATAAAAATTCTATTCCAGGTTTTCGCCAATTACCGAACCCGGAATTAACGCTATACGTTTACCCGCATTTAGCCGGCGAAAGCCAAGTGCCTGTACCCGGTTATAACACCGCATTTTCCGCTTATACCCAAACTTATTATGCGTTACCGCAAGAATGAGAAATCAATGATGAAAAATCTTATAGCGGCAATAAAAAATGGGATTTCTCCGAAAAAAACTCCCGTAAAAAAAGCAGCGATTGCCCAAATTTACGCGCAATCACCGAGTTTAGCGGATCGCCTGCCTTGGCGCGATTGCAACGAAAAACATAAATTATTTTTATTAGAAGATAATCAAAGTCTAGCCGTTGCTTTTACATTAACGCCGATTCCCTGTGAAGCCCGACCACCAGCGATGCTGGAAGAAATGGCAAAAGCCATTGCCGAAGCGATTAAAAATTCGATTCCCTGTGAAAAACAAAATCCCTGGATTTTGCAGCTGTTTATTGAACGCGAGAATGATTTAACATCACAAATAAAATTGATTGAAGAAAAAATTTCTACTGCACAAAAACAAAAGCCCTTAACGCAAGCGCATTTAAACACCTTAAAAAACCATCTGGCATACTTAAGTCGTAAAGAAGGCATATTTTTTGATCGCCAAGTGACGAACCAACAATTTCGTGGCGGTTATTTAAATGTTCGCGCCATCATTTATCGCCGTGTCCGGGATCATAAAATAGAAAATTCACGCCAACAGTCAATCGAAGAAATCATTCGCCTTGCGCGCAAATTCGCTGATCAATTACGTGCCTGTGGTTTGAAAGTCAAACGCTTAAAAGGCGAGGAATTTTTTCAGTGGATGCAGACTTGGTTTAATCCTAAGCAAAAATTCAATCCCAACACTTTCCCTCAGGATAAAGAAAAACCTTTTACTTGGGATTTGGCGGAAAGCTGTTTTTTTCAAGCGCCGGAATCGTTTGCCGAAGGCTGGTTATTGGATGGTATGCCGCACAAAGTCATGACGGTGCAGCATTTAACTACCAATCCTGCGATTGGCCATTTAACCGCTGAACGCAAACGCGCAACCGATGATAAAGTGTTTAATTTTGTCGATCATTTACCCGAAGGCAGTATTTTAAGTTTAGCTGTGGTGTTGCAAGCGCCAAGTGAAGTAGAACTACATTTAAAAACCATTTTCGATAGCGCAGTCGGTCGCCATGCACTCGCCAATAAAGTCAAAAGCGAAATTGATACCGCCTTCGAATCGCTTGCCAATGGCGATTTATTATTGCCATGGGTAATGGCGCTTTATTTGCGCGGTGAAACGCTTACCGATTTACACGAAAAAGAAGCGCAAGCGGAAGTGCTATTTAACAGTAATGGTTTTAAAGTCATTACCGACCATGAATTGTTTCCCATCGATGCGTATTTGCGTTATTTGCCAATGGCCTATGATTTTCATTTCGATAAAAAACACAGCCATCGTTCGCGTTATGTTTTATTAAGTGAAATTGCCAAATTACTGCCATTTTATGGCCGCAGCCGTGGCACGGAAAACCCGGGTTTTATCGCATTTAATCGCGGTGGTGAACCCTGGTTTCATGACATCATTTTAGACCGCACAAAGAATTCGCATTTTTTATTATTAGGCGAAACTGGTACCGGAAAATCGAATTTATTAAATTTTTTATTAATGCATCATTTAGCGCTTTACAATCCGCGCCTTTTTATTATTGAAGCCGGAGGCTCGTTTGATTTATTTGGCGATTATTGTGCTGCACTGGGATTGACCGTCAATAAAATTAAAATCGATCCAAGACATCCGATTTCCTTGAATCCCTTTGCACAAGGATTAAAAGTTTTCACTCAAATTGAAGCGTTAAATCGCGATGCACAATCACGTTTTATTGAAAAAGCAGCGGATCAATTAATTCAAGAACAAGAAAAAAATGCGACAGCTAATATTTCGGATGAAGCAGAAGAAGAAAGCCGCGATATTTTAGGTGAAATGGTGATTGCCGCCCTCGTCATGATTACTGGTGGCGAAGAAAAAGAAGAAGCCCGCATTCGCCGTGCTGATCGCATGCTGGTCATGGATGCCATTATTCAGGCCGCTTATGCCGTCAAGGAAAAAGGCGGTAGCCAAATGATTGCAGCTGATATTGTTGAAGCATTTGAGCGTTTAGCGACGCAACTCGACGCTCAACGCGATGCCGACAAAATTAAACGCGCACGTGAAATGGCCGATGGTTTACGCTATTTCACGCAAGATCCCGTCTCCAGCAAATTCTTTAATACCCCAGGAAAACCTTGGGAATTAGCCGATATTACAATTATAGATATGGGCAAATTCGCGCAAGAAGGTTATGAAGCGCAACGTTCTGTCGCCTTTGCCGGTTGCGTCAGCCAAGTATTGGAATTAGCCGAACGCAATCAAGCGAGTAACCGCGCGATTTATTTTGTCGGTGATGAAAACCATTTATTTACGCGCATTCCGTTATTAGCGGCCATGGAAACCCGCATTGCCAAAATGGGCCGGAAATTATGCTTGTGGTTATGGTTAGCGACACAAAATTTACAAGATTTTCCTCTTGAAGCGCGAAAAATGTTAGCGATGTTAGAGACCTGGATGTGTTTAGCATTGCCACCGGATGAAATCGATCAAATTGAAAAATTTAAAGTATTAACCGCCGAACAACGCGCCTTATTTTTATCCGCACAAAAAGAAAAAGGCAAATACACCGAAGGCGTTTTATTAAGCCCGAAATTACAAGGCTTATTTCGCAATATTCCCCCGCGTTTATATCTGGCGATGGCCGCCACCGATCAAGATGAAAAAAATCAGCGCCAGCAATTAATGCAACGTTTGCAATTAAGTGAATTAGAAGCGGTGGAATATATTGCTGAACAAATGCTCGCGCAACCAATGCAGGAGGCAACGGATGAATAGAATGCTTTTAACGCTTATTGTATGCACAATTTATCCCTCGCTTATTTTTGCGGAAATAAATTCCGCATCAATTACAGCAGCGACGTTAAAAGCTTTACCGCATTGCAGTCATTATCGGGTACGCGGCGTTTGTTATTGGGCAGATTGGAAAGGCATTAATACCACTTTATATATTGAGCAATATTTACCCGATTTAGTAGTGAGTGTGTTTAATCGAGCAGGAGATAATCCCTGGACGGAAATGAATGCAACGCTGGATAAAGCCGGTAGCCTCACCCAACAGCAGTTAATTAAAAGTTTTACCGGTGATTCAGCTGGTGCAGGCCAACATAGTTTTTCTAATACAGAAGAACAAAATGTTTTTTTTAAAGAAGCCGACGTCATTGGCAATCCGGCTTTAATGCTGCTTCCTAAAGAAGGCTTTTTACCATCAAGCGCAAGCGCTTTAAAACCTTATTATCAGTCGATGCTAGATAGTATTTTATGGCGCGGCATTCCGTTGGCGCATGAATTTCCACCCGAAGAAATTTATGCCTTAATGGCCGATTTAAAACATCATGTCGGTACGGGATTAATTAATTGGGGCGGCATTTATCCGCATGAAGGTAAATTAGCGACTAGCAATGATGCAAAAGCGGCAGCGGTGATTGCGCAACGCGCCGCTGATTTAGTGAATTCTTCTGAAATTACCCATTTAACCGGTCACATTTATCAGCAATTAACTAATCGCTGTGGTCAGGAATGTTCGGCTTCGCCCATTCAAGAAAACTCCGACAAAACCTTATTTCAAATGATTTATCCCACCGAAGAAAGTTCTTGCGATTATTTTGGCAAAACGCTGCGTTATGGTGAGGAGAGCGAAACCAAAGCCCAAGGTAATTATGTCTGGATCGTGTGGCGCTTTTACAGCGGCTGCGCGGATGGCAATGGCAAATTTATTGGCAAAACGTTGGTGAACGGAGCAGAAAATGAAACGCATTAAACTTTTTTTATTCGCTTTTATTTCTCAGAGCATTTTAGCCGCTGATATTGTGCCAACGGGTAATGTCGATAATATTTTATATTATCGTATTGGTGGCGGTGCCGATTTTGCTTTGCCACCCGTCGATGATACCCAAACGATTAATTTAAGTGCGGATGCGGATTTAGGCCCAGGTTATATAGCATTTCTATATCATTCATAATATTTCTTATATTTTTCTATCTTACTAA
>CAYTUN010000061.1:0-13917 GCA_964441315.1 uncultured Gammaproteobacteria bacterium | reverse complement strand
GTTGGCCTTCTCCCCTTGTGGGAGAAGGTGCCCGATAGGGCGGATGAGGGGTAATTAAAAATCAATTAAATGCTATTTTAAAACCCATTCGTAATCGGATACCGCCGATCCTTACCAAACGCACGTTCACTAATTCTTACGCCAGGCGGTGCTTGCCGCCGTTTATATTCATTTTGATTAATACGTTTAATAATTTTCTCAACAACTTTTTCATCAATACCGCCAGCAATAATTTCCGCTTTACTTTTTTCTTCATCAATATATTTTTTAATAATTTCATCGAGTATTTCATATGATGGCAAATCATCTTGATCCGTTTGATTCGGTGCAAGTTCGGCCGTCGGCGCGCGCTTGATCACGCGCGTTGGAATGATAGTCTGTAACTGATTGCGATAATTCGCCAAGCGATAAACAAGTGTTTTTGGCACATCCTTTAACACGCAAAAACCACCGACCATATCGCCATATAGCGTGGCATAACCCACAGCCATCTCACTGCGATTACCAGTTGATAACACCAAAGCGCCAGTTTGATTTGATAGTGCCATTAAAATCATGCCACGAATGCGTGATTGCAAATTTTGTTGAGTAATATTTGCATTTTTATCAATAATAAAATTTTTCAACGTATTTAAATAAGTTTCAAACACTTGCTCAATCGAAATGATTTGATATTCGACGCCCAACTGTTTCGCTTGCGAAACAGCGTCTTCGATGCTGATATCGGCGGTGTAACGGGAAGGCATTAAAATGGCTGTGACATTTTCCTTGCCTAGCGCATCGACTGCAATTGCGAGTGTTAAAGCAGAATCAATGCCGCCGGATAGGCCGACTAAAGTTTTTTTGAAATGATTTTTTAACACATAATCGCGAACGCCAAGCGCAAGCGCTGCGTAAACGCTGGCTTCGACTGAGGGCAGTTTGATCGAGCTTTTTTTGGCGATTTGAAGTTTTTTTTCAAACTCGAGCGTCAATATGGGTGTAGTTTCTTCGAAAAATTTTGCTTGATAAATCACTTCTCCCGATTCATTTAAAATCATCGAGCCGCCATCAAACACTAATTCATCCTGGCCACCGATTAAATTGACATAAATAATCGGCAAGCCGGATTCTTGAATGCGTTCCTGCATTTTTTCTATGCGTAATGCTGATTTATTAATCGAAAACGGTGATGCGTTTAAACATAAAATTACCTCCGCGCCAGCCTCTTTTGCCTGTTTCACCGGTGCTTCAAACCAGCAATCTTCACAAATGGTTAATGCAAATTTTTTCTGATTAATTACAAATAAAGCCACATTTTTACCCGACTCAAAATAGCGTTTCTCGTCAAATACTGTGTAATTCGGTAAGCATTGCTTAGAATAATCCGCCAGGATTATACCGTTATAAATGCAGATCGCTTTATTAAAATATTGCGATTCAATTTTTTCTGGGTAACCAAAAACCAAATAGATATTTTTTGCTTCTTGTTTAATTTTTTCTATCGCGAGCTTAATTCGCTGATAAAGCTCATCCCGAAACAATAAATCTTCTGGCGGATATCCTGACAAAGCCAATTCCGGAAATAAAATTAAATCCGCGCCAGCGCTTGCTGCTTGATTAGCCGCACTAATAATTTTTTCCGCATTACCAGAAATATCACCGACTAAAAAATTTAATTGCGCCAGACAGATTTTGATTGGTGGTTTCATGTTAATTAATTTTGATGTTTGATGATGAATATTAAAGGAATCGCGGACTAGATAACAATCACACTTTACTGCTGCTGATTGAGCTTTTAAATCACCCCTCATCCGCCCTGTCGGGCACCTTCTCCCGCAAGGGGAGAAGGGCCTCATCAAGGTTCAATAGTTTGCATAAAGAGGCTTATTTCACAGCAGTAATATTTATTTTATTGGCAGATGTCACCGACGTTGGCCTTCTCCCCTTGTGGGAGAAGGTGCCCTATATACCTTTTACACTTGAGAATGGGATTTTTCAGGCGCATCTTGCGGCGCATTTGAAACGTTCTTCAATCGGAAAACCTCGAAATAGAGTAACTATTCCTCCGGTTTTCCTCAATCAGAACGTTTCAACTGCTTGCAATCTGCACCTGAAAATTTCCCATTCTCAAGTGCAAAAGGTATAGGGCGGATGAGGGGTAATCAAACAATAACGCCCATCCATTCATAGCGCCAAGGAAATAAGTACTATACTTCAGCTTGCAAGGATGCAAATAAAACCGATTATTATCCCAATGAAAAATCAACCGATCATTCGGCAATTCGAGCAGATCGCAAATGAGTATCCTTATTTGCCTGCAGTAAGTGATTGGCAGTCACAGTTTAATTATCAAGAACTCAATCAGGCTTCCAATCGTTTAGCGCATTATATTGTTGATAAAATTGGTAGCCAGCAAAAAATTGGCATTATGATGCCAGCGCAAACAAACGCAATTATCAGCATATTAGCGGTGTTAAAGGCGGGTTGCGCTTATGTGCCGATTGATGCTTCTTATCCATTAGAACGTAAGAGCTACATCGCCCAAGATGCGCAGCTGAAATATGTTATTAGTAGTGAAGCAACAGATGAATTGTCAGGCTGTAAATCAATTATTGTAAATTTTAATGACGGAACACCAGATTTTTTAAAGCAATATTCAATTAACAATACACAGATAGAAATTAATCCGGCTGATTTATGTTACGTCATATACACTTCCGGTTCGACCGGTAAGCCAAAAGGCGTATTAATTCCTCATAGCAATTTAATTAGTTTATTCGATGTAACCAAGGATTATTTCAGATTTAATTTTAATGACCGCTCAGTGCTGGCGCATTCACTCGCATTTGATTTTTCAGTTTGGGAAATTTGGCTTGCGCTATTAAATGGCGCAGAATTGCTGATTCCTGATTTGTTACAGATAAAATCCGTTATGGATTTTTATCAGCTAGTAGTCAACGAAAATATCACTATACTTTCACAAACTCCGTCAGCATTTAATTATTTTATCGAAGCAGATGAAAAAATTTCTTCAGAACAAAACAAATTGTTAGCCTTACGTTATGTAATATTTGCCGGTGAAGCATTAAGCCTTGCAACCCTGATACGCTGGTTTAAAAAGCATGGTGATCGCCAACCACAACTTATTAATATGTATGGTATTACGGAAATTACCGTCCATGCCACCTTTAAACGAATAACCTGGGATGATACTAAACTAGCCAATAAAAGTCCCATCGGAAAAATACTGCGAGATTCAAGCGCATATGTGCTAAATCTTAATTTAAATTTGTGTCAACCTAACGAAATCGGCGAATTATTTATTGCTGGGCCACGTTTGGCATTAGGCTATTTAAACAAACCCGAATTAACAGCACAGCGCTTTATCGAAAATCCTTTCGGCGACGGCAAGCTTTATCGTTCAGGCGATTTAGTAAAATTATTACCAAACGATGAATTCGATTATATTGGCAGAATCGATCACCAAGTTAAAATTCGCGGTTATCGAATCGAATTGAATGAAATCAGCGCAAAGCTGTTAGAAATTGAAGAAATAAAGCAAGCAATATGTATAGCTCGCACTGATAAAACTGGAGAAAAATATTTAGCAGCCTATATTAGACTTAACAATATTGAAATGGATTGTGATCGTAATGAAATTTACAAAAAACTTAAAGCATCTTTGCCTGAATTCATGTTGCCAGCGACACTCAGTGTCATCGAAACATTTCCACTAACGCCTAATAATAAAATCGACACAGGAGCTTTGCCTGAACCAATGCGTCAGGATTATTTTAATCTGGCTGTTTATCAATCTGCAGATAGCATTATTACTAAAAAGATACAGCGTGAATGGCAAAAAATATTAGAGCTAAAAGAAATCGGGATTGAAGATAATTTTTTTAGTTTGGGTGGTAATTCCATCAAATTAATGCAATTGCTTTTGGCAATTAATAGAACATTTCTCAGTCAAGTCCATTATGCAGAATTGGCAAGAAACCCATCGATCCGCGAGCAGGCATTTTTGCTGGAAAAAATAGCTGAGCAACCAGCTGGCGCGCTATCGATTAAACCCAACACAAAATCCGCAGAAAAATCAGTTTTATCGTTTTCACAACAAAGTTTATGGTATGTAACGCAAGCACATTCTAACCCAGCTTATAACGTGTATTATTGCTATGAAGTCAACGGCAAATTGGATTACGATTTATTAAAAAATGCCTGCAATCATATTATTGAGAATCAGCAGCAATTGCGTGTTCAATTTGGTTTGGGGCGGCAGGGACAAGTACTGCAATGGGTGCGATCAGATTATCAAAATTATTATTTTTATCATGATTGTAGTGAAATAAAAAATGCTACAGAAATCACGAATTTGTTAATGCAGCCGATTGCCAAAGTTCTGGATTTAACTGAAGACCCACTCTTTCAGTTACATATTTACTATAAAGGTGAAAAAAATTGCACGCTGCTATTTTTATTTCATCATATCATTATTGATAATTGGTCAATAGCGATTTTTCTGAAGACCCTTGAAACCGTTTATCGTCAATTAATCGAGAAAAAACCGGTTGAGTTAACGTCACTACCCTTTCAATTAACAGATTTTGCTGTTTGGCAGCGTAAATCATATAAAGAAAACCAACTTCAAAAATTAAATCATTTTTGGCAAAACTACTTAAAGCAGGCAAACCCTTTGCTGTCATTGCCGCTTGACCACGAACGTCCAGCTAAGCCTGCTTTCAGTGGCAATCGCTACACTTTTCATTTGCCAGAAAAACATGCAGCAGAATTAGTGAGAATTACGCAGAAGTATGAATGCACTTTATTCATGGCAATGCTCGCTATATTTTCACTATTGCTCAGCCGCTATAGTAATCAAACTGATATATTAATCGGCGCTCCTGCTACTAATCGTCAGTATCCAGGTTGTGATCAATTGATCGGATATTTTTTAAATACACTGATATATCGGGTTCCTATCAATGGCAAACAAACCATCAAAGAATTTTTTAGCCTGATCAGAAAAAACTGTTTGTCAGTGCAAGAACATCAGGAATTGCCAACAGAACAAATTATTTCATTAATTAATCCGCCGCGTGACCCTAGCTATAACCCATTATTTCAGGTGTTGCTAGTAGTGCTTGATGAAAAATTACCTCTATTGAAATTAAAAAATACTGAAATCAATGAGCAATCGCTATTTAATCATACCAGCAAATTTGATTTAACTTTATTCGTCGAAAAAAACCAGCATCATTTTGATTTAGCTTTTGAATACAATCATGAAATTTTTGATCCAGCGACCATTGCATGTTTAGCAGGGCATTTTATCCAACTTTGCATCAGTGTCAGTAAAACACCGGCCAGTACATTGTCTGACATCTCTATGCTGACACATGAAGAAAAAAATCTATTGACACAATATTGGCAGATGAATGCAAAAGAATACCCTTCCGCGGGTTTATTGCCAAAAATGATAAAAAAAATTGCTCAAAACCGTGCCCAAGAATTGGCAATTATCCATCAATCACTGCAGCTAACCTATGATGAATTAATGAAGCAATCAGATAGGCTTGCAATGGAAATTTTAAAAAATAAATTATCATCATCCCCTATTATCGCAATCTATTTACCGCGTTCATCTGAAGTTATTATCGCCATGCTGGCGATATTGAAAATTGGTGCAGCTTATTTGGTTATCGATGAAGCAGCGCCGGTTGAGTTGATGAAATATCAATTAGAAGATAGCGAAGTAAGACTAGTCATTACCAATAGCAAATTAAAGAAAAATCCGTTGTTACGCTCTTATCATTGCATTAGCTTAAAGAAATCCCTTTCAAAATCGGAACGTACCAATGAGGAGTTAGCAACTTCAGAAGTGACAAATCATCTCGAGCAAATGGCTTACGTTATTTACACTTCTGGCACTACTGGAAAACCCAAAGGCATTTTGCAAACGCATGCCACTTTGAAAAATTTAGTTCATTGGCAAATCAATCAATCGCTGACAGCGCGGCGCATTGCTTTATTTTCGCCTTTTACGTTTGATGTCGCTTCCCAGGTAGTATTTTATTCCTTGTGTTCAGCAGGCACGCTTTACATTGTGCCAAATGAAGCGCGTACCGATATGGAATTACTCTGGCAGTATTTAGCGCAACATCGCATTCAAATTATTTTTTTACCACCGGCTGTTTTGCAGGCCCTATGTTTGCTGGCTGAACATAAAGCTTTCATGCATTTGCCCGATTTAGAGCAAGTGATTGTGGCAGGCGATGTTTTGTCAATTAGTAGTGCCGTTAAAAAATTTTTTACTGTCAATTCGCACTGTCGTTTGATCAATCATTATGGCCCTTCAGAAACGCATGTTGCCACCAGTTATGAATTGCCTGAAGAAGTAAAGTTTTGGCCGCTGCAACCTGCGATTGGCGAGCCAATCGATAATGCAAGAATTTATATTTTGGATAGTTTTTTAAATCCCGTGCCAGTGGGTGTGCAGGGTGAAATTTACATTGGTGGCGTTATGCTCGCAAAAGGTTATCTAAAACAACCAGAATTGACGCGTGCTAAATTTGTGAATGATCCATTTGCGCAGTCGGCGCATGAACAATTATATGCTTCTGGTGATGTGGGTTATTTTGACGTCTCTGGAACAATCCATTTTATTGGCAGAAATGACCGTCAAGTGCAATTGCGCGGTTATCGCATAGAATTAGATGCCATTGAGGCAGTAATAAATCATTATCCTGCGATCGAAAATTCCGCTGTTTTATTGCATAAAACGCAAAACCAGGAAAGTTTGTGGGCGCATGTGGAATTAAAAACGCATAAAACACGTTTTGATCAACCAAAATTGTTCGATTATTTAAAACAACATTTACCGGCATATATGCTGCCACAAGCAGTTTTTGTGCATAAGAAATTACCGTTGACAACCAATGGCAAGATTGATCGGAAAAAACTGCAATTATGGGCTGCTAAAAAACCTGCTCATAAAAAAGCCTTTAAACCTGCGCGTAGCACATTAGAGAAAATGTTATTAAATATTTTCGCAAAAGTTTTAAATAAGTCTGACATCAGTATTGATGACAATTTTTTTACCTTAGGCGGCCATTCGTTGCTGGTGACTGAATTACTGCTGGCGATTGATCAAGCATTGAAAATCCGCTTATCAGTGGCCGAGTTTATTAATTATCCTACAGTAGAATCCCTCGCTGAATTAATTAATAAAGGCCGTGTCGACCTAAAAGTCCAAAAAAAATTGAGCGCGATGATTGAGCGTGATACTTTGCCAAAATCGAAAATAGCAATTCGACGTTGGCCAAATAAAAAAATTGCCGCTAAGCAAACGGTGCTATTAACTGGCGCGAATGGTTTTTTAGGCGTTTATTTGTTGGCTGAATTGTGCAAATTAGATAATTGCGGAATCATTTGTCTCGTGCGTGCCAATAATCTGGCAGAAGCAGAATCCCGCATCTTGTCTAGCATAGAAAATGCTGGCTTGACTGAAAAGATTACTAATGAAAAATGGCGAGTTTTAGCAGGTGATATCGCCAAGCCCAGACTCGGCCTGAGTAAAAATGCATTTTCTCAACTAGCAAAAAATGTCGATTGCATTTTGCATAATGCTGCTTGGGTGCATCATTTATTAGACTATTCACATTTACGTGCGTCGAATGTACTTTCATTGCATGAAATACTGAAATTGGCGTCAACCGGACGCCGTAAATCGATTCATTTTGTTTCCACCATGGGAGCTGCGGTGGCAAATTCTGATGAAATCATTGATGAAAATTTTCCACATTTTCATCAAGCCGATATAACGCGTTTAGAAAATGGTTATACGCTATCGAAATGGGCGGCAGAAATTTTATTAGCCAATGCGGCAAAACTAGGCCATCGGATTAAAATTTATCGGCCTGGCTATATTACTGGAGATGCATTAACTGGGGCATTACCATTCAAAAATAATCATTTAATGTTATTTATTAAAAGCTGCATTCAAATGTCAGCAGCACCGGCTGATTGGGGAAAATTAGATATGATGCCGGTTAATTTTGTCGCAGAAGCGATTATTTCCCTAATGCAGTTGCCGTTCGAAAAATCCTGTATTTACAATTTAAATCATCCTAAACCGCCTGATTGGTCGCAAATATTTAGTTGGATTGAAAAACAGGGCTATCCATTAATGCAAGTAAAAAATACGATTTGGCTCAATCAACATTTAGCGCGCGTTGATAAGACTAATGCGCTTTATCCTTTGCTTTCCTTTTACTTCGAACATCCAATGCATGCCGAGCAGGAAGCATTCTCTAAAGTTTTGCAAGAAAATACGCTACAAGCATTGCAACAATTAAATTTGAAATTCCCGGAAATTACTAAAAAATTAATCACACGATATTTAAATTATCTACACGATTGGTGGTATAGCGTTTGATGTTAATGAGTGGAAAAATTATTCTTGATCACCCCTCATCCGCCCCGTTGGGGCACCTTCTCCCACAAGGGGAGAAGGCCCTCTTCATGGTTCATCAGCTTTTCATAACAAGGTTTCTTTCATCGCATCGCATTGCATTGCATTGAAGTTTATTTAATTGGCTGAGATACGCGAAGTTGTCCTTCTCCCCTTGCGGGAGAAGGTGCCCGATAGGGCGGATGAGGGGTGATAACAGAACTAGCGGTTTAAATAAAAAGCCGAGACAAACGTTCTAATTTAATCACTCACTTTCAATCATCAATAAAGCAACCACTTTCCGATTTTCGGAAGCCAAAATATTATAAGTGCGACAAGCAGAATCGGTGGTCATCACTTCGATGCCAATTTGTTTTTCATACAAAGGCGCTAATAATCCAGCAGCTAAAAATTTTTGCTTGCGGCCTGTCCCGATAATAATAATTTCTACTTCATCCGTTAATAACCGCTGCCAACCGTTTTTTAAAATTAATTCGAGCGAGTGTTCGCCTAAATCGCTAATAATTTTTTCCGGCGTTAAAATCAGTGAATTTTGATAAGCGATATTGTTGATAAAAATTTTATCCGGCGTATAACTGGTGATCAGATTGCCATCGACACGGTCTTCATTCATCTTCATAATAGCGGCTCAATTATTGATTGATTTCACGATATTGTAACAGCAGCTATCATATTTATGAAAACCGAATACCAATTTTATCTCCATAAAATGCATACCGAACTGGCAACACCTGTCAAATACCATTGGTTGCTGGAAGAAGAAAAAATTGCATTAAACCCGCTGATTGGGCAAGAACTTGAGCTGAAATTTACCGGAAAAATGCGCTGTATCCAGTGTGAGCGCATGATTAAAAAAACCTTTCAACAAGGCTATTGTTATCCCTGTCTGCAACGCTTGCTCGAATGTAATCTCTGCATGATCCATCCAGAAAAATGCCGCTTTTATGAAGGCGTTTGCAATCCCGAAGATTGGGCACATCAATCTTGCGCTAAACCGCATATCATTTATTTAGCCTATTCCTCTGCCAGTAAAGTAGGCATGACGCGCCAAAGTCAGCTGCCAACGCGTTGGATTGATCAAGGTGCATTAGCAGGCTTGCCGATTATTCAAACCCGTAATCGCTATCAGGCGGGCATAGTTGAAGTGGCTTTAAAAGCATTTATCGCCGATAAAACTGATTGGCGCAAAATGTTGTTGGAACAAAATTTAGGTGAAGATTTGTCGCAAGTTTATCAACAAATTATGCAAGTGGCGCAAAATCCATTAACCAGCATTATGCAAACTTATCCCGGAGAAATTACTTTTTTGGAAAAGCTGGATTTAACACTAATTACATATCCACTTAATTATTTCCCCGAAAAAATTCGCAGTTACAATCTTGATAAAGATCCGCTAATAAAAGATAAATTATGCGGTATTAAAGGACAATACTGGATTTTTGAAAATGGTGTGATTAATTGGCGTAAATATGGCGGCTATGAGTTGAGTTTGAAATACTAATAGCGGTTCCCGCTATTAAAGTGGTTGATGATCGAAGCAAGCGAACCAAATCCTTATTGCTTCTTCTTTAAATTTGTCGGTAGCTGTTGGATACTCAGCGCCTGCTTTTCATCTTAAATCACCCCTCATCCGCGCCCTTCGGGGCACCTTCTCCCGCAAGGGGAGAAGGCTCTCATCATGGTTCAATAGCTTTTGCAAGCAAAGCTTATTTCATTGCATCGAAGTTTATTTTATCGCATCGAAGTTTATTTCATTGCATCGAAGTTTATTTTATTGGCAGATGTTCATAACGTTGTCCTTCTCCCCTTGCGAGAGAAGGTGCCCGATAGGGCGGATGAGGGGTGATTTAAGATGCTCTGATCCAAGAATTTTTTTACCCATTGGCTATACTAAAAATGTGGACTGTATTAGGTAATATTATGAAAAAGATCGCCTGCGCTTTAAGTTTTTTCGTCTTGCTAAATGTGATAGCAGCTGATGACCCCGCGCCGCCTCCTGTGCAGGTAGCTTTGTATGCTGAAGATAGTTTTATTAATCACTATGGTAAAAATTGCAGTTACCATATTAATTTAGATAATTTAAACGCAACACAGGATATTCCATTGACACCGCAAAATAATTACATCAGCCAATTATCACTGCCAGTCAATTTCGCATTTAATATTAATAGTATTGTGGTGGAATGCCCAAAAAAATCACCCATTAATTTAATTGTTAGCAACCGGCAAAATGAAGTGGCGCCAGTCAACAATCTAGCCACAATCTCATTGATTTATTCCAAAGCCGATGGCGCCCAATTTATTTATAAATAGCGGGAACCGCTGCTTGAAATTTAACATAATGGCCTTATGTCAATTAAATGATAAATTAAGGATGTTCTCATGGCACGTATCGACAAATTTACCACCGCATTTCAAACCGCATTAGCCGATGCACAATCCCAAGCGATTGGCCGCGAAAATCAAGCGGTGACGCCTTTGCATTTATTAGCTGCTTTGCTGGAACAGAATAATGGCAGTAGCTTGCCCATATTGCAGCAAGCCGGCGTCAATATTAATCGCTTACAAGATGAATTAGATAAAGCATTGGATCAATTGCCACAAGTCAAAGCAGAACGCACCGAAGTTTATGTCGATAATGATTTAAATGCCTTATTAAATGAATGCGATAAACTTTCGCAAAAAATGGGCGATCAATTTATTTCTACCGAATTATTTTTATTGGCGGCGATAAAAGATAAAGGCCAAATCGGCCAAATTTTGAAACGCACTGGCGCTAATAGTGAAAATTTAGAAAAAACTATCAAACAAATCCGCGGCGGTGAAAAAGTGAAAGACCAAACTGCTGAAGAAAATCGTCAGTCTTTAGAGAAATATACCGTTGATTTAACCGAACGTGCATTGCAAGGAAAATTAGATCCCGTCATCGGCCGCGATGATGAAATCCGCCGCTTAATTCAAGTATTGCAACGTCGCACGAAAAATAATCCGGTATTAATCGGTGATCCCGGTGTTGGTAAAACGGCTATTGTCGAAGGTCTGGCGCAAAGAATTATTAATCAGGAAGTTCCTGAAGGATTAAAGAATAAAAAAGTATTGGCGCTGGATATGGGCGCATTAATCGCTGGTGCTAAATTTCGCGGCGAATTTGAAGAACGTTTAAAAGCGGTATTAAAAGATTTAGCCAAACAAGAAGGCCAAATTATTTTATTTATTGATGAAATTCATACCATGGTCGGCGCTGGAAAAGCAGAAGGCGCGATGGACGCAGGTAATATGTTAAAACCGGCATTATCGCGCGGCGAATTGCATTGCATTGGCGCGACCACTTTAGATGAATATCGTAAATATATTGAAAAAGACGCGGCATTAGAGCGGCGTTTTCAAAAAGTATTAGTCAATGAACCTTCTGCCGAAGATACGATCGCGATTTTACGCGGTTTAAAAGAACGTTATGAAATTCACCATGGCGTTGCCATTACTGATCCAGCAATTGTGGCTGCGGTGCAAATGTCGATTCGTTATATTACCGATCGCAATTTACCCGATAAAGCTATCGATTTAATCGATGAAGCAGCTAGTCGCATTCGCATGGAAATTGATTCCAAGCCCGAAGAAATGGATCGTTTAGATCGCCGCATTATTCAGTTAAAAATTGAACAAGAAGCCTTGAAAAAAGAAAAAGATGAAGCTTCGCAAAAACGTTTGCAAGATTTGGAAAAATTACTCAATACCTTGCAAAAAGAGTATTCCGATTTAGAAGATGTTTGGAAAGCGGAAAAAGCAAAACTGCAAGGCACGCAAAGTTTGAAAGAACAATTTGAGCGCTTGCGCAGTGAATTAGAAGCCGCAAGACGTGCTGGTGATTTGGCTCGCATGTCAGAATTACAATATGGAAAAATTCCAGAAGTCGAAAAACAGTTAAAACAAGCCGAAAAAGCCGAAAAATCCACCACGCAATTATTACGTGATAGTGTTACTGAAGAAGAAATTGCAGAAGTCGTCGCGAGAGCGACGGGTATTCCGGTTTCAAAATTAATGGAAGGCGAGCGCGAAAAATTATTGCAGATGGAAAAAGCTTTGCATTTGCGTGTGGTGGGTCAGGATGAAGCGGTTTCTGCAGTGGCTAATGCAATTCGCCGCGCACGTTCTGGATTATCTGATCCTAATCGTCCGATTGGTTCATTTATTTTTCTTGGACCCACCGGCGTCGGCAAAACCGAATTATGCAAAGCATTGGCGAATTTTATGTTTGATACCGAAGAAGCCATGATCCGAATTGATATGTCAGAATTTATGGAAAAACATTCTGTCGCCAGATTAATTGGCGCGCCTCCGGGTTATGTCGGTTATGAAGAAGGCGGTTATTTAACCGAAGCCGTGCGTCGTCGTCCTTATTCTGTGATTTTAATGGACGAAGTCGAAAAAGCGCATGCCGATGTGTTTAATATTTTATTGCAAGTTTTAGATGATGGACGTTTAACCGATGGTCAAGGACGCACTGTCGATTTTCGCAATTGCGTTATTGTGATGACTTCCAATTTAGGTTCGCATTTAATTCAAGAAATGGCGAGCGAGCCTTATGAAAAAATGAAAAAAGCTGTGATGGAAATTGTTGGTCAACATTTTCGTCCGGAATTTATTAATCGCGTTGATGAAGCAGTTGTATTTCACCCCCTGGGTAAAGATCAAATTCATGCGATTGCCAATATTCAATTAGAACGTGTGGCTAAACGATTAAAAGAAAAAGATTTATTTTTAGAAGTGAGCGAAAAAGCTTTGGATTATTTGGGCAATATGGGTTTTGATCCGGTTTATGGCGCGCGCCCGCTTAAACGCGCCACTCAACAAAGCCTGGAAAACCCCTTGGCTCAAGCAATTTTGGCTGGAGAATTTATGCCGGGTGATACGATTGAAGTTGATGTGGCTAATGCGCAATTAAAATTTAGTAAAGCAAAATCAGGTAGAAAAACTAAATCAGCTTAGCTTTAAAAGATGGAATAATGATGTTTTTAATTTTTGCTTACTTCAGTATAAATACGCTCCAGCACGACATCCATTTGATTAAAAATTTCATTATTCCAAAACCGCAAAATTTTAAATCCCTCTCGGGTTAATTTCTCCGTTCTTTTTTCGTCATACTCAATTTGCTCATGATGTTGACTGCCATCAATCTCGATTATTAATTTTTTCTTGAAACAAACGAAATCGACAATGTAGCCTTCAATAATCTGTTGACGCCGAAACTTGAGATGAGCAAAGCGACGGTCTCTCAATTGCCGCCAAATTTTTTGCTCAGCTTCGGTAGAATTATGCTTTAATGATTTTTGTAAATTTCGCAATTGCTTGTTCATGGGCTTAGCTAAAACGAAATTAACTAGGGCAGCAATACCGTAGTTTTTAAAACCACCCCTCATCCGCCCCGTTGGGGCACCTTCTCCCGCAAGGGGAGAAGGCTCTCA
>CAYTUN010000060.1:0-14312 GCA_964441315.1 uncultured Gammaproteobacteria bacterium | reverse complement strand
GTAAGATAGAAAAATATAAGAAATATTATGAATGATATAGAAATGCTATAGTAGATTTATTTTTTTAGCGATTGAAGAATTCAAATCGTTTAATAAAGCAATTTGGCTTTCCAGAAATTTTTTTTCATCATCGGAGGGCTTTTTACGTTGTTTAGGCTTTTTACCCCATATACTTGTTCTTCCGTTTGATTTTTTATTTTCGGGTTGGATTTTTTTGTTTATTAGATTAATTTTATCTAAATTGATAGCTAACTTCCCATTTAAAATTCGTATAATTGCTTCTTTGTCAAATCTTCCATCAACGGCATATCTTATTAATGTACCGTAACCGCCAATAAGACTTATTGCTGTCTCTTCCATTGCATTTCTCCTTATCAAACATTAATTCTGAGCGATTGTATTGATACAAACTTAAGGTAGCATTAGAAAAGAACAATAACTTTTATAAAAAAGTGAAATTTAAGACATTAGGTTTACTGTTTGCATCGAGAAGGTCTTTTTACATTTGTAATTTTTTTCAGTGGTTTTTTTTCTTGTAAAAGCAACCACGCGTTAGAATTTCTAAGTCCTTCTTCACTGAGAGCATTTCCATGTTTTAAAATCTGATCGGATTTTCTTCGTTGTTTTTATTCATGATTTATTTTCTATCACTCCGGATTCTCCAAACTCAACACCCCCGTATTGTAATCATACGCAAACAACTCCGCATACCGCGCCCAACCGATCACAATTTCCAATGTCTCTTCCGCCGCCTCTTCACTCAAATGATCTTCCAATTCGGCTAAAAAGCGTTGCTCACTAGCACGATGACCAGGCCGTTCATCAAGCACGCGGCGGATGTGACGAGCGAGTGGGACGTAATTTAGTAAATGACGCGCGAAGAGTTGTTTTTGTTGTTGCATATCGGCAGCGGCGAATTGGTTGCCGCTGGGTGACAGTTCGATGTCGCCGTGGGAAACGCGGGCGAAGCGTAAAATTTCGGCGGCTTCGGTGATGGGGAAGAGGTCGTCCATGTCCATCGATAATTCATCGGCCAGTTCGGGAAGATCGATGGAGTGGTTTTCATTGGAATGTAAGGTTTCGATTAAACCGCTGATTTGCGAGATGCCGACTTTCGGCAGGCGATAGCCGATATCGATCATCTTCATTTTGATGCCTTTGCTGACGTGTTCGATCGAAGTGGTCATCAAGGTATAAATATCATCGACGAGTTTACGCACCGGCGCATCTTCGCTTTCGCGCGGATGTGGTACGGGATTGCCGATTTCGGCTTTAATATTTCCAGGATTGACGCCAAAAATTAAAATGCGGTCGGCCAAAAGTGCTGCTTCTTCGATATTGTGGGTGACGATTAAAATCGATTTGATTTTGGTTTTATTTTGCTGCCAAAGGTCCATCAAGTCATTGCGTAAATTATCGGCGGTCAAAACATCGAGCGCGGAAAACGGCTCGTCCATTAATAACACATCCGGATTTACCACCAGCGCGCGCGCAAAACCGACGCGCTGACGCATGCCGCCGGAGAGCTCTTTCGGATAAGCGGATTCAAAACCATCGAGCCCGACAATATCAATCGCCTCCAACGCCCGCTTGCGCCGCTCGCTTTTTTCAACCCCTTGCGCTTCCAGCCCCAATTCCACATTCTGCAAAACCGTGAGCCAGGGCATCAACGCAAAATGTTGAAACACCATGCTAATACCTGCCACCGGCCCATAAATCGGCTGGCCTTGAAACATCACCTGCCCCGAACTTGGCTTAATTAATCCGGCAATAATCCGCAATAAAGTCGATTTCCCCGAGCCTGATTTCCCCAACAAAGCCACCACCTCGCCCGGATAAAGCGAAAACGAAACATCATCAATCACCAGCAATTCCTGATTAGCGCCGGATTTGCGGAAGGATTGTTTGATGTGTTGCAGCTCGACGATGGGTTGTTTGTTGTTCATGTTCATGAAGGAGTTTTACCTTAAGTGTTTGGTGGGCTGCAAGGTGAATTTTTTGGTAAGAATGGTTTAGGCTGTCACCGCGTTAGATAAGATGAATTTGCTGTATTGATATATTTATTAACTTAGCTAAATGGTTTTAAAAAAGCTGCTTAAGTAAACCACTGGGAAAATAAATTAAGAAGTTTAGAAAAGCTGTTTGGGCAGGTGTTTTATTTGTAGTGCTTAGGAGCGCTACTGGGCTAACTAGCGGCCTAGGCGCAGGTCAAAATTAAGTGAAACTAATGCTTAAAAATTATTGCCACTGTATGTTGCTCTTGAACATAACTTCTCTTCATACAAATTTTTTATTTTGAGTATATCAATTATGACAGTCTGATATTGGTGGGATTGGGCGCTATCGCTTGCGTTAAAACCTTCATTTTTAGTGAAACTCAGCATTACTTTTTTTAATCGCCCAGCATTTTTTTGGTGCGGCTCGGGGTCAAAAGAAAGAAAAATTTCTTCTTCTATGTCGCCATTAGCGCCTTTTTCTAAAAACATATGCCAGAATGCAATTTTACAGAAAATAGTGACACAACGATCAATATTTTTCCCATTTGAGAAACGATAAATTAAAAACTGTTCAAGCTCATCATTCGTAGGTAAATGTTTTTCCATAACATAACCAAATACCAAAGAAATAAGATTCAAATTAAACATTTCATGTTGATGACGTTCATTTTCTGTAAGGTCATACGTCTGCAAATAAATTTGCCCATTACTTTCGCGCTTTGAACAGCTCGCAATTGATCTTCTGCCGGCTTCATTGATAAAAAAATTCAATTTTCCAAGAAGATGTGAAATAGCTTCATATTTTGGTGATTTATAGAAGCTATCGCTTAATAAGTTGGGTGGGTCATCATTATCAATGATTAATTCTCTTAACACTTCTAATTTTTTTTGAGCAAATTCACTTGCAGCTATTTTTTCATCAAAAATCACTTCTAAAGGAAACTGATCAAAGATCTCATGACAAATGATCGCCGCTTCGTCAAATAAAGGGTCTTTACAATTAGCAATATGATGATAAATATCATGAAAAATGTAATAAAGCGGCCCAGCAAAACGATTATCTGCGATGATATTTAATTGCCGATTAGTTGATGCGCCAGCAGGTTGTTGGTTTGATTTCCGAAATTCTAACAAATCATCTGCCGTTAAAGACTTATAAACCAAAACTAGTTTTTGTTTCGGAAAGTCTAATTTGAACTCTTCCTGCAAAATTTTTCTATAAATATCGCAGATGATATTAATCAAATTTATATCAGGTATAAGGCATGTAAGAGTTTCATCTTCATTTCTAATGGGGACTAAAAATGCATGCTTTAGCCTTTCAAACTGGTTACAAATTGCATCTCTATCCTTAAAAAAATCCGCACCAGAGATTTCCATTCGCATGAAGTGAATTTGTCTATTTTCCGAGGGTAGATCAGCCCATTTTTCAGCCAATATCTTTAGTGCTTTTAAATGAAGTGAGTTTGCGCGTGATATTTCATTTTCTGTAGTAGGGCGGAAAAAATGAGTGATTTCACAAAAATCTTTAAATAGTTCATGTTGTTGGAAATCATCCCATTGCTCTGGTAAAAAAATAGTTTCTGCTTCTTGTAATGGATTGTTATCATTAATTTCGCGTTTTTTCCAGGCCATCATGTTCCATCGCAGCATGACCGAATCGCGAAAATCTTCGGAGATGTAACCAGTAGCACAAGCATTTAAAATGAATTCGGGTATTTTTTTCCAAGGAAATTCTTTAAAAATAGCACCAACATCGGAAGTCAAACAATATTTGCGCAAATCTCTGGATATTGCAGTGTGTATATAAGGAGGATTAGGAAAAAAAGAATATTCAATGGTCACTTTTTATTATATCTTGTATCGATTAGCACATTATTATTTTCAGTATGCAGGAACAGTGAAAAATATACCGATCTGAACTTAAAAAAACCTTAAATATTTATGTTGAATTTGCAATAGCATGCAACTTCACCCCTCCGCATTAAACCTCTCACTCGCCAACCGATACAACGGCTTCCAGATTAACCGATTAATTCCCACCACATACAAACACATCACCATAATCCCCAACGTCACCTTCGGAAAATCCGCTAGTTGCGTTTGCTCGGTAATATACGCACCCAAACCATAAGCAATTAAATGCGTTTTTCCCCAATATAAAGCTTCCGCAATAATACTCGCATTCCAGGCGCCGCCAGCGGCAGTGATGGCGCCAGTGAGAAAATAGGGGAAAATGCCTGGAATAACCAATCTTTTCCACCAGAGCCAACCTTTAACTTGAAAGTTGCGTGCAGCCAAGCGCAATTCTTTCGGCATTGCCAAAGTGCCGGCGATGACGTTGAAAGCGATATACCATTGTGTGCCTAAAATCATTAATGGCGAGCACCAGATATTCACGTTTAAATTATGATTAACGATTAACAAAACAAATATCGGATAAAATAAATTCACCGGAAATGAAGCTAAAAATTGAATGATGGGCTGTGCATAACCGGCGACGCGTGGGCGCATGCCGATCCAAACGCCTAAAGGTAGCCAAATTAGCGAAGATAAAGCGATCAAAATTAATACGCGCGCGCCGGTGGCAGCACCCAATGCAATCACATGCCAGAATTCTTTTAGCGCCACATTTTCAAAAATAGTGCGGCTGACTAAATACAAACCTAAAATGATTCCGGCGATTAATAAACCGTACCAAACCATTAAAAATACACGTTGCAATTTTGCATGTGATGTATGAGCAACTGTAATAGTTGTCGATTTAAATTTTTGCCGCGGTAAATTCACAAAGTTTTCAAATAACCAGGAAGGCATTGCTGATAACGAGCGCAATAAATGCGTGCGGCGAAATAAATGAATTAACCAGGAATTGCTTTCGCTTTCATCTTCATTTGCTTCGGTTTTAAATTGGCTCAGCCATTGATTGAGCGGACGGAATAATAATTGATCGTATAAAATAATCACGGCAAACATTGCTAAAATCGCGTAGCCAATAGCAGTTAAATTCGCTTGTTTTACCGCGATAGCGATATAAGCGCCGATGCCGGGCAGCACAATATTTTGATTGCCAATCGAAACTGCCTCCGATGCGACCACAAAAAACCAACTCGCCGACATTGACATCATCATGTTCCACAATAATCCCGGCATCGCAAATGGCACTTCTAAACGCCAAAAACGCTGCCAAGCAGATAATTGCAACACATCACTCGCTTCGCGCAAATCTTTCGGAATCGTCATCATGCTTTGATAAAAACTTAACGTAATGTTCCAAACTTGCGCAGTAAATACCGCAAAAATCGCCGCACATTCCGGCCCTAACATGCTTTGAGGAAAAAGTGCGATAAAAGCAGGCACCGCAATCGATAAATAACCTAAAACCGGTACCGATTGTAAAATATCAATCAAAGGAATAATCAAACGTTCCGCATGTTTATTTTTTGCCGCAGCGGTGCCAACGATAAAAGTAAATAATAACGATAATGCCAAAGCAATTAACATGCGAATCACACTACGCAAAGCATAGTAGGGTAAATATTCCGGATTTAAATCAATTTGCAAAGGCGTGCCTAAATCAAATGGCAAAGTCATTTCTTTCGCGCCGAATGCTAATAAAAATAAAATGGCAAACACTAACAGTAATGCAATCAGATCCCAGTAATTCGGATAAGCGCGTGAGCGGATTTCTTGTTTTTTAAAAGTAAAATCAATTTTTGCCATGGTGTTGGGGGTTTCCTGTAGTTAATAGCCTGTTCAAGCGCTTTGTGGAGTTGATAAATAACCATTGCATATTTACGCCTCCATTAAACACTCCTATAATGGAGGTGTAAATTGACATTTGACGATTAACGCCTCTGGAAAAGAACATGAGTATAACTGCGCCTTTTATTGGCAGGCAAGCGGAACTCGATCGCTTGAAAGCATTGCAGAAGAAAAAGACAGCCTCGTTTATTGTGATAAAAGGGAGGCGGCGCATTGGTAAGAGCCGGTTAGTCGATGAATTTAGTAAAAATTTCGATCACTATTTTAAATTTGAAGGCTTGCCTCCTGAAACTGCTATCACCCCCGCCTATCAATTGGCAGAATTCTCTCGGCAAATTAGCCGTCAATTTAAAACTGCCAATGCCAAATACGAAGATTGGAGCGATGCGCTTTGGGCTGTGGGTGAGAAGGTACAGACGGGTAAAATATTGTTGTTTTTCGATGAAATTTCTTGGATGGGTGATAAAGACGCAGGATTTTTAGGAAAAATAAAAAGTTTTTGGGACAATCAGCTAAGTAAGAATACACAACTTGTTTTTGTCGCCTGTAGCTCGGCTTCCAGCTGGATAGAAAAAAATCTATTAAGTAGTACGGGCTTCGTCGGACGTATCTCATTAACACTTACATTAGAAGAATTGCCGCTGGCCGACTGTGATAAATTTTGGCCCGATAATATTTCTGCTTATGAAAAATTCAAGTTGTTAGCTGTAACGGGCGGTATTCCTAAATACCTTGAAGAAATTAACCCGAAAATCTCTGCTGAAGAAAACATCAAGCAATTATGTTTTATGGAGGGTGGTTTTTTAGTTGAAGAATTTGATCGGATTTTTTCCGATTTGTTCATGCGTGATAGCATTTTCTATGAAAAAATTATCCGACTATTATCTATGGGCCCAAAAGAACAATCGGAAATTCAAATGGGAATCCAAGGAAAAGGAGACAGCGCACACTATGGACGTATTCCTGAGTATTTATGGGAGCTTGAAGAAGCAGGTTTTATTAAACGCGATTATACCTGGAACATCAAAACTGGCGAAGATGCAAAGTTGAGTAAATACCGTTTACAAGATAATTATTTACGTTTTTATCTTAAGTATATTAGCAAAAACATTAGTAAAATTAAGCGCGGTAGTTTTGTTTTGAAAGCTTTATCGCTCTTGCCAGAATGGAACCAGATGATGGGGTTGCAGTTTGAAAATTTGATTCTAATTAATCGCAAAGCAATTCATAAATTATTGAACATTAAACCCGACGAGATCATTAATGAAAACCCATTTTTTCAAAGGCCTACCCAGCGTTTATCAGGTTGCCAGATTGATTATATGATTCAGACAAAATTTAATAGTTTGTATGTATGTGAGGTCAAGTTTCATAAAAATCCTATTGATGTGTCGATTATAAAAACCATGCAAGAGAAAGTTTCTGCTTTAAAATTTCCCAAAGGATTTTCTTACCGACCCGTATTAATTCATATTAATGGTGTGACAAATGAAATTATTGATAGTGATTATTTTGCAGAGATTATTGATATGAGTGAATTGTTAAAGACATAGGCTTAAATTCAACCACCAAACCACCGATTCAACACCTGCACCACTTCTTGAAGACCAGTGCGTTCCAGTGAAGAAAATAATTGCACACTGACTTTATTCTGAAATTCGCTCAGCGATTGCTGCACTTGCTGCAAAGTGGCACAGGCAGAACCGCGGCTGAGTTTATCGGCTTTGGTTAGCAAAATATGGACGGGAATTTGCGCTTGAGTGGCCCATTCAATAATTTCATGATCGGATTCTTTCATCGGATGGCGAACATCCATCACGACTACCAGTCCGCGCAAACTGACGCGATTCACTAAATAGTTGTTGACGGTTTTATGCCAACGTTCACGCATGATGATGGGGACTTTGGCATAACCATAACCCGGAAGATCAACTAAGCGTTCGCCACTGTCTAAAGCAAAAAAGTTGATGGTTTGGGTGCGGCCCGGCGTTTTACTAGTACGGGCCAAGCCTTTAATACCGGTAATGGCATTTAAAGCACTGGATTTGCCCGCATTCGAACGTCCAATAAAAGCGATTTCAGACCCATGGTCCGAAGGCATTTGCTCAAGCGTTGCGGCGGCGAGCAAAAAAGCCGCGCTATTGTAATCAGGTTTATGCATGTTCGGTGGACTTGCTGCCAGATTTAACGCGAGGTGCTAATTCACCTGCTTGATAGCGTTTCGTCATTTGTTCAAAAGACAAGACCTTGATTTTGCCTGCATTGCCAGCGGTGCCAAAGGCTTCATAGCGAGCGATACAAATGTCGCGCATCGCCGTGACGGTTTCTTTTAAATATTTGCGTGGGTCAAATTCGCTTTTGTGCGTCGCTAGATAACGGCGGATCGCGCCGGTAGAAGCCAGACGCAGATCAGTATCAATATTGACTTTACGCACACCATGTTTAATGCCTTGCTGAATTTCTTCAACCGGCACGCCGTAAGTTTCTCGCATCTCGCCGCCGTATTGATTAATGATCGCCAACCAATCTTGTGGCACGGAAGAAGAACCATGCATGACTAAATGGGTATTGGGAATTCTGGCGTGGATCGCTTTGATGCGGTCAATCGCCAAAATTTCACCGGTGGGTGGACGAGTAAATTTATAAGCGCCGTGACTGGTGCCAATAGCGATTGCTAAAGCATCAACTTCAGTCGCTGCAACGAAAGCGGCAGCTTGTTCGGGGTCCGTCAATAATTGTTCGTGGGATAAATGGCCATCGGCGCCGGAGCCATCTTCTTTATCGGCTTTTCCAGTTTCCAAAGAACCTAAGCAACCTAATTCACCTTCAACCGAAACACCGCAGGCATGCGCCATTTCGACGGCGCGTCTGGTGACCGCTACGTTATAGTCATAGTCAGCAATCGTTTTCATGTCTTCTTTTAACGAACCATCCATCATCACCGAAGTAAAACCCAGCTGGATCGAACGTTGGCAAACGGCAGGTGAGGCGCCATGGTCCTGATGCATACAAATCGGAATATGTGGCCATTCTTCGGCAGCGGCAACAATTAAAGCTTTAATAAAAGCAGCGCCAGCATATTGGCGTGCCCCTGCGGAGGCTTGAATGATAACGGGACTGGAGGTTTTATCCGCCGCTTCCATAATGGCGCGGACTTGTTCGAGATTATTGGCATTAAAAGCGGGAACACCATAACCATGCTCGGCCGCATGGTCGAGTAACTGACGCAGGGTGATGAGAGCCATAGAAAGTCCTTAGAATTTAAAGGGTGCTTATTGTAGCGGAATGGTTTGGATAATGCACTCATTCGCTTCAGCGGTTCCCGCTGAAAATAAGGGCTATTGGGCAATTTGCAATTTGAATGCCAGTATATATACTTTTATGTATATACTTTTATAACCAGAGGATATGCCTATGCAAAGAGCTAAGTTATTTGAAAATGGCCAAAGCCAGGCGGTACGCTTGCCTAAAGCTTTTCGTTTTGAAGGCAAAGAGGTGTTTATCAAGAAAATAGGTAGTGCTACTGTCCTTTGGCCTGTAGAGAATTCTTGGGAGCCGTTCATCAATAGTTTAAATAAATTTTCTGATGATTTTATGGATGAAAGAAAACAACCCTCGCAGCAAAGACGAGAGGATATTTTTGAATGAAATATTTACTTGACACCAATATTTGTATTTACATTATTAAAAAACAACCAGTTTCTGTTATTAATAAATTTAAGCGATTATCAATTGGCGATATAGGGATCTCTTCAATTACATTAGCTGAATTAAATTATGGTGTAGAAAAAAGCCAACATCCTCAAAAAAATAAATCAGCTTTAGAAGAATTTATTTTGTCTTTAGAAATTGTTTCATTCGATGAGCGGGCTGCTTATCACTATGGCGATATGAGAGCGGAACTCGAAAAGAAAGGAACGCCGATAGGTCCTTTAGATTTGCTGATAGCTGCTCACGCGCGTTCATTAGATTTGGTTTTAGTTACCAACAATAAAAAAGAATTTGCTCGTGTTTCAAAATTAAAAATAGAAGATTGGGTGCATCTAGGCCACTAAAGATGCAATTTTTAACCCAATACCATTTTCTCTTGCCCCATCCCAATAGCTTTCGCCCCAGCTAATAAATATTAGTTGCACTCTCGCTTTCCAAAATTTAGACTACGCACAAAACTACTGTATTGACAAATATAATTTTCTAGTTCTCAAATTTTATAAGGACAGAGCAGTGGCCCCAAATTTTACAGAAGAACAAATTGAAGAATTGATCGATGCCATTACTCGTCATGACGCTAATAAAGTTCAGGAATTGCTCAACCAGGGGCTGGACCCCAATCTCTGCCTGGATGATGATCAAGTCACTCCGCTGCATTACGCCGCTCAAAATAATGCTGTAGCGATCGCGCTGCTTTTATTGCGCGCCGGTGCAGATCTCAATGCGCAAACTGATCCCGACCACATGACCCCGCTTGAGGTGGCGCGTTTGCACAAGCATCAGGATATGATCGACTTTTTGTTGACTTATACTGGGACTTCGATTCACTAACAGCGGTTCCCGCTGTATAAGGTTTGTGTGGTGATTTATAGTTGCAATTGCTATTGCTCCTTCGCAATGAAAATGGAATGAGTTTGACAATAACGGCATCGGTATTTTTCAAAAAATAAAAAATACTTTTCAGCTTTATGATGAAACCGAAGCAGTATTGGAGTTATCAAAAGGTAAATTGACAACCGACAACAAAAATCACACTGGCCAGGGTATTTTTTTTACCAGCAGAATGTTTGATGAATTTCTGATTTCTTCTAGTGGAATTATTTTTAAAGCGGGTGCAAATCATTATCCTTCTTTGAGCCGCAAAACTGAAGAAAAAAACCAAAGCGGCACTTTAGTTTTACTCAAACTATCAAACACCGCTAAAAGATCAGCTAAAGCAATCTTTGATGAATACGCCAGCCCCGAAGCGGATAACGATTATAATTTTTCCAAAACGATCGTGCCAATTGAATTAGCACAACATGAAGGCGCAATGCTGATTTCACGTTCCCAAGCAAAACGAATTTTAATGCGCTTGGAAAATTTTAAAAATGTGGTGCTTGATTTTCATGGCGTAACAGAAATCGGCCAGGCTTTTGCCGATGAAATTTTCAGAGTATTTCCCGCCTCGCATCCTAATGTAAATTTTTTTCCAGTTAGTGCGAATGCAGAAATTATTAAAATGATTTTAAGAGCAAATCCGAAGCAGAAAATTAATATTGAAAATTAAATTTAGTAATTTTATCCCACGAAAAAATATATTTATTTTTTTGAGCTGTCATAGTTTTTGATGTGTGATGAACATAGAAAATGTTGGTGAATTTTAATCACCCCTCATCCGCCCTATCGGGCACCTTCTCCCGCAAGGGGAGAAGGGTCTCATCAGAGCTTGATAGCTTCTTAATCGGCATAGTTTGCCAATAAATAGGCATATTTCATTTACAAAACAAGCGTATTTCACTGCACCCAACTTTATTTTATTGCACCCAGCTTTATTTCATAGCACCCAACTTTATTTCATTGCACCCAACTTTATTTTATTGTTAGACATTTTATTGGCAGATGTTACGAAAGCTGGCCTTCTCCCCTTGTGGGAGAAGGTGCCCGTAAGGGCGGATGAGGGGTAATCAAAATAGTGTTTTTCTCTATATATTGTTATCAACAAATCTGCAAATATTTGTTTTTCACCCAAAGCAGACATTAGGGCAGCCACAGGGGCTTGCCCCTACAAAATCGGATGTATTTGCACGGGGGCCAATCGATTAGCAGAATTCCCCAACAAAACCTTAGATCCCGCCCTCAGGCGGGATTGGCAATCCCATAAAAACCCGCTAAGATACGCCTCTTTTTATTTTCGTATTGTGGAGAATTGCCATGGCGCAAGTATCGTATACCCTTGAAGCTCAATCCCGTAACCACCTCGGCAAAGGTGCTGTCAGACGCATGCGTCGTCTCGAAGCTGCAGTGCCGGCGGTTATTTATGGCGCAGGTCAAGCGCCGGTTTCTATTACTCTAAACCAGTTTGCTTTATCAAATGCCTTGAAAAACGAAGGTTTTTATTCGCATATTTTGACACTTTCAATTGATGGCAAATCCGAACAAGTGATTTTACGCGCTTTGCAACGTCATCCTTATAAACCGCAAATTATGCATGCGGATTTTCAGCGTATTCGCGCAAATGAAAAATTGAACATGACAATTTCTCTGCATTTTAAAGGCGATGAAAATTGCCCAGGCGTTAAATTGCAAGGCGGCGTTGCTTCCCATTTAATGTCAGAAGTCGAAATCCGCTGCTTGCCAGCTGATTTGCCAGAATATCTTGAGCTCGACTGCTCGCAAATGAATTTAAATGACACGCTGCATCTAACCGACATCCCATTGCCCAAAGGCGTTGAAATCGTGGCCCTGATGCATGGCGAAGACCAAGACCAGGCAGTCATCAGCGTTCACCTGCCGGCTGAAAAAGAAGTCGAAGCAGTTGCTGCTGTACCCGAATCCGCCGAAGTGCCCGTCATTTCTAAAGGCAAAGAAACTGAAGAAGGCGAAGAAGCGAAAGATTCCAAGAAGTAATCATCGTGTCACAAGCCATCCGGCTTTTGGTAGGGCTTGGCAATCCCGGCAAGTCCTATCAAGACACGCGCCACAATGCCGGCTACTGGTGGCTTGAGCGTTTAGCAGAAAGTTACCGTACCGAATTTAAACTGCAAAACAGCTATAAAGCTTTAATCGCGCCCCTGACCCCCAACAATCATTCTGCCTGGCTATTAAAATCCACTCAATATATGAATGAAAGCGGCTACGCCGTTGCCAGTTTCTGCCGCTATCATCAAATTCAACCAGAACAAATTTTAGTCGCCCATGATGAACTGGATTTTCCCGCCGGCGAAGCAAAATTTAAATTAGGCGGCGGACATGGAGGACACAATGGCCTGCGCGATATTATTCAACATTTAAATAGTCGGGATTTTTACCGTTTCCGTATCGGTATCGGCCACCCAGGTCATCGGGATTTGGTGCATGATTATGTGTTAACTAAGCCTTCAGTTGATGCGCGTAATAAAATTATTGCGGTAATTGATGAATCGCTGGCGCAATTGCCAGATGTTTTATCTGGCGATATGCAGAGGGTGATGCAAATTTTTCATACGAAAAATTCAGATTGATCGGAAATACATTTGGTAATTACTCCTCAAGAATTCTTTTTTCTGGCTAAATTCATACTACTGCTGGTTCAACGCTCTCAGCGAAACGTTCTGCATTCTCATCATTTGCCCAGAGAGAAAAATCAGCGGAGCCGGGACCTTCATTTGAATAATAATCCATGAAAGCTTGCACACCCTCGTTATCAAGATGACCTATTAAACTTTTAATGTCATTTATATTGCTGAGTTCTACCGAGGTTGCTGCTGAAGTAAAAAAAGGCATATTTATTGTTGATCTAGCTGAAGAATTTGTTAAAGATCCTTTCATATGTTCTTTTAATCTCTCAAATTTATCGTTTAATAAATCAAAAGAATCTGTTTCGTTTTTATTCTTAATTTTTCTCTGTTTAATTACAAACTGACAAGCGACAACACCTGCCATTTTATCTGATAATTTTTTCTCTTGTTTTATAGGATATAGTTGAACACCTTTAGCTATTTCGCTAAATATCATAGTATTTTGAGTGACTTGATGAAAACTAAATTTCCAATCACCTGAAAGAGCTTGTTCAAACATGAAATCGCTTGCTTCTTTTATTATTGCCTTATTTGAAGAAGATTGAAAAATAGCAAAATAAAAACGAAGAGCAAAGGGAATATTTCCGGCAGCTTTAGCAAGGCGTGCGCACTCGAGGTAAATGTCTTGAACATCCAAAGCAAAAGCAGAGTGATATTGTGGTTTTTTGCTGTTATCTTGTGGATTTTTAGAAATCTTATCGGATGCAGTGATAAAGTTTGTTATCAAGTTATCTATCTTGTTATCTGAAGGTTTTGCATCTTTAAAAGCATCAGCGAGGTCTTTCAAAAACTGTAATCTTAGTAAGTTTAACTTGATGATCGTCGAAATTTTCTCATATTCTTTATGAATAGTATCAGCAGTAAGGTTTTCCTGGAGACCATATGGCTTAAATATCTTAACTATAGCGTCGCAAATTTTTCCCCATGATTCTAAATCATATCTAAAAATCAGCCCTTTAATGCTTTCAGCAAATTTTCCGTTAGTTATAATATGATTAAAAACCATGTTTGGAAATTGAAAAAAAATTAATAAAACTGCCCATTGCGTAGAAGGAAACTTGTCAAAGTCTTTAACAAATGAATCTATCAATTTAGGTATGAATTGATCTAACTGCACTGCTTTTCTTTCAGATAGAGAAGTTAGTACATTCGAAAATAATAATATATTTTCAGCTAATTGGTGATGATTCAGTGCTCCAGTTGAATTTATTAAATTTGAGAATGGATGGACTGATGGCAGTAATTCGAGAGTGTAAATAATTCTGTGTAAATGACTTCATCAGTCGGCTTTGAAATGGCA
>CAYTUN010000059.1:0-14582 GCA_964441315.1 uncultured Gammaproteobacteria bacterium | reverse complement strand
ACCCCTCATCCGCCCTATCGGGCACCTTCTCCCACAAGGGGAGAAGGACAACTTTAGTGACATGTGCCAATGATATAAACTTCAATGCAATGATATAAACTTCAATGCAGTGATATAAACTTCAATGCAATGAAATAAGCCTTGTTATAAAAAGCTATTGAATCCTGAAGAGAGCCTTCTCCCCTTGCGGGAGAAGGTGCCCCAACGGGGCGGATGAGGGGTGGTTTTAAAAACTTAAAGCCTGTTCAAAATTCCTTAAACCAAAAACCTCTCGACCCGCCGTTTCAATTCTGCTTCACCCAACAATTTAAATAAGTGCGATAAATCCGGCCCTTCGGTTTGGCCAGTTAACGCTAAACGCAACGGATGAAATAATTTTTTGCCTTTAATGCCGGTTTGTGTTTTCACTGCTTCCGTGATTGCTGCAAAATCATCGTGATGATTTTCAATCGCATTAACCAAGGCGCGCCAAAATTCTTTTGGCACTTCCGCCAATTCTTGCGCTATTTCCAGCGGCAATTTGAAACGCTCACTATAAATAATTTCCGCCCAATGAATCGCATCTTTCGGAAAAACAATATTCGGTTGAATCACATGAATGAATTTTTCTTGGTTTTCTTTTGAAACCGATAAACCATGTGATTTCAGCCAATCTAATAAATCATTCGGATCCGCATGTAAAATTGCTTCGTGTTGCCAATAATTTAATTGCGTTTCGTCAAAATGCGCGGGTGATTTACTTAACGCATCCACATTAAAATTTTTTGCCAATTCTTCCGCGCTCATAAATTTATCGACGCTGTAACTATGGCTTAAACGCGATAAATAATTAAGCAAGGCCAAAGGCAAATAACCTTGATCGCGCAACGCGGTAATACTCAAACTACCCAATCGTTTCGACAAAGGCGCCTGATCGTCACCCAAAATCAGCGCGATATGGCCATATTGCGGTTTACGCAAATTCAAAGCTTCAAGAATCATCAGCTGCCGCGGCGTATTCGATAAATGATCATCACCGCGCAAAGCATGGGTCACGCCCATCATCGAATCATCGACCGCATTACAAAACATAAATGGCGAAGTGCCATCAGCGCGACGAATAATAAAATCGCCTAAATCAGCGCATTTAAAAACTTGCTCGCCATGCACCAAATCATGAAACTGGATTTCACCCTGCTCCGGCACACGAAAACGCAAGGTGGGCTTACGGCCTTCGGCTTCACGTTGACGACGTGCTTCAGCTGTCAAGTTGCGGCAAGTACCTGGATAACGCGGTGGCTTGCCCGCGGCGCGTTGCAATTTACGCGCTAATTCCAGCTCTTCTTCGCTGCAATAACAGGGGTATGCGTGATGCGAATTTTCTAAAATTTGATAGTAGCGGTCATAAATTGACTGACGCTCGGATTGATAATAAGGGCCAGCATCGCCGCCAACATCTGGGCCTTCATCCCATTGCATCGCCATCCAGCTCAAATCCTCTTTCATGCTTTGGCTATAGACAGGATCTGAGCGTGTTAAATCGGTGTCTTCAATCCGCAATAAAAATACACCGTTTTCTCGACGCGCTAATAACCAATTGAATATCGCCGTGCGCAAATTACCGATATGCAGTTTTCCCGTAGGACTGGGGCAAATGCGGGTTTTTATTTTATTCGTCATAATCGCTATACTCTATTTAACAACTGTCATTGCGAGCGAAGAGCGGCAATCTCCTTCTTTAAGATTGGCCGAATCAGCTTGGCAAGCGAGGTTTTCCTCGTCAAATTAGGCCCTGAATATATAACAACCTCTCTGAAAAAACCATGCAGAAAATCCTCTTCATCTCCGACCTGCATTTAAGCGCTGAAACCCCCAACACATTACTCCAATTAGAAAATTTAATTCGAGAACAAGATAACAACACCAAAGCAGTTTATATACTCGGCGATTTATTCGAAGCCTGGCTAGGCGACGATCAAAACGCCGAATGGATAACTCGAATCAAACGTTTATTTTGCGAAGCAAAATTCCCGATTTATTACATGATCGGCAATCGCGATTTTTTAGTCGGTGAAAAATTTGCAAAAGATTGCCAGATGCAATTAATCAAAGAACCTTATATTTTAGATTTATTCGGTAAAAAAACTTTATTATTGCATGGCGATGTGCTCTGCACCGACGATATCGGGCATCAAAAATGGCGAAAAATTTATTTAAGCAACTGGTTCCCTTGGCTGGCTTATCATATCCCAGTGAGTTGGCGCGTTGCGGTAGCAAATTTTTTGCGAAGAAAAAGTGGGCAGGCAAAAAAAACCAAAAATACTCAAATGATGGATGTTAATCCAATCGCGGTTGAAAAAATCATTGAGCAATATCAAGTCGATTTATTAATTCACGGCCATACGCATTTGCCGGCAATTCATTCGTTAAATAGCGGCAAAACACGCATTGTACTTGCCGCTTGGCATGATCAAGGAAATTATCTAGCTTATTATCAAAATCACCAGAAATATTTAAATTACTTCTAGGGCCTATTTACAATTGTTTTTCTATTGCAAAAAGATGTAACCAAGCCCTAAATAAAATAAGAAAAAAATACAGATTTTTTGCGAAGCAAAAAATTTAGTCATTACAAGTTAAAACGCAACCTGCACCATCGCAAAATTTACTTCCGATTGGCCCTTGGCTATCAGGATTAAATGAGCAGTTTTTACTGTCTTTATTAGGAATACGGTCCGAGCTATTGCCTAAACAATGATATTTGCCTTCCGCACAAGCACTTGTCCATGACTTAAGCGCAGTGTCTTTTTTGGCATAAACACAAATGATTGAGCCTTCATTTTCATTATTCGGCATGTAGACCGACTGACGCAAAATAAATTCTTTATTTTTAGGGTCAGCACCATACAGAGGAGTTAATTCAAGCGTTCCAGCAACACGCGGATTGGCTGGATCAAGACTAGAAGGACAGGGATAACTGATAGCAAAACCTGAAGAAACTACAAAAAAAGCGAAAAAACCAACTAAAGCAGAAATCATTTTTAGTTTCATGAGACATCCTCTCATTATGTTATTTTTATGACATTATCTTGCAGAACGAGACAGCAAACAAGGCTTGACAGCGATTCCCGCTTTCAATGTGTTGCTGCTAGAACCAAACAGGGAATGGCTTGGGGTCTTTTTAAAAAAACCTGGGTTATTAGAAAACTTCGTAAACAAACCTATTTTTCTTTACATTCTTCATTTTTAATTAATTGCAAATAATAATCTCGTGTTTTCAGTTTTTTTCCGATCAATAGATGTGATAACGCTTGGCGCGTAATTTTTCTTGCCGCATGAATAGAGGAAGGATTGGAATAATCATCTTGCAGGAAAGCAAGAATATCAGCGCCACTTAATCCTTCGCGATTAATGTCTGGAAACAAACCATAACCAGACGAGTAGCGGTAATAATTTTCTGCTTTAATCGGTACGTTTTGTTGATCAACAGCCAAATCCAAAGCATAGCCCAATTCTTTCAATAGTTTTTTTTCAAACTTTCTTAATGGGATTTCTAAATTAGATGCATCAGATAAATTTACCAAAGCTTCCTGATACGCAAGAAATATTTGCTCATAAGGATCGTGTTTTTGTAAAAGCAAAAGCACTAATTCATTTAAATAAAAACCGCAAGCGCTGGCGACCGGATCAAGCGAATATTCCATTGCTGCTGCCTCGGCTTGCGATAAAGTCAATAGTTCCCCGCGCCCAGAAGCGCTAATTCTCAACGGCAAAAAAGGCCGCAATAAGCCGCGAAATTTTGATGCGGGCGTACTACAAGCTTTTGCAACCACGCTGATTCTGCCATGGTCGCGCGTGATTAACTCAACTAATGCTGAACTGTTACGATACGGTTTTTTATGCAATACGAATGCTGGTGTTAGTGTCAATCGTGTCATGGTTTTAATTTGCTGCTGATTTTTTTTATTACCCCTCATCCGCCCTATCGGGCACCTTCTCCCACAAGGGGAGAAGGGCAATTTTAGGAACATCTGCCAATACAATAAGCAGCATTGCTATAAAATAAAACTTGCTTAAAAACCGCTAAATCCTCATGAAATACTTCTCACTTTGAGAGAGAAGAATAACTTCGACTGCATCTGCCAATCAAATAAACTTCCCTGCTGAGAAATAAGCCTTGCTATAAAACGCTATTGAATCATGAGGAGACCCTTCTCCCCTTGCGGGAGAAGGTGCCCCAACGGGGCGGATGAGGGGTGATCTAACAAAACCTCCCACCGCAAAAGATGAAACATTAAATCAAATCCATCCCTTCTTGCCTTCTCCCCCTCCCCTGCCTAAACTCCGTTGATTTTTTGAAAAAAAATATTGAGAAAACCTAATGAATTCAATTTTAGAAAGCCTAATCCAACTATTACAAACTTGGCCGCCTGAAAGTATTTTGGTTTTGGAATATCTTACATGCGCTGCTGCCATTCTTGGTTTATTGCATTATTTCGGCAAAGCCGGCATTTATGCTTATATCGCATTGGCGGTAATCGTTGCCAATATTCAAGTGCTAAAAACCGCGCATTTTTCTTTTATGACGGAACCGGTAGCACTTGGCACCATCGTATTTTCATCGACTTTTTTAGCCAGCGATATTCTAACAGAATTCTATGGCGCTCAGGTCGCGCGCAAAGCAGTTTGGATCGGTTTTTTTGCAATGTTATTTATTATTTGCACCATGACTTTAACACTCAGTATTAAACCGGCTGAAGCTAATTCACCGGTGCAACAAGCAATTAATACTTTATTTTCACCGGTGCCCGCCATTTTTGCTGCCAGCTTAATTTCATTTTTAATCAGCCAATACAGCGATATCTGGATTTTCCAGGCGATTCGTCGTCTCACTGGCGAAAAATATTTATGGCTAAGGACTAATGTATCGTCTTTGATTTCTGCTTTTATTGATAACACGATCTTCAGCAGTTTTGCCTGGGTTATTTTCTCAAGCAATCCCGTGGATCTAAAAACGTTAGTTTTTACTTATATTTTAGGCACTTATTTGTTTCGTGTCGTCGTGACCTTGCTCGAAGCGCCATTAATTTACGGTGCGCGCCAATTTATCAAACGAGGCCGCCATGCCACAGTATGAAAATTTTAAATTCGATATTATAAAAAAAGCCGAATCCTCAAAAGCGCGCTTAGGTTTATTAAAAACACCTCACGGCATTGTCGAAACACCAAACTTTATTTTTTGCGCCACTAAAGCCGCTATTAAAGCGATGACGCCGCAACAAATGCGAGAAGCCGGTACGCAAATTATTTTGTCGAATACTTATCATTTAATGTTGCAACCAGGCGGTGATTTAATTGAAAAAATGGGCGGCTTGCAAAAATTCACCGCCTGGCATGGCCCGATGTTTACCGATTCTGGCGGTTATCAGATTTTTAGTTTTGGTCATGGTTCGGTATCGCATGAAATTAAAGGCAAACGTCAAAATTTAAAAAATAACAAATCCGCCTTAAAAATCAGCGAAGAAGGTGCGCAATTTAAATCTTATATTGACGGCAGAACAATTTTATTAACACCGGAAAAATCGATTGCAATTCAACGGCAATTAGGCGCTGATTTAATTGTGGTGCTTGATGAATGCACCCCATTTCATGTCGACAAAAAATATACCGAAAATTCACTGCATTTATCGCACCGCTGGGCGCTGCGCAGTCTTGAAGAATTTATTCGCGGTGATGACAGCAAACAAGCGCTTTATGGCATTATTCAAGGCGGCATTTATCCTGATTTAAGACAAATGGCTGCGCAATTTGTTAACGAACATGATTTTTTTGCACTCGCGATTGGCGGTTCATTAGGGGCTGAAAAATCACAAATGTATGATGTTGTGAGTACTACTATGGAATTTTTAAGGCCAGAGCGTCCCGTGCATTTGTTAGGCATAGGTGGCATTCAAGATATTTTTCATGGCGTGCGTCAAGGCATTGATACCTTTGATTGCGTCCACCCTACCCGTCTTGCGCGTCATGGCGGCGCATTAATTAAAGCTTCATTGCGTGAAAATGACAAAGAACATCTTTCATTGCGCAACGCCCGTTTTCGCGAAGATGAAAAACCCATCGAAGAAAATTGCCCTTGCAGCACTTGCCAGAATTTTTCTCGCAGTTATTTACATCATTTATTTAAAGCACAGGAAATGCTGGGTTTACAAGCGCTGACAATTCATAATGTGAGTTTTATGAATCGCTTAATGCGAGCAATTCGTGAAGCGATTAAAAATGATAATTTACAAGCCTGTGAAAAAGAATGGGCTGGCGATTCTATACTCAAAACGGATAGGTTTTAGGTGTTATTGCGCCGAGTGATGCGTGAGATTGCCACGTTTTGATTGAGCAAAAGTGCAGGAATAGTTGTTCTATTTCGAGCTTTTGCGATTGAAAAACGTGGCAAGATCGCGCGTCAATCGGATGCAATAACACCTAAAACCTATCCGTTTTGAGTATATGCCAGGCTAACTAGTTCATTCTGCTTTTGATAATTTAAAAAATAGGAGTGAATCAATTCCAGCAACTGATAAGCAATATTTTTTTTGTACGCTTTGTCTAAATAATTTTCTTTATGAGCTGAAATTAACCATACTGCATTCTCATCACTGTTAAAACCCATTTCAGGCTGGCTAACATCGTTGGCGACTATCAAGTCAATTTTCTTTTTAATTAATTTATTTCTGGCATTTTCTAATAGATTTTCAGTTTCAGCTGCAAAACCGACGGTGTATGGTCTTGAAGAAAGATTACCAACATAAGCTAATATATCCATCGTCTGCTGCAACGTTAATGTCAATGTTTTCCCTGTTTTTTTAATTTTTTGCTTCGCGACCGATGCGCAATAATAATCTGTAACTGCCGCCGCACTGATAAATATATCTTGTTCCATCAAATTTGCCGCAACTGCTTTAAACATTTCTTGTGCTGTGACCACAGAAATAAAACGCACACCAGAAGGCAACGCCAACGAAGTCGGCCCACTAATTAAAGTCACTTCAGCCCCTAGCTCTTTGGCACATTGCGCCATGCCTGTTTCTGTTCCATCATCAAATAGTGCTTGATAAATTTTTTGCTGAGCTACTGCTTGCAGGCTCAACGGCGTGACAAAAGACTCAGCGGCTTCCGTTAAAATGACTTTTACTTCGTAGCCGTTTGCACGCAATTGTCGCACTAAATCCGGTGTTTTATAGGCAGCAATACTGCCAGTGATGCCTAAAAGTAGCTTCATTTTTACTCCAGCTAAATATTATGGAATTTTAGCAATTTAGGTTATATTCTAAGCCATATTTTTAATGGACTAAAAAATATGCGCAATCTTCAAAACAGCTTTTTTGTTTTCATTATCTTATCTATTTTCTCGCTCACAGTATTTTCAGCACCCAATTTTGGACCTGTAGTAATGGGAAATTTTTATTCCACACTACCTGATCCTGATCCCAATGCTAAGTTGGGCACTTTGGTTAAAGCCGAGAAAATCAATACCTCGGTTGCAGGAGCGAACGCCTGGCGCATTGCTTATATTTCTTCAGATATCAAAGAAAATAAAACCTTAGTCACAGGAATTTTGGTTGCGCCCACTGGCCCGGCGCCGCGAGCTGGCCGGCCTATAATGGCTTGGGCGCATGGGACGACAGGGACCGCGCAAACCTGCGGCCCCTCCCAGGTGATTGCTCCGGCAGAGCCATTGAATCAGTATTTTATGCTGAATGGCAACTCATGGACGGATTATGGTCTGCCCGCTATGGTCCCCTTTATTAAAGCAGGCTATGTGATTGTTGCAACCGACTATCAAGGTTTAGGTGGTGGCGGTAAGCATCAATACACGGTCGCTGTCACGCAAGCCCATGATGTTATTGATTCCATTCGTGCTGCTAGACTTTTGAAAGAAGCTGGCGCAGGGCCTAAAGCAATTATTTATGGCTGGTCACAAGGAGGCGGCGCAGCACTTGCGGCGGCAAGTTTAGCTGATTACATCAACCAAACTGGAACTGCTAGCGATGGCATTCAATTGCTCGGTTTTGTTGCTTTGGCCCCTTTCGATATTGCGGCGACCATACCGGCCAATATCACTACTACAGAGGAAGCAAATAAATTTGTACAAAACCTGGCTAATTCATTTAGTGCTAATGTGTTTGATTTTACCCATTACGCTCAAAATATTTGGGGCATGGTTGCGGCATTTCCCGAATTACGTTTGGATGATATTTTCACGCCTAAAGGCGTAGCCGTTGTCGATGAGTCAATGCAAAGAAAATGCATGCAAGTTCTTGCTGATACGTTAAATTATATTTATGCCAACAATTATAAAAGCTTGCTACGCCCAGACATAAAAAATTCTTTAGCCTGGTTAAACGCCTATAAAGCTGCCAGCGTACCAGCTATTAAACCTATCGCACCCGTGATTATTTATTGGGGAAATAAAGATGTCACTGTGCCTCCTATTATGGGCAAACTTTATACTATGCAAATGTGCAAATTAGGCGGCAATATTACGCGCGTAGAATTACCGGGTGATCAAACGCATTTCACGACTCCTGCTAGTGCGGAGCCTTTGTATGTAGAGTGGGTTAAAGATCGTTTTGAGGGGATACCCGCGCCGAACGGTTGTAATAAAAATTAAAAAGCGGTGGGATATTAAGGCTGATTATAGTGTTACCCGATCAACCCAATCTTCTTTCACCTTGACCCATAATTGCAAAAAGACTTTTTTCTCGAAAAATTTTTCTAACCGAATACGCGCAGCCGTGCCGATTTTTTTTAACATTTCGCCATTTTTACCGATGACGATGGCTTTTTGGCCGGGTTTATTGACGATGATGGTTGCCTGGATTTTTAATAATTCTTTTTCGGTTTTAAATTCATCAATTAGCACATTAACAGAAAAGGGTAATTCCTGGCCGAGGTGAACAATTAATTTTTCGCGGATAATTTCGGCGGCCATAAATTTTTCCGATTTATCGGAAATTTGTTCGGCGGGAAATAGATAATCGCTTTCGGGTAAATATTGATAAATGACTTTTTCTAATTCTTCTATGTTTTGATCTTTCAAAGCGGAAATTGGCACGACTGCTTTTGCTTTGGTTTCAGCGCTTAATTTTTCAATGCGGGGCAAAAGTTCTGCTTTATCTTTAATTTGATCCACTTTATTAAGCGCAACAATGACAGGTTTATTTTGTTGCGAAATTAATTTTAATAATTGCTCATCATCTTTGCGCCAGCTTAATGCGTCGATGATCCAAACAATCACATCTGCCTGACCAAAGGCAGCACGCGCTTGCTGGTTCATGGCAACATTTAAACGATGCGGGGTTTTCTGATGAATGCCGGGCGTGTCGATTAGAACCATTTGGCCTTGATCGGTGGTTTTAATGCCTAAAATGCGTTCACGTGTCGTTTGCGGTTTGCGCGTGACAATGCTCACAGTCTCGCCTACCAGGCGATTAATCAACGTGGATTTACCCACATTCGAACGACCGACTAAAGCAACAAATCCACTATGCATCATGCTGTTTTAACCAATTTAAAAATTGTTCCGCTGCCGCTTGTTCAGCGCGGCGTTTACTGTAATCTTTGCCAATGCCGGTAAATTCAAAGCCTTCGATTTTACAAGCAATTTCAAATAATTGTTTATGTGCTTTGCCTTGCGTGGCGCGTAATTCGTAAATGGGTAATGCGGATTTTTTTGCTTGCATCTTTTCTTGCAAACGCGACTTGGGGTCTTTTTCAGTTGCCGTCAACCAGTCTTCAGTCAAACGTGCTTGATACCATTCAAGGATGACTTCGCGGCATTTTTCCATACCGGCATCCAAATAAATCGAGCCGATAATCGCTTCCATTACATTGGCTAAAGTTGAGCGGCGTTCTGCGCCATGGGTTTTAATTTCGCCGCTGCCTAATAAAATATATTGGCTGATTTGCATTTCGATTGCCATTAAAGCTAGAGTTTCGCCTCTGACAAGACTGGCGCGCAAACGGCTTAATTCGCCTTCATCTAATAAAGGAAATTTTTGAAATAAATATTCGCCGATAATAAAATTTAAAATCGAGTCGCCTAAAAATTCGATGCGCTCATTATTTTCCACTGCATAGCTACGATGCGTAATCGCAACTTGCAATAAATCAGGTTGCTTAAACTGGTAGCCAATAATTTTCATTAAATCTTTTAATGCTGCCATTATTTGATCACCGTGCCAATGCGTTTCCAATCAATGCGATGATTATCAGCATCCCAATTCATCCAAACGAATAATGCTTTACCAATAATATTTTCTTGTGGCACAAAACCCCAGCTGCGGCTGTCTTCGCTATCGTCGCGATTATCGCCCATCATAAAATAATTTCCGGCAGGCACGGTGATATCGATATCGCCAGTTTCGCCGCCTTGGGGCAGCACATTAATCTTATGAATAATGCCATCTAAATTTTCCTGTTTCACAATGACGGCAATATTTTCATTCGATTCAATATCGAATCCGGCGCCCAAATCTTGTTGTTGCATTTCTTTTCCATTGATATACAAAGTTTTATTTTTATAAACAATATGGTCGCCCGGCAAGCCGATTAAACGTTTCACAAAAACGATATTCGGATCAACCGGCCAATAAAATAAAACGATATCACCTCGCTTAGGCTCACCCACTGGCACTAATTGATAATTCAATGCCGGAAAACGTAAACCATAAGCAAATTGATTCACTAAAATAAAATCGCCTGGCGCAATCGTCGGCTCTAACGAGCCAGTCGGCACGCGATAGGGTTGCACAATAAACGAACGAATTATCCAGACAATTAATAACACCCAGAAAAAGGAATGCGCATACTCAACAATTAACGGCTGCTTTTGCGCTGAAATTTTGCGTTTTTTTGCGAAAAATAATTGATCGATCAGAATAATTATTAAAAATGAAAAAACTAATAAAGTTAAACTAAAAGCAAAATTCAGCACGCAAAGCCAAATAATCCCCACCAGTGAGAAAAAAATTCCAATGTTACGGATTTGACTGCTAGATTTTTTTAGCGCTTTTTGTCTGAGCTGCGGTATCAGCTCCACAATCCAGGCAAAAATCGCTAATAAGATGGTAATAGAAAGAATTAGAAGATATTGAGAAGTGATGATCATAATGGTGTTCCTTAAATAAAAAAACAAGATAAATACCTCGTGCTAAGCCGCAGGGTACTTTAGGTCAAATCTTCTGCAAAAATTAGCACTTGGTTTGCCTTCTCCCCTTGTGGGAGAAGGTGCCCCAATGGGGCGGATGAGGGGAAAAAAATAGCATATGCTACTTTTTTGTTTTTATATCTATTTTTTGTTTAAGGAAAAATGTTTTTATTTCCCCTCATCCGCCCTTACGGGCACCTTCTCCCACAAGGGGAGAAGGCAAACTAATAAAAAATTTCGCAGCTACAATAAAAACAATAGCGGCAAAGTATCAATTAAATACTTTACTTAACCCTTATCATCCACCCGCAACACCGCCAAAAACGCTTCCTGCGGTATCGAAATTTTACCAAACTGCTTCATACGCTTTTTACCTTCTTTTTGCTTTTCAAGCAATTTGCGTTTGCGCGAAATATCGCCGCCGTAACATTTAGCGGTAACGTTTTTGCGTAAAGCTTTTACCGTCGATCGCGAAATAATATGCGCGCCAATCGCCGACTGAATGGCGACATCATACATTTGTCGTGGAATTAATTCCTGCAATTTTTCACACAATTCGCGACCACGGTAATGGGCATTTTCACGGTGAACAATCACCGCCAGCGCATCAACTTTGTCACCATTAATTAAAATATCGAGCTTGACTAAATCCGCTGCTTGATATTTTTTAAAATTATAATCTAACGAAGCATAACCACGGCTGACGGATTTCAAACGATCGAAAAAATCCAGCACGACTTCATTCATCGGAATTTCATAAGTTAGCGCCACTTGGCGGCCAGCATAAGTCATGTTTTTTTGAGAACCCCTCCGGCTAGTGCAAAGGGTGATGACAGCACCGACATATTCATGCGGCACTAAAATATTGACGATCGCCAAAGGTTCACGAATTTCTTGGATTTCAGTTTGTGGTGGCAATTTGGCGGGATTATCAATGTAAACAATTTCATTTTTATTATTGACCAACTCATACACCACCGTCGGCGCCGTCGTAATCAAATCTAAATCATATTCACGCTCTAACCGCTCTTGCACAATTTCCATATGCAACATGCCCAAAAAACCACAGCGAAAACCAAATCCCAGTGCTTCCGAATTTTCCGGCTCATAATATAAAGCTGAATCATTCAAACGCAATTTAGCCAAGGCCTCACGAAATGCCTCATAATCATCCGATGAAATCGGAAACAACCCAGCATAAACCTGCGGCTTCACTTGCTTAAAGCCCGCGAGGGCTTTAAGGGCTGGTTGGCTGAAGTGAGTCAAGGTATCGCCAACCGGCGCACCATCAATCGCTTTAATATTAGCGACAACGTAACCGACCTCGCCTGCTGATAAAAATTCTTTTTGCTGCCGCTTCGGTGTAAAAATGCCAACATGGTCAACTAAATGATGTCTGCCAGTCGACATGACTAAAATTTTATTGCCCGACGATAGCACGCCATTCATCACGCGCACCAAAGACACCACGCCAAGATAAGGATCAAACCAGGAGTCAATAATTAATGCTTGCAGTGGCTTTTGTGGATCGCCGGTAGGCGCAGGCACTTTGGCGACAATCATTTCTAACAAATCTTCAATTCCAATCCCGGTTTTAGCGCTGATCTTTAAAGCCGATTTAGCTTCAATGCCAATAATATCTTCAATTTCCTGAATCACTTTTTCCGGATCGGCTTGCGGTAAATCGATTTTATTTAAAACCGGAAGCACTTCTAAGCCCTGTTCAATCGCGGTATAGCAAACCGCCAAGGTTTGCGCTTCAACTCCCTGCGCTGCATCGACCACCAATAAAGCGCCTTCACAAGCCGCCAAAGAACGCGACACTTCATAGCTGAAATCGACATGGCCGGGCGTATCGATGAAATTCAATTCATAAGTTTGGCCATCTTTGGCTTGATAATTCAGGGTAACACTTTGCGCTTTAATCGTAATGCCGCGTTCACGCTCGATATCCATCGAGTCCAACACCTGTTCGGCCATCTCACGTTCGCTTAAGCCACCACAAAGTTGGATCAGCCGGTCAGCCAAAGTGGATTTGCCGTGATCAATATGGGCAATAATCGAAAAATTTCGGATATTCATTTAATTTTTTAAGTTTTAAAAATCGGATATTGCTGCAAAAGGATGAAGATTACCAGCTTTTACCTTGTAAAAGCGTGGGCTTTTTTATATTCAGGTAGGACGAGAAGCTTGGTGCTTTTTAAAAAAAGCTGTTTTTGCGAAACCATAGGCTTCAAAGAGATTGCCTAGCTACGCTCGGCATGATAGATATGAGGAACCCTAAAATTTACGAAGTAAATTTCATGACTAAAAAAATCGTCTTCAGCGGCATCCAGCCATCCGGTAAATTAATGATCGGCAATTATATCGGCGCCATTAAAAGCTGGTTAAACCTACAACACGAATATGAATGCTTATTTACGCTGGTCGATTTACACACCATCACCGTCAAGCAAGACCCCAAAACATTGCGCGAGCAATGTTATGATTTTGCCGCCTGGTATATCGCATTAGGCATTGATCCAAAACAATCGACTATTTTTGTGCAATCGCATGTCGCACAACACGCCGAACTCGCCTGGATTTTAAATTGCTACACTTATCTCGGCGAATTAAATCGCATGACGCAATTTAAAGATAAATCACAGAAACATGCGCAAAATATCAATATCGGTTTGATGGATTATCCGGTTTTAATGGCGGCTGATATTTTATTGTATCAAACGGATTTAGTGCCAGTCGGCGAAGACCAAAAACAACATTTAGAATTAACGCGCGATTTGGCGCAGCGATTTAATTATATTTATGGTGACGTTTTTAAAATTCCCGAAGTCTTTATTCCACCAGTTGGCGCACGCATTATGAGCTTAGCCAATCCTTTACAAAAAATGTCGAAATCGGATGCGAATGAATCGAGTTATATTGCTTTAAATGACGATAGCGAAACGATTATAAAAAAATTAAAACGCGCTGTCACTGATTCTGGCTCCGAAGTTTATTTTGATGCCGAACGTCCTGGGATTTCTAATTTAATGGTTTTATTTTCAGCGGTTTCGAATTTAACGATTCAACAAATTGAAGAACACTATCGTCATGCGGGTTATGGTAAGTTTAAATTAGCGGTCGCTGATGCGATTGTTGAATTTTTGCGGCCGTTGCAAATGGAATACAAAAAACTTCGTGAAGATTTAAGTTATTTAGAAAAAATACTTAAAGCAGGTGCTGTGAAAGCAACCGAGCGGGCGGAAAAAACCATGAAAACAGTGGCGGAAGTGATTGGCTTGGTACCGAGATAAAGTAGCAGGCTGTATTAAATTTTAAAAATTGAATAAAGTTATTTTTATCACCCCTCATCCGGCCCGTTGGGCCACCTTCTCCCACAAGGGGAGAAGGCCAACTT
>CAYTUN010000058.1:0-15349 GCA_964441315.1 uncultured Gammaproteobacteria bacterium | reverse complement strand
AACACACCGCATGATGTATAAGCGTTTGATTATTATTTTAAAGTAATTTTAGCGGAAGCCGGTTTTCCAAAAATGGCTTTATTGTTTGTTCTTTTTGCCTGCACTTCGGAAGATATTAATAATTTAGCGTATTCACTCATGTTGAAAGATGCGTGTGATAAATTATTACTGCCATTACTGAATCAATTAATTGATACATTAATTCAATTAGCCGAAGAAAATGCAGCCGTTCCAATGTTAGCACGCACGCATGGTCAATCAGCCTCACCGACAACCTTGGGCAAAGAAATTGCGAATGTGGTTTATCGTTTAGCACACCAGCGCAAATCGTTAAAACAAATTAAATTAGCCGGAAAAATCAATGGCGCTACCGGAAATTTTAATGCGCACGCGATTGCTTGTCCGGAAATTGATTGGTTGCAATTAAGCAAAGAATTTGTCGAAGCATTAGATTTAAACTGGCAGCCTTATACGACGCAAATTTTACCACATGATGATATGGCTGAATTAGCGCACAATTTAATTCGCATCAATACGATTTTAATCGATTTTTGCCGCGATATTTGGGGCTATATTTCGCTTGATTATTTCAAACAAAAATTAAATGCGAACGAAGTTGGCTCCTCCACTATGCCGCATAAAATTAATCCGATCCATTTTGAAAATGCCGAAGGCAATTTTGGTATTGCCAATAGTTTATTGAATTTTTTCGCTGAAAAATTACCCGTATCGCGCTGGCAACGCGATTTAACTGATTCTACTGTGTTGCGCAATTGGGGTCTTGCTATCGGTCATGGCATTTTAGCGATGCAAATGCTTTCAAAAGGATTGGCGCGATTAGAAGTAAACCGCACAGTATTGGAAGAAGATTTAAATCGTCATTGGGAAGTGTTGGCCGAAGCGATCCAAACGGTGATGCGTCGCTATGGTCACGACACACCATACGAACAATTAAAAGCCTTAACTCGCGGACGGCAATTAAACGCAAAAACTTTGGAAGAATTTATTCAAACGCTAGATTTACCCGCTGCTGCCAAAAAAGCTTTATTGGCACTCACGCCCTCAAACTACATCGGCTATGCTGCTGATTTAGCTGCTAAAATTAAAGATTATACTGAATATTAAATCATTCAAAATAAAATGAAGTTGCTTAGTGAATAAGATTTGAAGGCTGACGTACGCTTTTAAATACGCTATAATTACTCGTATTATTATTAGAGCGATTATCATGAAAACTTTACCCGTTACTCAAGCACGTAAAGAAATTTACCACTTACTAGAACTCGTCGCAGAAAATCATGAGCCAGTACAAATTACTGGCAAAAATTCAAATGCAATATTAATTTCCGAATCAGATTGGCGTGATATTCAGGAAACACTTTACCTCTTGTCTATTCCGGGAATGCGAGAAAGTATCCAAAAAGGAATGAAAACCTCTCTCAAAAAATGCTACCGCGAAGAAGACTTGGATTGGTAGCGATGCCTTATCAAATTTTATTCACTTCTCAAGCTAGAAAAGATGCAAAAAAATTATCTAAAAATAATTTGAAGTCAAATGCTGAAAAAATTTTTGAGATATTGAAAATTAATCCTTATCAAAATCCTCCACCTTATGAAAAATTAAAGGGTGACTTAGAGGGAGCGTTCTCCAGAAGACTCAATATCCAACACCGTATTGTTTATCAAATACACGAAAAAGAAAAAATTGTTAAAGTCCTTCGTATGTGGACACATTATGAATAAGTAAAAAATCAGATTTTAGGACACCCCTCATCCGCCCTATCGGGCACCTTCTCCCGCAAGGGGAGAAGGAGAACTTTGCTGACATCTGCCAATAAAATAAATCAATACCGTGTAATAAACCTCATAATGAAAAGCTATTGAACCTCGAAGAGAGAGCCTTCTCCCCTTGCGGGAGAAGGTGCCCCAACGGGGCGGATGAGGGGTGATTTAAGATGCTCTGAAGCTCTTATCTATTTTGCCAACATCGTCACTTTACCAGAATGCAAAATGATAATTAAACATTCTCCCAAGGCGCATCCGAAAAAAACTCCACCGGATGCCGCACTTGCACGCCGTCTTTATCAAAACTTTTTTTCAATTTCCCGACAATTTGCACTACACGTTTCGGCTTTAATTTATTCGCATAATATTTCAAACTCTGGCTAATTTCAGTGACGTTATTTTTTACTTCAATTAAATCAACCACTTTATTATCAATCACCGTAACAAAATCGACTTCCCTGCCCTCTTTATCGCGAATATATTTTAAACTGCAACGATAGCCATAATAATCTTCCACGAATTGCAGGCGTTTAAATAAATGGGTCGCAACCAAATTTTCTAGTTTAGCGCCATCATTCGCATTGACATCAGCATTATCATAAAAATAAACTTTCGGCGGCTTTTGAATCGCGCGCGGAATATTTTTTGTTAATGAGTAAACTGGAAAAGCGATGTACATTTTTTCAATTAACGTTAACCAATGCTTTGCTGTTTTTGGTGAAATTTCTAAATCTGCTGCTAAATGCGACAAAGTAATTAAACCGCTGACACGCTCTTGCAAGGCTTCAACAAATAAACGCAATAATTGCGTTTGGCGTACCGGCTCTAAATCTTGAATATCTTCGCGTAAAATGCGGTCAAAACGTTCACGCCGCCAACGTCTGGCTTCTCTTTCGTCATTTAATAAAAATGGTTCAGGAAAACCACCTACTCGCAATAAACGTTGATAAATTTCTTGAGGATTAAGCCCAGGAACTTTTTCATCCAAAGTAATCGGATGCAAGCGCCAGTAGTGATAACGCCCCATTAAAGAATCGCCACCACGACGATAGACATCGAGGCGGGCTGAGCCTGTGACCAGATATTGTTGGTGTGAAGGCCGCGTATCATATATACCCTTGATCCACTGTTTCCATTTAGGATATTTGTGCAATTCATCGAAAATGATTAGATTGGCATCTTTACGCCAGGCTTTGTTGAGAATTGCCTTGCGGTCTTCTGCAAGATCCCAGTTAAAATATTGGCTATTTTTAAAGGGGCCAGTGGATAAAGCCTGAGCCAGGGTAGTTTTGCCTACCTGCCTGGGGCCGCCGACCCAGACCATTTTTTTGGCCAGGTCATCTAAGATGAAGGGTGAGCAATATCGCAACATGGCTATTTTTTCCTCTACTCCAAAATGGTCATGACTATTTTGGAGTATAGTACAAAATAGCCAGCTGTAAAATAAACACGGAAAATAACAACATGCTTGATTTTAAAATCAAAATCGATCCTGAAACCGGTGAAAAATATCTCGAAACATCTTTATCCGGCAAATTGCTATTAACGACACCGCAATTAAATAAAGGCACTGCCTTTAGTGAAACTGAGCGCAGTGAATTTGATTTAACCGGAAAATTGCCAGTGCCGATTGAAACGATTGAACAGCAGGCAAAACGTGCTTATTTACAATATGAATCTTATCAAACCGATTTGCAAAAAAATATTTTTCTCAATAAATTGCACGATACCAACCAGGTTTTATTTTATAAATTAATTGAAAATCATGAAGCCAAAATGCTGCCAATTGTTTATACGCCAACCGTTGGGCAAGCAATTGAAAAATTCAGTCGAGAATTTTCACAAGCGCGTGGAATTTATATTTCTTATCAACATCGTGATCGAATTGAAGAAATTATTGATAACCGCAGTAATCCGGAAATTGATTTAATTGTGGTGAGTGATGGCGGTCGCGTGTTGGGAATTGGTGATCAAGGTGTGGGTGCGATGCTTATTCCAGTCGCCAAGTTGATGGTTTATACGATTTGCGGCGCAATTAATCCACTACGAACTTTGCCGGTGATGTTAGATGTTGGCACTGATAACGAAGAGTTATTAAATGATCCATTTTATTTAGGCTGGCGCCATAAACGCATTACTGGCAAAGAATATGATGAGTTTATCGCGTTATTTGTAAAAGCCGTGAAGAAAAAATTCCCCTGGGTTTATTTGCATTGGGAAGATTTTGGACGTGAGCATGCAAATAAAATTTTGCAGAAATATCGTCATGAACTTTGTTCATTTAATGATGATATTCAGGGTACGGGAGCGGTAACTGTAGCCGCTTTGAGCGCGGCATTAAGTAGTAAAAATGAAAGTTGGCATGAGCAACGGATTGTGATTTTTGGTGGTGGTTCTGCTGGCATTGGTGTTGCCGAGCAAATTTTATTGGCGATGAAAGCGGATGGTTTAAGTGAACAAGAAGCATTAGCCAAATTTTGGATAATTGACCGTGAAGGGTTAATTACAAAAAATTCATCGCAATTAACACCAGCGCAAAAATTATTTATGCGGCAGGATGTTGCAGAAAAAAATTGGGATTTATTAATGGTAGTTGAGAAAATAAAACCCACTATTTTAATTGGTTGCTCAGCGGTGACTGGCGCGTTTAGTGAAAAAATTATCAAAACTATGGCGACTGATTGTGAACGTCCGATTATTTTTCCTTTATCAAATCCAAATTCTAAAGCAGAAGCAAATCCGGAAGAAATTATTCGTTGGACTGAAGGTAGGGCATTAATCGCCACCGGCAGCCCATTTGCGGATGTTGATTTTCGCGGAGAAAATTACGTTATCCCGCAATGCAATAATGCGTTGATTTTCCCAGGAATCGGTTTAGGCGTGATTGCAGTAAAAGCAAAGCACGTAACAGATGGCATGATTAACGCCGCAATCAAAACTTTGAATCAATTCGCGCCAGTACATAAAACACCTCATGGCGGCATTTTGCCGCCATTAGATAATGCGCGGGAAATTGCGCAAGCAATTGCTTTGGCGGTTGCGAAACAAGCGATGCGGGAAGGATTAACGGAAATTCAATTGGAAAATGATTGTCAGGATTTAATTCAAGCTCATGTTTGGAGGCCGAATTATTTGCGGTTTCGGCGGAGAAAATAGGAATAAGAAAAAATTATTTTTAAAAAATATTACCCCTCATCCGCCCTTACGGGCACCTTCTCCCACAAGGGGAGAAGGCCAACTGATTCACGGCTGCCCCGAGTTGGAAGTTAGAGGTTAACAGTAAGCCATAAAGCGCTATTAAACTCCAGTTTTCTTAGTGGCTTTACTGATCAAATCGCATCATTTTGAAAACTTGCGGCAGCCGTAGGTCACTTCTAAATCCGATAGTTTTTTATAATGAGGCTTACTTCATGGCAAAAGAGTTCGTTTTATTGGCAGATATCACCGACGTTGGCCTTCTCCCCTTGTGGGAGAAGGTGCCCGATAGGGCGGATGAGGGGTAATAAAAAAACCCCGCTTCCACATCAACCATCATGCGTATAAATACTAAAACTCAATTTCTTCACCGGCTTTTCCCAAGCGCGGGCATAGACAAAATCGATTGGAATTTGATACGGCACAGTGAAAGCTTCGGGCGCCACACGGAATGACCAAACTTCATAGCCGCCCTCGCCTGGTTTACCGCCGCCACCGACATATTGTTGTTCGGTTGCTTGAATTAAATTGTTGTCAGATGGCACTAAATACCAACTGTAACCAGTAGAGCGATTTGCCGGTAATTTAATGGTAAATTCTGGCGTCATTTTATCGACGCTGATGGCAGTTTTGACGCCACTGCTAGCAGGTTTTTCACTCGCAAAAGCGGGAAAATTAAATACCAAACTACTCACAAATAAACTTGCGATCAAAAATTTTCTCATTATTCTTCCTCCATTTTGATTTCAGTAATTAAATTGCGACCAATCATCGGATATTGTTCTAAATCGTACACGCAACCATTGGAAGGATACGAAGCATCGGACAACCAAAAAACCACATGTGGCGCAATATGTTCGGGACGCTGCAGGCGGCCACTAGGTGCGAATAATTTCGGTACTTTCTTTTCCCAATCCGCCGGAAAACCTTCGCGTTGCTTTAAGGCAATTTCAGTTTCTGTTACGGTCCAACCAACATTTAAACAATAAACGCGGATGCGTTCCTGGCCTAAAGCATCAGCTAAATTGCGCGTCATCGTCATTAAAGCGCCTTTCGTCATCGAATAAACTAATAAATCACGTTGACCGCAATAGGCATTAATCGAACCAATGTTCACAATCACACCACGTTTTTGCTGCGTGCGAAAAACATTAACCGCATATTTCGATAAAAATAACGGCGCTTTCATATTGACGGCGACTACTTTATCGAAAAATTCATTATCTAATGTGTCAATTGTATTGCGCGGATAAATGCCTGCATTATTCACCAAGCCATCGAGACGACCAAAAGTTGCGACAGTTTTTGCAATTAATTCTTCGAGTTCTTCTACATCTTCCAAATCGCAAATATGATATTTTGCGTTTTTTCCGAGTTCTTGTTGCAATTCTTCGGCTCTGGCTTCATCGCGCCCGTGGAGCATTACTTTCGCGCCCTGGTCGATACAGGCCCTAGCAATACCTTCGCCAATGCCGGTAGTGGATCCAGTGACTAAAATCACTTTGTCTCTCAAAATGCCTTTTGAAAGTAAGGATAAAATATTTTGCATCTCAAATGGCTCCGCTTTAATATTCTTTTTCTTTGTCATTGCGCATTTTTTTGTCATTGCGAGCGTAGCGCGGCAATCTCCTGAATTTGAATTGGCAGTAAAACATCCAGTGCTACGTCACTATCAGGAGATTGCCGCGCTACGCTCGCAATGACAAAGGATAACTCGCAATGATAAAGAATGACAAAAACCCATAAAATGAGGTTGCGCATGACTATAACGGTTCTCTGGCAAGGTGACAATATACTCGGCGAAGGCCCACTTTGGGATCACAAAAATCAAACGCTATGGTGGATTGATATCGAAGCGCAACAATTATTTGCGCTAAAAGATGGCGAAAAACAGCCGAAAATCTGGCTCCTGCCAAGCAAGCCCGGCTCAATTGGTCTCGCAGAAAATGGGTTGGTGATTGCATTACGCAAAGGCTTTGTTTTGTTCAATCCTGAAAATGAAAAAATCACACCACTAGCCCAACCTATTGCTGATCGCAACAATCTAAAATTCAACGACGGCAAATGCGACCGCTTTGGCCGCTTTTATGCCGGCACTGCGGATGTCGGCGAATCACAGGCGATTGGTTCGTTTTATCGTTTAAATGTTGATGGTAGCGCAACGGTTTTAGATAGTGGTTTTATTATCTCCAACGGCCTTGGTTGGAGTCCTGACAATCAGCTATTTTATTTATCCGATTCCGGCGCGCAAAAAGTTTATCGTTATCGCTTTAATGCTGAAGCTGGCACGATTGATCATAAAGAAGTGTTTTTGGAATTTGGTGCAGGCGATGGTTATCCCGATGGTTTATGTGTGGATAGTCAAGGTTATTTATGGATCGCATTTTGGGATGGTTGGCGGGTGGCGCGTTATTCACCGGAAGGCAAAATTGATCAGGTGATTGAGATGCCGGTGCCAAGGCCGACGAGTTGTTGTTTGGGGGGGAAGGAGTTGAAAACTCTTTATATTACTTCTGCTAGGCGGGATTTAAGCAAAGAAATTTTAAATGAAGCTAATCTTTCAGGGAGTGTGTTTCAGATACAGATAACAATTCAAGGATTAAATGACTCAGCTTTTAAATGGAATGTGATTCATTGAATTTCTTGTTTTCTCTAGGAATTAGATCTCCTTGCAAATAATCTAACTTATAAGCAAATATTTTTTCTACGATAATTTTTAATGAATTTAATAATTTATCATTTCTGCTGTCGAAATTAGAAATTTTACTTATGATGCCCTCTATTTCTATTAAAAATGTATGAATTAATGGTTTTTCTTCGCCAAGTTTCTTTTTTAAAACACCAAATGTTTCTTTTGGAAAGACATTTTTTATATAATTAGTTATCGAGTAAAAAATTGAACCGTTATGTTTTTCCAGCTTATCTAATTCGCACACTAAATAATTCTTTAAAGGTTCATCCATTTCAAAAAATCTACGGGCTATACTGGAAATTTTAATCAGGCTATGAATACAAACATCTAGAGTTGGCCTGGCATCAGGGTCAGGTTGTAACATTTTCAAGGCAAGTTTTAATAATGCAGATTCTGGCGATTCGCCTGAAAATGGTGCTAAAAATTTTTTTTCAAGTATTTTAATTTTTTTTTCTATATAAAATAGATTTACCATAAATTCTTTTTTAGCGTCCATATTTTCACAAACAGGTAGCTGATTAAAGTTATAAAATCTTTCATCCAAATTTAAATATTTCTCTTGCATCTCGTAATGTGAATAAACAGAAAATTCAGGTGATTCAAGATTACAATGAGCTATTAAAATATCCAAGATTAAAGAGCCGAGAGAGAAAACATCTAATTTTTCAGAAACAAAATATTTTCCTGTAAACATCTCAGGAGCCACATACCCCAGCGTACCACATGGCTCATTTAACTCTTGTCCAATTAATCTTGCCATTCCTAAATCAATAAAAAATACTCCGCAAGGGGGATCAACTCTTATATTTTCGGGCTTGGCATCCAGATGCGCAAAACCTAAAAAGCGGAAATACCTTAAATTGAATAGTAATCTTGAGACTATCGCATAAATAGGCACTAATACACGCTCAGTTCCAGAAAGGCATAAATATTTTCTAAAATCGATTTGTGGAATATTAGATTGGAAAAAGCCACGTCCTGATATATCCTCCTTATGCAACAAATATTTTATTTGAGATGTATAAAGCGATTCTTGATGAATTTTAGTTTTTATCTTTACTATTGCCAATTCAACATCGTCTTGAGATTTATCTAATTTAAATTCTTTATAGACATATTTATTTTTAGATTTGAAACAAAGGTTAAATCCATTATTTGTTTTCTCAAAAAAAATCACACCTAGCATTACATAGACATTGGCATCCAGGCCTTTACCAGCTGGGGTTGGGCTAAATAGAAAAAATTTGAAACCAAAGTGATATTTTTTACTTGGTCGCTTGACTAACTTTTGAACAAATTGGATTCTTTTTTCATTAAAATTGTAAATTTTATTTGGCTCAATTCGAGTGATTTTATTAATGTTAGCATGTAAAAATTTAAATAAGAGATCAAAGACGGGCTTATTCAAAGAATCGTCTGACTTGGCTTGATCTTCAAATAATATTGAAAAATCAATAGTGAAATCAGGTTTGGCTGGTTGTTCTTGAGACATATTATTTTTCTATTCAAGAATTAATTAAATATTTTTCAGTATGGGATATTACAAATTGCCCCATGCTTTTGAATAACTAAAGATGCAATTTTATTGCCAAGCTTAGCAGATTTTTCTAGCTTATTACCTATTATTCTTCCAGATAAAAAGCCCGCATTAAAAGCATCTCCCGCAGCGGTAGTATCCACTATTTTTTCCACCTTTTCCGCAGTTATCCATTTACACACCTCAGACGAAGCAACATATGCGCCCCTCTCACCCATTTTAATCACCATTTCCTGCACACCATATTTAAGCAACCGCTCAGCTGTTGCTTCTGGATTTGTATCACCAAATAAAATCGCCTCATCCCCAAACGTCGGCAACACCCCATAACACAACTTACTAAACCGCTCGATTTCACCCCTCGCCTCTTCCGCACCTTTCCACAACCGCGCCCGATAATTGTTATCAAAATAAATTTTACTCCCCTGATTTTTAGCAGCTAATAAAGCTTGATAAAGTTTCTCACGGCTATCCGCATCTAAAATCGCTAATGTAATCCCAGAAAAATATAAATAATCGAAATTTTTTAATTGCTGCAAAATTTCGACAGATTTTTCGGTGTGAAACATTTTACGAGCAGCAGATTGAGTGCGGTAATAATAAAAGCGGCGCTCGCCGTTTTCATCCAGACGGATGAAATAAAGACCGGGCAAATCATTGGCTAAACGTTGAATATGATTTATGTGAATTTTTTCCTGTTTTGCATGCGCTAAAATTTGGTCACTGTAAGGATCTTCACCTAAGGCCGTAATGTAATAAACTTCTGCCACATTAAACCGCGACAAATAAACCGCGGTATTGTAGGTATCGCCGGCGAATGCTAAAGTCAGGCTGGTTTCGGTCTGGTGAGAGAGTTCGATCATCACTTCACCAATAGCAGCAAATTTAATCATCTGAGAATCTCATGGATTTAATAGAAATTTTTCGCAAAGCCCAAATTATTCCGGTGGTAACTATACCTGACCTGCGCAATGTTTTGCCATTGGTACAGGCGCTCGCTGATGGCGGCCTGAAAGTTATCGAAATTACTTTGCGGACGCAACAGGCATTCGATGCGATTGAGATGATCAGTAAAAGCATGAAAGACGTCATCGTCTGCGCAGGTACAATTTTAACTGAAGAACAAGCACGCCAGGCAAAAGCCGCCGGCGCGCAATTTATTGTGAGCCCTGGCTACACCGATGAAATCGCCATGCGCGCCAATAGCCTCGACCTGCCCTGGGTCCCCGCCGTTTGCACCCCTTCTGAAATCATGCGCGCCCGCGACCACGGCTATCAATTAATGAAATTTTTTCCAGCGGAAGTGATGGGCGGCGTTAATGCTTTGAAGCATTATGCGCAAGTTTTTCCTCGCATCCAATTTTGTCCGACGGGTGGTGTTAATGCGCAAAACTTTCAAAGCTATTTAAATTGTCCGAATGTTCCGGCAGTCGGTGGCAGTTGGTTGATGCCGGATGAATTGGTTAAAAAGCAGGATTGGAAGGCGATTAGTGAAATGGTCAAAAATTCACGCTTACAAAATTAGATGTAGGAATTAGACGTAGGGGGGATTAGCGTAGCGTAATCCACCATTTTTTAAAGTTAGGGCCTGTTTACAATTACTTTTTCTACTGCAAAAAATAATAAATAATTATAAACAGGCTCTAATTATATTTGCCAAAATACTTGATTACTCTCTAAATACAAACCTCAAAATACTGCACCAACAACTCCACCTTCCTCGAACCCATATACTCATTAATATTTAATTTATAAACCGCATGAATTTTCTTGATGGATTGCGTTAACCACGAACCGACATCAGTATTAAAAATTAAGGCGGTATATGTTTGATTAGCTTTACGCAAAGTTAATTTCAAATGCTTTTCATTTAAAACCCGTTGCGCCGTTACTTCAAACACATCATCAAACAAAGGCTCCGGAAAACCCTGCCCCCAAGGAAAGCCGTTATTTAAAAGTTCCGCTGTTGTTAAATTAATTTCTTCCGGCAATAGCACGCCATCGGTCAGGATTTTATGGGCGAGGTCTTCTTCTGCGATCAAATGATTAACAGTTGCAACAAATATTTCCTGAAATTGCGCAAAATGCGCTAAAGGCAAAGTCAATCCGGCTGCCATGGCATGGCCGCCGAATTTGCTCATTAAGCCAGGGTGTTTTTGATCAAGTGATGCTAGCGCATCACGTAAATGCAGGCCTTTGATCGAGCGGCCGGAACCTTTTAATTCATGCTCACTGGCGTGAGCAAAGGCGATGACGGGGCGATTGAATTTTTCTTTGACGCGGGAGGCAAGAATGCCTATTACTCCCTGATGCCAATCTTTTTCATAGAGGCAAAAAGCTACCGGTGTTTCGGAATAATTGGCGGTGATTTTTTCAAATGCGGTTTCATTCATTTCCAATTCGATCGATTGGCGTTCGCGATTTAATTGGTTGAGCAAATTTGCTAATTCTTGTGCACGCGCTAGATCATCGGTAATTAAACATTCAATGCCGATACTCATATCATCCAGCCTGCCGGCTGCATTGAGGCGGGGGGCGACGGTGAAAGCCAGGTCGCTGGTGGTGGTTTTTTTGATGTCGCGGTTGGCGGCTGCTAATAGTGCTTGGATGCCGGAGACGGTTTTGTTTTTTTTGATTAGGTCTAAGCCTTGTTTGACGAGTATGCGATTATTTTGATCGAGAGGCACGAGGTCTGCGACAGTGCCGAGCGCGACTAAATCTAAAAATTGCGCCATGTTTGGCTCGGGTAATTGGTTTTTTGCAAACCATTCTTGTTGGCGTAAATATTGTCTCAGTGCCGCCATCACATAAAAAATCACACCAACACCAGCTAAATTTCGGCTGATGGTGGCAGAGCCGATGACATTGGGATTAATAATCGCATCAGCGGCTGGTAAATTTTCGGCGGGTAGATGATGGTCAGTAATAAGGACTTTGATATTGAATTGTTTGGCTTTTTCAACACCGGCAAAATTAGCTATGCCATTATCGACGGTAATGATTAAATCAGGTTGAAATTCTTTGTGTGCGACCTCGACAATTTCCGGCGTCAAACCATAGCCAAAAGCAAAACGGTTCGGCACTAAATAATTCACCTGTTGAAAACCAAAAGCGCGTAATGCGCGTACTGCCAGCGCTGTACTAGTAGCACCATCGGCATCAAAATCGCCAATAATTAATACTTTTTCTTGATGAATGAGCGCTTGATAAAGTAATGCATTAGCTTTATCGATTTGATGAAATTGCGCGAAATGCTGCAATTTACTCAGCGATAATTCCATTTCTTCGGGGGATTGCACGCCACGCGCCAGAAAAATTCTTACGAGTGGCTGGGGAATATTCGCTAAAGATAAATCCGGTATTTCACGCCGGACGATTTGCTTTTTCACGTTGAAAAATTCTCTTGATCCATTGACGATAAAAAGGCATTGGCTTTAGGCGAAAAGCACTGCCCTCTGCCGTATAAAAAATCATTTGTGATGTGATGTTCGAGTTTTGCTTTAATAAATGATCGAGTTGCTCCAGCGAATTAATTTCAATAAATAATTTTCGTGGCTTGGCTTCAAGTAAATTATCGATTTCTGCAAAACCTTTAGATTCCACTTCACACCAATCCGCTAAACCCTTGATGAAAATATTTTCAGAAATCGCAGAAGCGTAATGTGACTTATATTTACGATTTAAACTGCCCTCGCCCCACAACCAAACACCATCGACACCAGTATTTTCTTCATCTTTTACTTTAAGACTCAGCTCAGCTAGTAACATTTGAAGTTCAGTCAAAATTTTTTTCCAATAATTTTCGCGAGGGCCTTCGGGTAAGTAATTGATAATCGGTTTTCCTTGCACATCAGCTAAGGGATGGGTGCTGATCTTAGGTTCAGCCAAGCTATGAATATACCAGCGTTGATTGTCACCGATTAAAAGTTTTAGCCCATCCTGAATTAATAATAAATTCAAATTGGCGGCAAATTCATGCGCTACTTTGTGAGTAATTTTCACCGCTTCTTTTGGCAGTAAATAAACCTGATCTAAATCAACTTCAAATTTAACTGGTTCCGCGCAAAGCCAATAATCTTTATAGCTAGGCAGATTGTCCGCCAATGCCATCAGTGCCGCTATCGGTGGTGAATCGATTTTTTCACCAGTGAATAATTGAAAAATTAATGCTTCGTAAGAGAGCTTTTTTTTATCGAGTGATGGCACAGGAAAAAATTGCAAGTTGCCGGAATAATTAATCAATGTAGCGTGATCAATTCCTTTGCAAATAACCGTAATATTCATGCAACCTCTGGTAAATGTTTAAGAATAAAATCTGGCAATGGCACTGGTTTCATTAATTGATAATCGACCCAAACGATTTTTGTGCTGCCCTTGGCATAAATCACTTGAGGATTATTTTTACTCAAAGCTTCATAAAAAATGGTATAGCTGGTTTTTCCCGGTGGGCTTAAAGCTAATTGAATCAGCAATGTTTCCGGATAAAAAACTGGCTTGAGATAGCTGGCTTCTGCGGCAACCAACACTGGCCCCTGGGTTTCCTCAAACGCATAGCCCAGCGATTGCCACCATTTAATGCGCGCATGTTCGAAGTAAGTAAAATAATGCGTATGATTAACATGCCCGAGCGCATCTAAATCATGCCAGCGGACTTCGATTTCAATATTAAAAATGGGGTTCATTTTTTTGTTGCTCTTGTGGAAATCATTTTATTTCTTTGACATTTTGCATATCGCTTTATGTTTTAGCAATGTTGTAAGAAGCATTTGTGGGATGTTTTTCTGTGGTGTTTTTGTATGGTGTTAAAATCAGGAGATTGCCGCGTCCGCTTCGCTCCCTCGCAATGACAAGAGGGTGGCAGTGTTGCCTATTATTTGTCATTGCGAGAGAGCCGAAGGCGACCGCGGCAATCTCCTGACTTAAATTTAGCACCCTATTCTCCAAAAACTCCCACTAATAAACCACTCAAACCTGCTCTATTTCCTCCACAATCAGCTGCTTCTCTAATGCTTTAAAATTAAATAATTTCTCATCCATCAAGTGGCTCGGCTTCACATTGCCCAAGGCATTTAAAATATTACTCGGAATTTTTGGATTTTCCTGAGCTAAAAAATCGATTAAATTTTTCACACGGACTCGCGCCAAATTATCCTGGCTGCCGCATAAATTGCAGGGAATAATCGGAAATTGCTGCTCTTGGGCATATTTAATAATGTCTTTCTCCTGACAATACGCCAAAGGTCGTATAACGATTTGTTCTTTTTCGTCATTTAATAATTTCGGCGGCATTGAACGAATTTCGCCGTTGTATAAAATCGACATCAATAATGTGCGAATTAAATCATCACGATGGTGGCCTAAAGCTACTTTATTAAAACCATTTTCCCTGGCATAGCGGTAAATAATCCCACGCCTTAAACGCGAGCATAAGGCGCAATAAGTTTTATTTTCCGGAATTTTTTCGGTCACAATTGAATAAGTATCGCGTGACAAAATCACATGCGGCAGGTTTCTTTGATTTAGCCAATTTTTTAAAGCGCTATCGTCCCAGCCAGGTTGTCCTTGATCGAGCGTAAAAATAAATAATTCAAAACGCTTCGGCGCACGCAGCTGCAACAAACGCAGCATGTTGACCATGGTAAATGAATCTTTGCCACCCGAAAGACAAACCATAATCCGGTCGCCTTGGTTGATCATTTGATAATCGTGGATCGCTTTGCCGGTGTAGTGAAGTAATTTTTTTTCGGTAGTGGATGGCATTTTTAGGTTTCTTGTTTTTTACGATAGTCGTTAGTTCCAAGCTGCTTCGTGTTGAATGAGATTATTTTCTGTGTTTTCTTTTTCTCTTGTTTCAGCAATAGCAGATAAAAATTTATCTTCGCGCTGTTTTAAGGCTTCAAGAATTAATTCATTCACTAAAACAGTCATCGATTTGTTCTCATGCGTAGCAATATCATGCAGCATGATTTGGGTAGTTGAATCAAACGTTAATGGGTAAATTGATTTTTTAGCCATGATAAAAACGTGCGTAAATTGTAATGTGTCACACTATAAAGCTAATTATGCGTCCGTCAAGTTGTGCGACATCACCCCTCATCCGGCCCGTTGGGCCACCTTCTCCCGCAAGGGGAGAAGGACAA
>CAYTUN010000057.1:0-15666 GCA_964441315.1 uncultured Gammaproteobacteria bacterium | reverse complement strand
CCCGTTGGGGCACCTTCTCCCGCAAGGGGAGAAGGACAACTTCGGTGACATCTGCTAATAAAATAAATTCCAGCGCAATGAAACAGCACTTGGCGTGAAAAACTATTGAGCCTCGAAGTGACCCTTCTCCCCTTGCGGGAGAAGGTGCCCCAACGGGGCGGATGAGGGGTGAATTAAGATGTCAAAAACATCCGCCAAACTCACTTCGAAACATGCAAATCATTGACTATTTTCTTAACGCCATTTGTTTCTTTCGCTAACTTAATAATTCTTTTATTAAGCGCATCAGAATCAACCGTGCCATTTAGATAAACCACCCCATTTTTTGTTTCAATACTGATGCGTGTTAGCGCAACATTATAATCGCTAAAAATTTTGTCACGGATCAATTTGCCATAAATTTTGGAAGTAATATAAGAATCCACAATCGGCGTTTTGCTATCTTTAATTTTTAAATCACTGGTATTAACATCACGCACACCTTCAATTGAGCTAGCAATTGCCACGGATTTTTCTGCTTGTTTTTCAGTATCAACCTGGCCGGCTAATTTTACGATATGATTTTTGGTCTCCACGCCTAAATTATAATTTTTTAAAATCGGATCTTTATTGATCTCTGCTTGAACCGTACTGGTAATATTTGTATCTGTAATGATGGGCTTTACTTCTTGAATTTGAGTTGCATAAGTATTTGACGTGAACAAAAGCATACTAATAATGCAAAAAACAACTAACAAATGCTTTTTCAATTTTTGCTTTAACATATATTGCTCTCCTATTTAAACTTAATCAATTAACTATCGAAATTTATCTTAACCATTAACAATTACACCACCATTTCTCTCTTTAGGTTTTTAAAAACTATAAATAATTGAGACAAAAATTAATTTGATCTTTGTCAAGCCTTCGCGTGTTTGACTTAGGAGGCATCGCGAGTAAAATATCCCTTAAATTAGCATTAAGGGCGAAAAAATGAATTACTGGAAATCTTTGGTAAAAGATTTTATTAAGGAAAAAGTAGAGGGGGAAAAAACCTCAACATCCTTGCATCAAATAGCAGAACCCAAGAAAAAGCCACCCACCAAAAAGCTATCTGCTGTCGAAAAGAAACAGCGCGAGTCTCGTGTTTATATCGGCGCGCCGTATGAAGATATTTATTTCACCCATCGGGAAGCACAAGCCATGGCGCTTTTCCTAAAAGGCTATACCAATGCGGATGTTGCCGATCGTGTAAAATTATCAGCACGCACCATTGAGTATTATTTAAGTAATATGAAAGCCAAATTGGCTTGCAAAACTAAAAATGAGCTGATGAAAAAAATCGCAGATAGTGAATTTGGTAGAAATGTGAGAGAGCAAAAAGGGAATTAGAGCACATTTTTTAATCGATTATCTTTTTTGCGCGAGGTTTCCAGCCCGCAATGCTTTTTTGCTTTTCGCGTGGCGATAATGTCAATTGATTAGCTGGCGCATTTTTGGTCAGTGTAGTGCCTGCACCAATATAGGCATGATGGCCGATGGTGATCGGCGCAATTAGCTGGCTGTCACAGCCGACAAAAGCATAATCTTCAATTTTTGTTTGATATTTTTTTAAGCCATCATAATTGACGGTAATTGTGCCGCAGCCTAAATTCACGTGTTCGCCAACAATCGCATCACCAATATAACTCAAGTGACTGGCCTTGCTTTCATCGCCGATGGAGCTTTTTTTAATTTCAACAAAATTACCGATTTTGGCATTTTTACCAATTTCAGTTTCAGGACGGATACGCGCAAAGGGGCCGATATTAGCGCCAGCTTTTATTTTTGCGCCTTCGATATGAGTAAAAGGATGAACGATAACATTGTTATCTAATACCACATTTTTTAAGATGCAATTAGCGCCAATGCGGCTGCCGGCAGCAATTTTAATTTCGCCTTCTAAAATCACGTTGGCATCAATCATCACATCGCTCTCAATTTCTGCATGCCCACGCAAATCAAAACGGTGTGGATCAATGATTTTCACACCCTGCGCCATTAAATTTTTTGCCAAATGATATTGATAAATTCTTTCGACTTGCGCTAGTTCCAGTAAAGTATTGATACCGCGGATTTCATCGTTATTAGTCACGCAAATGCTGCCCACTTTGACTTTATCTTTAACGGCTAACGCGACAACATCAGTTAAATAATATTCATGCTGCTGATTATGATTTTTAATTTTTTTCAGCCATTTTTTTAAATAGCCGGCCTTTGCCAACATAATGCCGGTATTAATTTCCTTAATTTCACGTTGTTTAGCAGTGGCGTCGCGTTCTTCAACAATCGCCTTGATGAGTTTTTTTTGGCGGATAATCCGACCAAAGCCAAAAGGATGACCGAGTGTTGCCGTGATGATGGCTAAAGAAGGTTTACTATTTTCTTCGATAAATTGCTTTAATGTGGCTGCGCTAATCAGAGGCACATCGCCGTAAAGAATCAAAACTTTTGCGCTGTCGTTAATTTGTGGTAACGCTTGCTGTACTGCGTGACCAGTACCTAGAGTTTCTTTCTGTTCGACCCAGGTCACTTTGGCGCTATTTAAATGCTCGCGCACTTGTTTGCCGCCATTGCCATAAATGACAAATATGTGCTTTGGTTTTAGCTTTTCGGCAGTTGTGATGACATGACTTAATAGCGGTTTGCCTGCCAATGGATGTAAGACTTTTGGCAGCTCGGAGCCCATCCGCTTGCCCTTGCCAGCGGCGAGAATAATAATATTGAGATCAGTCTTGTCCATTAGTCATGATCTTTTATTGGCCTAATTGTTTGCGCAAACGTTGGATAGCGCGTAACTGCGCAGTAGCTTCCGCAAGTTCGACAATGGCCCTACTATACTCAAAATCTTCACGTTTTTCAGAAATTAATTTTTCAGCACGTTCTTTGGCTTCTAAAGCCGCCGCTTCATCCAGATCAGCCGCCCGCGAAGCCGTATCTGATAATATCGTGATGAGCTTGGGTTGTACTTCAGCAATTCCACCCGAACAATAAATGACTTCTTCCTTCCCCTCTGGCAAAATCAGCCGAATCAATCCAGGTTTTAAAGCACTGAGCAAAGCCGTATGCCCTGGGTAAATTCCCATCTCACCCATTTTTCCAGGCACAATCACCGCCTCGACCAATCCCGAAAAAATCGCAGTTTCCGCACTCACAATGTCTAGATGTACTGTAATCATGGTGGCCCTTAATATTCGTTAAATTGTAGAAATAATTCGCTTTCTGCCTATCTTGGTTCTAGCGCCAAGCCAAAGAAGGGCCACCATCAGGATGCCCTCACGAAATTTAAAAAGTTACCCAACAACGTCATATCTGGCTGGTGATGTCAAAAAGACGAACACAGACACCAAGTCACACAAAAACACCATCTGATGCCATTGACGAAGACCGGAAGCCCACCCAAAACGCCGTTGTCTCCGAACACTTTGATAACGGCGCTTTGCGCCGTTATAAAGATTTCGATTTTTCGATCGCTTCTTCAATCGTACTGACCATATAAAAGGCTTGTTCTGGCAAATAGTCATATTCACCATCAATAATGCCTTTGAAGGCGCGAATGGTTTCTTTCAGTGGCACATATTTTCCAGGCTGACCGGTAAAGACCTCTGCGACAAAGAAGGGTTGCGATAAAAAGCGCTGAATTTTGCGCGCACGTCGCACGGTTAGTTTATCGTCTTCGGACAACTCGTCCATACCCAGAATAGCAATGATATCTTTTAATTCTTTATAACGTTGTAAGGTACGCTGCACACCACGAGCGACATCATAATGTTCCTGGCCTACAACCAAAGGATCAAGTTGGCGTGAAGTGGAGTCTAAAGGATCAATCGCCGGATAAATCCCCAACTCAGCGATTTGACGTGAAAGCACGACAGTTGCATCCAAGTGCGCGAAAGTCGTTGCCGGTGATGGATCGGTCAAGTCGTCCGCTGGCACATAGACTGCTTGAATCGAGGTGATCGAGCCAGTTTTGGTGGAAGTAATGCGTTCTTGCAGGCTTCCCATTTCTGCTGCCAGTGTCGGTTGGTAACCCACGGCGGAAGGCATCCGGCCTAATAATGCGGAGACTTCGGTACCTGCCAAGGTATAGCGGAAAATGTTATCGATAAATAATAAAACATCGCGGCCTTCATCGCGGAAGCTTTCGGCAACAGTCAGACCAGTCAAAGCAACGCGCAAACGGTTGCCTGGTGGCTCGTTCATTTGGCCATAGACCAATGATACTTTATCCAGAACATTGGATTCTTTCATTTCATGATAGAAGTCATTGCCTTCGCGGGTACGCTCGCCAACGCCAGCAAATACAGAATAACCGCTGTGTTCGATAGCGATATTGCGGATTAATTCCATCATGTTGACCGTCTTGCCGACGCCGGCGCCGCCGAATAAGCCGACTTTACCGCCTTTGGCAAAGGGACAAAGCAGATCAATAACTTTAATGCCAGTTTCGAGTAATTCCGTTGCTGCTGCTTGATCAACAAATTTTGGTGGCTCGCGGTGGATCGGTAATTTTTCGTTATCGGTAATAGGGTCTTTGGTCTCAACTTCATCAATAAAGTGGCCCAAGACATCCATAATACGGCCAAGCGTTTTTTTGCCAACTGGCACACGAATCGGATGGCCGGTATTTTTGACTTCAACATCACGTTGCAGGCCTTCAGTAGAACCCATCGCAATGGTGCGCACGATGCCATCGCCAAGCTGCTGCTGCACTTCCAGCGTAAGCCCCGATTTTTCGACTATCAATGCATCATAAATACGCGGTACTGCCTGACGTGGGAATGCACAATCAACCACCGCACCGATAATTTCTACTATTTTGCCGTTCATAGTTTTGCCTATATATAAGGTTTCTTCTCTAATTCCTTCTCCCCCTGCGGGAGAAGGTGCCCCAAAGGGGCGGATGAGGGGTAATAAAATATTTCGCCTCAACGGCGAAATATTTTATGAGGTTTTTAAAAGGCTTTTTTGATAAAAACTCTCTATAAACCAAAAGAGTAGCAAAAGCTATTGCTTTCCCCTCATCCGCCCTTACGGGCACCTTCTCCCACAAGGGGAGAAGGAAAACATAATTCGCAATTTCTTAAACTTAAAAGCGATTCGCCTTTAAAACGACCCGACTCTATAAAGCGACTCGATCCTAAACCAATTCGATTTTAAATCGACTTGCCCTTAAATCGATTCGCCGCTTGCGGCGAATAAATTAATCCGTCAATGCTTCCGCGCCTGCGGTGATTTCCGCAATTTCTCGTGTAATCGACGCCTGCCGTGCTTTGTTGTACGCCAATTGCAAATCATCAATTAACTGCCCGGCGTTATCGGTAGCATTTTTCATAGCAACCATGCGCGAGGCTTGTTCACAAGCTAGATTTTCCACAACCGCATGATAAACCTGTGTTTCAATGTAGCGTACTAATAATAAATCCATTAAAGCACGAGAATCAGGTTCGTAGATATAATCCCAATAACCAACGGAATTCGTTTCTTCAGCGGAAATTTCAATCGGTAATAATTTTTCAATCGTGGGCGCTTGACTCATGGTGTTAACGAAATGATTAAAACATAAATAAATCACGTCTAGTTTTTGCGCGCTATAAGCATCCAACATCACTTTTACAATTCCGACTAAATCATTAATTTGCGGTGTATCACCTAAATTAGCTGCTTGTGCGACGACATTGCCGCCAAAACGCCGGAAGAAATTTTCCGCTTTTTGTCCGACCAAACATAAATCAATTTCTCTACCGAGCTGTGTTTGTTCCCGCATGGAAGTAATGACAGATTTAAATAAATTAATATTTAAACTGCCACACAAACCGCGATCAGAAGAAATGACAATATAACCGACGCGTTTGACGGTTTCGCGCTGCGTTAAAAAGGCATGTTGAAACTGTGTATGTGATGCAGCCACATGGCTAATGACTTGGCGAATTTTTTTAGCATACGGACGCGAAGCCGCCATGCGCAATTGCGCTTTACGCATTTTACTGGCAGCAACTAATTCCATCGCCTTAGTAATTTTCTGCGTATTTTTAATGCTACCAATTTGGCTTCGAATTTCGCGGCTTGAAGGCATGCTTTACCAGCTCATATTTTGTTTAAATTCTTCCACACATTTTTTCATTTGTTCTGCGACTTCATCAGAGAAAACCGGATCTTTATTAATTTTTTCTAATAAGTGCGCATAACGATCGCGTGCGAATTGATGTAATTCATGTTCAAAATCGCTGACTTTATTTGCTGGCACATCATCCAAAAGACCTTCGCCAGCGATATATAAACTCAGCGCCATTTCAGCAACTGATAAGGGGTGATATTGTCTTTGTTTTAAAATTTCCATCAAACGCTTGCCGCGTTCTAATTGCTTGCGTGTCGCTTCATCTAAATCGGAAGCAAATTGAGAAAATGCTTCTAATTCACGGAATTGCGCCAGTGCAATCCGAATACCGCCAGTTAATTTTTTAATAATCTTAGTTTGCGCAGCGCCACCGACACGAGACACTGATAAACCCGCATTGATTGCTGGGCGGAAACCAGAATTAAACAAATCCGTTTCCAAGAAAATTTGACCATCGGTAATCGAAATCACATTGGTAGGAACGAAAGCAGAAACGTCACCCGCCTGTGTTTCAATAATTGGCAATGCAGTCAATGAACCGGTTTTGCCTTTTACGCGGCCTTGCGTCATTTTTTCCACATATTCCACATTGACGCGCGCAGCACGTTCCAATAAACGCGAATGTAAATAAAAAATATCGCCCGGATAAGCTTCGCGTCCCGGTGGGCGGCGCAATAATAAAGAAATTTGACGATAAGCCCAGGCTTGTTTGGTTAAATCATCATAAATAATTAAAGCATCTTCACCGCGGTCGCGGAAATATTCGCCCATGGCGCAGCCGGCATAAGGCGCGATAAATTGTAAAGCAGCGGGATCAGCAGCATTGGCCGCAACAATAATCGTATGCTTCATCGCATCGTGTTCTTCTAATTTGCTCACCACATTGGCGACACTAGAAGCTTTTTGACCGATGGCGACATAAATACATTTAACACCAGTATTTTTTTGATTGATGATGGCGTCAACTGCAATTGCCGTTTTACCGGTTTGGCGATCGCCAATAATTAATTCACGTTGGCCGCGTCCAACCGGCGTCATCGCATCAATCGCTTTCAAACCGGTTTGCATTGGTTGGCTGACGGATTGGCGTGTAATTACACCGGGCGCCACTTTTTCAATCGGAGAAAATTCCTGTGCTTTAATTTCACCCTTACCATCAATCGGTTGGCCGAGCGCATTGACCACGCGGCCTAATAGAGCTTCGCCGACGGGAACTTGCAAAATTTTGCCGGTGCATTTAACAATATCGCCTTCTTGCAAATGCTCATAATTGCCTAAAACCACCGCGCCAACCGAATCACGCTCCAAGTTCAAAGCCATGCCATAAACATGGTTCGGAAATTCAATCATTTCACCCAACATGACTTTGTCCAAACCATAAATACGCACAATACCGTCTTTAATGCTGACGATAGTGCCTTCGGTGCGCATTTGTGCGCCGGTATCAAATTCTTTAATACGTTCTGCAATAATCTGGCTAATTTCTGCTGAGCTAATTTGCATTTTATTTACCTCGTTAAATCTCTTCGCGCAATAAATTTTGCTTCATACGGTCCAGCTCACCGAGCAAGGAAAAATCCATTACATGATCACCCATTTTAATTTTGAAACCGCCCAAAATTTTGGGATCAATTTCATTTTCAAGTACAACTTTTTTATTGATGCGTTTCTCCAAACGCTCTTTCAATTCTTTTTCTTCATCCGTTGTCAAAGCTAAAGGAGAAACGACTTTAGCCAAAATGGTTTGTTCTTTTTCATCTTTTAATTTTTTAAACAGTAAAAAAATTTGTGGTAAAAGGGGCAAGCGATGGCGTTGTGCCAGCAATAAAATAAAATTATGCAATTTTTTATCGTCAAATTTTTGATCAATTAAAATTTTGTTAATCAAGTTTGCACGAATTTCAGCGGTTGTGTTGGGGTTTTTTAAAAATGTTTGTACACTAGCATCAGCTGTAATTTTGCATAAAATATGCAAATAGTTTTCCCATTGCAGTAATAAATTTTTTTCGTCCGCCACTTCAAAAACGGCACTCGCATAAGGACGTGCTAGTTTGTATAAAGATGGATTCATACTTGATCAACTCGCGCTTTTAATAATTCACGCTGCGTTGTGCTATTCAAATGCTGCTGCAATAATTTTTCTGTCATTTGAATTGCCAGCTCTGAAACATGCGTCTGCAATTCAAGCTTTGTTTTTTCTGCCATTTGATTAATTTCGTTCTGCGCATGTTTAATTAAATGCTCGCCTTCTTTGCGCGCATCTTCTTTTGATTGTTCAATCATGCGCATGCCGCGTTCATTGGCTTGTTCAATAATTTTCGCTGCTTTTTGCCGCGCTTCTTCTAAAACTTCCGTCGCGCGATGATGTGCTAATTCCAAATCACGGCCACCTTGTTCTGCTGCAGCTAAACCGTCAGCAATTTTCTTTTCACGTTCGCGCATTGCTTTAACAATCGGCGGCCAAACAAAGCGCATGGTGAACCAGATGAATACCGCGAAGGTAATCATTTGTCCCAGTAAAGTCGCGTTTAGATTCATAGTTAATGACTCATTATATATATGTATTCCCTTCTCTCCCTGCGGGAGAAGGTGCCCGTAAGGGCGGATGAGGGGAAAAATTTGTTTAAGGAAAACGGTATTTATTTCCCCTCATCCGTCCCTTTGGGACACCTTCTCCCACAAGGGGAGAAGGAAAATTAACAACTAACTTCCGAGCGTGGTTTTACCCGCAGCCTGTAAAACGTCGCCGATAAAGGGGTTCTTTGCAAAAAATAAATATAAGCCCATCACAATCGAAATGGCCGCAAATGCATCAACTAAACCCGCCATCAAGAACATGCGTAACATCAACATCGGCGTCAATTCCGGCTGACGTGCCACCCCTTCCAAAAACTTTCCACCCAAAACACCGAAACCGATAGCGGTACCCAGCGCCGCCAACCCAATCAAAAGCCCAGCAGCAATCGCCGACATACCTTGTACACTTGCAACAGCAGAAACCAAATCCATAACAGAACCCCTTTTATAGTAGTTAAAGTTTAACGAATTACTCTACACGAAACGCATTAGCCAGATTTTATTTCAGTCATTTTTTTCGACTGAAATAAAATTTTATTAATGCGTTTCGTGTGCCATGCTGAGATAAACAATGGTCAGCATCATAAAGATAAAAGCCTGAATTGCAATAATTAATATATGAAAAATTGCCCAGACGCCGCCTACGGTCCATTGGATCCACCAAGGCATTAAAGCAATTAATATAAAAATTAATTCGCCAGCAAATAAATTACCGAACAACCGTAAAGCTAAGGAAATAGGTTTGACACAATCCTCTAGTATCCGAAAAGCAAAATTTAGCGGAAACAAAAATGGCCCGAATGGTTTGGTCAGTATTTCTTTTGTTAAACCAATGCCACCTTTGGTTTTAATATTAAAAAACACTATCAGAATAAAAACGGTAATAGAAAGACCGAAAGTTAGATTGGGATCGGCAGTTGGTACGGGACGGAAATAAGGCAAGCCCAATTCATGTGCGATTCGTGGGAGCAAATCGACTGGAATCAAATCCATGAAATTCATCAAAAAAACCCAGATAAAAATCGTCAACGCCATAGGTGCAATCAGATCAGATTTTCCGTGGAAGGATTCTTTTACCAGGCCGTCAACGAAACCAACCATAATTTCAGCAAAATTTTGTAATTTTCCTGGAACACCAGCGGTCGCTTTACGCGCAACAGCATAAAACGCGCCGAGAAATAAAAAGCCGCAGAGCCATGAAATGAGGATTGTATCGAGATTAAGCGCCCAAAAACCTGAGCCGTGCGTCAAGCTAAAATCTTTTAAATTCAGCGGCAGATGGTACAGATGATGTTGTACATATTCTGCTGGAGTGATGGTGGTGTTGGTTGCCATATTATTTTATCAATCGACTCATTACTAAGGGCGCTAGCCAAAAAGCGGCGATCGCGATCAGCATGCCCGTCAAAAGCGCCCCGATTGTAACCGCAAATTTTGATAAAACAAATAGAAAAATTATACCGGTCAAAAATAATTTCAATGCCTCGCCAAAGTAGAGCGCGATTAGCATTTGAGTGCTTCGCCGAGGGTCGATCAAACCGAATAATATCAGTGCAAAAATCAAGTTGGGCAATACGGCAGTTGCGCCACCCAGGGCGATTTCTTTGGCTAAATTCAATCCACCCCATAAATAAGTCAGCCCGCTTGCCACAATCACGGCAAAAATTTGAAAAGCTACCCAGCTGAAGGCACGGGAGCGCGTAATTTGCATGCTGGTTTTAGCTGACATGGGCTTTGCTGATAGCGAATGGGAGTGGATTTATAAACGTTGTTGAGTTGGATGTCGAGTTTTGGCGAGCAATTACGGCTGAAGATAAAAAGCGAGCTTATGAGACCTTGCATTATCCCTATGCACACCCGTCCTTGAGCCAGAATCGCCTCCGTTCCAGCCAAATCCGTTTGACCCGCCTCATAAGCTGATACAAAGTGTAGAATAAAGCGTCAGCAGTAGCTGTCAGCCATTGCCGCTTTGTGTTGTAAGCTAAAGCTTACACCAGCCTAAAATTAAAACCGGACAGGTTTGTCCAAAGTGATAACATAAATTTTATTATTTTTTATTAAGTTAATCTGCAAAGTGTCACCAAATTTTTTAATAATTTTATAATCTTTTGCTTCGGTGAGCGTTGTGCAACTCACTTTTTCTTTGTCGAAATAAATCATGCTGACTTTATTTCCTATCTTATCATTTCGCTCACGCTCTTTCGCAATCATCGAATTTTGCATTCGCATTTTATCAGCAAATGCACGCGCAGAATCTTCATTTTCAGACAATATCAAAACCGGAGCCACCTGCTGATTATCCAAATTAACCGGCTGCAATAAAAAAATGCTTTTCCCATTTTTCATACGTAGATTCCGGGCGGTTTAAAAAATAGACGAATATCATAAACATAAATTTGTGAAAATTCTAATGGTATTCGGATCATCATTTTACTTTTTTGCCAGTCTTCTTGGCGTGAGGAATAATATAAGAAACAGCAGCCCTGTCTGCTTCATCGTATACTGCTTTCAAAATTGCCAGGCTTTTGGAAAGTTGCTCGAAATCCAGATTTAATTCTTTAATGAAAAGATTTATTAATACTGTTCTTCGTGACTGAGTGTAAGCATCTGTATTTTCTATTCCCGCTGGTGTTATTGCATATTCTTTAATTTTTTTGTCCGTGGACTTGGAAACAGAAATTAGTTTTAAATTTAATAATCTTTTGACGCTGTAGTAAATGTTGTAAGTGTCTGTCCGGTTCATTAACCTGCCGATGTCATATATGGACTTGGGCCGGTCTTTCATCCTTATAATATGTAAAACCGCAATATCATTGGCAGTTAAGCTGCTGTTGTTCGTGCTTTGTTCGCAATCTTCTTGCCAACGGGTAAAAGCAGAGAAAGTCCGCCACAGCTGCAATTCAAATTCGGTTATTTTGATTTCATCTTCTGTGCTGGCCAGGTGCCAGGTTTTATCCATTAACTCCATTAGTTGCCTCTCTTAGCTAAAGCGACCATCAGCTTGCATTATCTTCAACGCTATTTCAACCTGGGCTTGTCAGCCATGATTAGTAAAGACACTAGACATTTCATGTGTTATGTTTATAAAATGTTGATGTTTCATTGCTAAAATAAAAACAAAAGACAAGCAGGAAAAATTTATATTATTAAATAATTAAATTAGGGAAAAACCATGCTTTTAGCTAAAAAAAGTGTTTGTGAAAAGAAACGCAGCAAGTCCAAAAAATATTACCTTGGCAAAACACACCCCCATGTATACTTCACACTACGAGAAGCACAATGCATGAAATATTTTTTGAAGCGAAAAACTAACGAAGAAGTGGCAAGATTGCTAAATATTTCTGTGAGAACGGTGCGGTTTTATTTAAAAAATATAAAATTGAAAATGCAATGTGGTAATAAGGCTGAAATTGTTAAACAAATTAGGTTGAGTGAATTGGTGAATCAACTCTTAAAAATTTAGAATTTTTCGTTAGAATCTTATGATGTAAGATAGTGGATCGTTGGTAGTAAAATATTCTTTAAGTGGATTTGAAAATGGCTTTTGTAAATTGCAGAAAATCTTCTATATGAAGTTCAATAATATTTTTGATAATTGCTAGATTGAGTCTGGTGTAATCATGCACTGCAATATTGCGGAAACCCACCATTTTTTTCATGTTGGTGCAGATTTCGGTGGAGATAATATTTGCTTTTTCCAATAAATCAAATACTTCGCGGGAGGTTTGTGGCAAGCCTAATTTTTTATCTCTTATGATATGTGTGCCTAAATCAATTGCGGTTTCAGCAGCGCGTTGCAGGTTTAAAATGATGGCGTCTTGTTTGGTTAAATTATTTTCAAAATTATTGTCGTATTCATCATGGATTCTTTGAATGCAGCGTTCAATGGTTGCAACTTTATTGAGTACGACATCATTTGTCGCCATAAATTTTTCCTGTTTTATGAATTGCCTCAAGTAACGGTTTGCGTTCTTCATTAAACCGTAAATACATCGAAATCGCCAGTATTTCAAATTCTGCACAAGCATTTTCATTGGCACAATAAATGCGTTTACCATAGCCGATGATTTGATAACGCATTACTGTGCTGGCTTCAGCTAGATCCACAAGATCAACATCGCGATTGATGTGGGCAGCGATTTTTTGAGCTAACTCCCAACGTTCGGTTGCCCCCAGCTTTTCCTTGCAAAATATGGCCAAATCAAGATCACTATCAGCATTTTGTTGGTCGTTAGCAAAGCTGCCGAATACATACGCCATCATCATGTCAGATTGTTCAGCCAATAAAATATTTAGTGCTTGTTGAATGATGGCTTCCATAAATACTATCCTAACTTTCCTATAAAATTAATGAACAATACAAAACTATAAATCTGCTGATTAATAATTTTTTCCAGCATTTCGCTTTCTTTTTCATTTAAGTCAGATAAATGATGGTGACAGAAATTTATCAGGTTTTGCAAGCGTAAGCTGAGCTGCTCGGGAATAATACTGGCAGTTTCTAATTTAAGAAAAATATCAGAAAAATTTTCAGGCGTGCCGAGTTTTTTAATGCGCAATATATGTAAACCGAGCTCAACAATAGATTTGCAGGCGCGCTGGATATTTAACAAAATCGCTTCACGTTGCGTACTATTTTCGAGCACTTGTTTTTCGCTATATTCTTGTTGAATTCTGGCAACGCAATAAGCAATGACGGCGGATTTTTGTTTAATGATTTCGTTTGGCATAAGTATGTTTCCTAATCTCTGATATTTTCTGAAATATTGTTTTTGTTAAAAATTTATAAATTTTAATCTCTACAGGTTTAATACCACACCGCAGGCGGCGATGTGTTTATATTGATATGTTATTTACTAGCATGCATTCAAGCAGCCCTCCAATGCTCGCGTCTACTTTGATTCAGCGGGAACCGCTGAATTAGTTACGCGTATTTCCTTATCTGCCCCACCACAATCCCCTGAATCACCACGCGTTCCGCCGGATAGGTCATAACCTGCATTTGTTTATTTTCCGGAACCAGCCGGATGCGGCTGTCTTCTTGATGAAAACGCTTAAGCGTCGCATCAAACCCATCCACCAGCGCCACCACAATTTGCCCGTTTTTGGCGCTATTGCTGGGTTTCACTAACACGTAATCCCCTTCCATAATGCCGGCATCCCGCATCGATTCGCCCTGCACTTTTAACAGGAAGCAACCTTGCGCCGGTGTTAAAAATTGCTCTATGTCGATTCTCTCAATGTTTTCAAATGCCATAATGGGTTTTCCTGCGGCAATTTTTCCTACCAGAGGCAAACCTTCCGGTTTTTCTGCATTGACTACCGCCAACGCCCGCGACCGATAGTGCTTTCGCTCGATATGCCCGCTTTTTTCTAAAGCTTTGATATATTTAGTAATAGAGCCAACCGATTGCGTACCAAGATGATCCGCAATTTCCCGATAGGAAGGTGCGATGCCCTCTTTGTCGCGATAATCGCTGATAAATCGCAATACTTGGAGCTGTTTTTTAGTTAGCATAAATTTGCTCTGTCAAGAAAACTTAGCTAGGATTATAGAAAACAAAAAGAAAACATACAAGGAAATTTATGGCGATCGATCGCAAGCTTTGGCCGCGTTGTTTTGCCCATGTTGACATGGTGAGCTTTTTTGCCAGCGTTGAGCAATTGGATTTTCCTGAGCTCAAAGGCAAGCCGGTCGCAGTCATCAATGGCAATAGTGGCACGACCATTATCACCTCTAGTTACGAAGCCCGTCATTACGGCATTAAAACTGGCACTAAATTATATGAAGCGAAAGAGCTTTGTCCGCAGTTAATCGTACGCGTCGGCCGGCCTGAACGTTATGCTGAAATTTCCAGTCGCATTATGGCGGTTTTAGAGCAAATTACGCCGGACACAGAAATTTATTCGATTGATGAATGTTTTTTAGAATTAACCCATGTTTTAAATTTATATCCTTCCGTGGAAGCGATTGGTGAAAAAATTCATCAATTAATAAAAGAGGTGAGTCAACTTCCGTGTTCGATTGGTATTTCCGAGGGAAAATTAACCGCAAAATATTGTGCAGAGAAAAATAAAGGTGGCATTACCATTGTGCCGCCCAATAAAACTCGCGAGTTTATTGCGTCTGCAAAAATCGGCGAAATTTGCGGCATTGGTAAAAAACTAGAGCGTTATTTAAATGCACTGGGTATTTTTTATTGTGGCGACATGGCGCGTTTTCCGATGAGTATTTTATCAAGGCGTTTTGGCGCTATCGGTAAGCGCTTATATTTAACGTGTTTAGGTCATGATCCCGCGCCCTTAATGGGTGAAGAAATGCCAAAAAGCATGGGGCATGGAAAAATATTGCCGCCGAATTGTAAAAATTTTGAATTAATTAGCCGCCAATTATTACAACAATGCGAAAGATTAAGCGCACGTTTACGTCGTCATCAACTCAGTGCGAAAAAATTGTTTATTGGTTATCGTTTAAAAGAAGGCTGGAAAGGGCTGGAATTTGATTTTGCCGAAGGCACGCAAAATTCGCGGGAAATTTGGCAGTGTGCAGAAATGTTATTAAAAGAATATGGTGGTGAAGGCGTTTTTCAGGTGCAAATAACCGCAAGCCATATCCTCCCATTAAAATGGCAGCAACGTGATTTATTTCATTCGGCGCAGGAAGAAAATAAACAGCAAAAAGCATTAGACCAGGTTAAAGATTTAATTAATCAAAAATTCGGTAAAAACATGTTAAAACCGGCTTCACTTTTAAATTTGGAAAATAATTATACGGTGATTGCACCCGCATGGCGGCCGAAGGGTGTGAGGAAAACAGAGTAGTTTTTTGTTATTTTTTGTGTAAATTATTTTTGAAAATATTATATAAATTTAACTTCTCATTATTTTCTGCAGGATATTTTATTACCCCTCATCCGGCCCGTTGGGCCACCTTCTCCCACAAGGGGAGAAGG
>CAYTUN010000056.1:0-15878 GCA_964441315.1 uncultured Gammaproteobacteria bacterium | reverse complement strand
CTTCTCCCCTTGCGGGAGAAGGTGCCCCAACGGGGCGGATGAGGGGTGATCTAACGCAGCAACTTTATTCATCAAATTATTGTTTCACTAACTTTCCCGAAACCAATTCATACACCGTATGCATTTTTTTCGCCAATGCCAAATCATGCGTCACAATAATCAAACTAATTTGATAACGCGCATTCAAATCCAACATCAATCCAAGCACTTTATTAGCCGTATTCTGATCTAAATTCCCCGTCGGCTCATCAGCCAAAACACACAAAGGATTTGTCACCAGAGCACGTGCCAAAGCTACCCGTTGCCGTTCGCCGCCGGATAACTCATTGAGTCGATGCGATTCGCGTTCTTTTAAACCGACTGCATTTAAAATGTCCGCTGCTTTGACATAGGCATCATTTGCTAGCGTTTTTCCCAACATTAACGGCATCGCCACATTTTCCAATGCATTTAATTCCGGCAATAAATGATGAAATTGATAAACGAAACCTAAAAAGCGATTGCGCATTTCGCTTTTTTCGCGTTCGGAAATATTGGAAAAATTTTTGCCATTGATAAAAATTTCGCCGCTACTGGGTTTATCCAGGCCGCCTAAAATATGCAATAAAGTCGATTTACCAGAGCCAGAAGCGCCGACGATGGCAACGAGTTCGCCTTTTTTGACTTCAAAATTTAAATCATCGAGCACAGCTAATTTGCGTTCGCCATCCTGATAATGTTTGGATAAATTTTTGGCAGATAAAATGATTTCACTCATAACGCAATGCCTCAGCCGGTTGCGTTTTGGCGGCGCTTCGCGCGGGATAAATCGTGGCTAAAAAGCTTAGCATTAATGCGGCTAATGCAATATGCACAATATCCATCCATTGCAATTGCGAAGGGACATAATCAATAAAATAAACTGAGGAAGAAACAAATTGCACACCGAAAACTTTCTGGATGAAATTGACGACAGCGGTGACATTTAACGCTAAAAGCACGCCAAAAATAATACCAAAAAATGTACCTAAACTGCCAATAATAAATCCCTGCAACATAAAGACGCGCATAATAAAATTCGGCGTTGCTCCCATGGTGCGTAAAATGGCGATATCGGAGCGTTTATCATTGACTACCATGACAAGTGTCGAAACCAGATTAAATGCCGCGATACCAACAATCAGCAATAAAATAATAAACATCATGGTTTTTTCCATCGCGATCGCTTTAAAAAATGTACCATATTTTTGCGTCCAATCGCTGGCGAAAAAGGTTTCAGGCAATGCTTGATTTAAATTGGTTGCAACCAGAGGTGCGGAATATAAATCGGTAACACGCAAGCGGATAGCGCTGACCGAGTTGCCATATTGATATAAAGTCTGCGCGTCTTTTAAAGCAATAAATGCGGTATTTTCATTTAAAAACGTATCACCTGAGACACGATAAATGCCACTGACAGTAAACACGCGATAACGTGGAATAATTCCTACCGGTGAAGCATTTGCCTGCGGCGTCACCAAAACAACCTGTGTGCCAATTTGCAATCCCAATCCTTGCGCTAATCCCTCGCCCACTACGATTTGATAACTGCCAGGCTGCAAACTATTAAAGCCACCAACCACCATATTTTTCGCTAAGTCCGAAACTTTTTCTTCCGGTTGCGGCAAAATGCCTTGAATTAAAACCGGTGTCGACTGGCTATTGCGCGTTAATAATCCTTGCGCGCGAATTAATGGCGCTGCGGCAACCACATCTTTTTGTTTGAGCGCGTCATTACTTAATTGCTGCCAATTTTGAATATGGTGTTCGGAATTAATAATTAATACTTGATCGGCTAAATTGAATAATTTATGGCGGATTTCATAATCAAAACCATTCATCACCGAAAGTACGGTGATCAAAACCATCACGCCCAAAGCGATGCCAATTAATGAAGCGGCTGCAATAAACGAAACAAACTGGCCGCGTTTGCGGGCACGGATGTAGCGCAGGGCGAGTGAAAGGGCTAGTGGGTGTTTTAGCATAAAAAATATGGGTTATCAGCTTTTATGATACAGCGGGAACCGCTGCATGATACTAACATCTGGAATTTAATGGCGTCACGACTTTTTTTGCAAAGACGCAAGTAAAAACACTGCCTTTGCCTGATTCGCTTTGAATCAATAATTTGCCTTGATGACGTAACAATACATGTTTGGCAATTGCCAACCCGAGGCCAGTGCCACCACTGCTGCGTGAGCGTGCTTTATCAACGCGGTAAAAACGTTCGGTTATTTTAGGAACATGTTTTTTGGCGATGCCGATGGCGGTATCGGACACTGTAAAATACGCTGATGAAGAATTTCTGGCGGCAAATCAGCCAGAGTTTTTTGAAAATCCGCTTTATTCATCTTCTGCCCAACGGTAACCAACACCTCTAACCGTTTCGATATAAATATCGTAAAAAAAAGGTTTCAAGCGCTGACATAGGCGCCGTACCAGCACGTCTACCCTACGTTGATTAATTTCAACTCAACAATAATTAAATCCGGTTTTTTTGCTAAAAATTTTTCGGCTGAGCTGACATGCTCAGCAGCTATAATTTCGAAACCTGCTGGTGTCAAAACAAAGCGCAGCATATTGCGAATGGCGGTTTCATCTTCGACTTTGAGAATTTTTGGTTTGATAGTTCTCATTTATATTAAAGGTGAGAATTCATTTATTTTGCCCTCACCTTTACAGCATGCCGGTAGCCATGATCCAAATTCGCCTATAAGTTTTGCAAATGATTTACTATCTTTTTCCAATTCATTGATAATTAAAGATTGTGGCTTTTCTGGCGAATTTGCACTGAGACGCTCAATCCTAGGATCAATCACCGCAAATGTTTTTGGCAAATAAGCGCCGATGCTCAGTAAAAACACCCCCAAAGTAAGCCAATCGGTTGTATCTGCATCCATTTCAATTCTTTCTAAAAAAGCGCTGGTTTGCGCGGCATAGTTGATAAAAAGAAATGTATTAATAAGAGTGCTCAACATAAGACTCAACACTGTTTTTATAGGTCGTTTTTCTAGTTTGTGAACTATTTCTTTATATTTAACTAAAGCATCAGCAGTCAACGTAGTTAATCCCATTCCATTAGGAACATTTAAAATGAATGCCAGGACTGGCAATACATAGCCAGACCACTCCTGTGAATCCGGAATTAATGGTATAGCATCCGGTTTATCTGATTGACCAAGCCCCAAAGTTAAAAATTCATTTATTGAATTCCCTCTGCCAATTAGTAAAGCAATTGCGACTAGAAGTGGCATGATTTGAAATGTATTTTTTATTTTTAAGCCATCAACTTTAATTTCTTCATAAATCGCTTTAACCCATTTAGAAAATTTTTCTGCCGACGTCATTGAAGGCAACCCATTCGCCAAAAAGCTTGAAAAACTCAAACAGCCGATGAAAAACCTTTCACCTGTTCCTGTTATTTGTTGTTCAAAATTACAAGATTTCAGGCTTGAAGAATTTGCACAATCTGCCATTATCCAAAGCTCTTTGGCTCCTTGGTGACCTGTCATCAAATTAGAAAACATGCCGATTACCGTCAATATCATCAATATATAAGATGGACTTTCAGCTTCCTGCTGTTTTTTTTCTGGCTGACTTAAAATTGAACGATTAATGATTGAACCCAATATCGAGGTGCACATTAGCAACATCCCAAACCAAACCCCAAAATACCGCTTACCAAGCTGATAGCCACCCACACCCCAGCTTATTGAACCAAAAATGATCAATAAGTAAGTGAAGATCATGATGGTGTAATCCAGTATCAAATTGCTGTTGTTTTTATTACCACGCATAATCGCCTCATTAAATTAAAGCAACAAATTTTTCCTGGCTAGCACAGCTAAGCGCTTATAAAACTGAAGCATATGCAAGAAATGTGACCGGATGATGACAGGATAAAAAATAGCGTTTGGTGCCCAGGGCCGGAGTCGAACCGGCACAGGGATTACTCCCCGAGGGATTTTAAGTCCCTTGCGTCTACCTGTTTCGCCACCTGGGCTTCTTTAGCAGCTAGTTGCCAGAGATTAGAATTTTCATCTTGATCTCCAACTTTTAGACTGGAGGCTGGGGTCGGAATCGAACCGGCGTCCACGGCTTTGCAGGCCGCTGCATGACCACTCTGCCACCCAGCCGAAGGGTTGCTATAGTAGCATGATCAAATGAAAAAGCTAGCGTTGCATTTGGGTCGATTTTATGAAAAAACGTAAAATGGCTGATGCTTACAAAGAATACTTATCTAATATCAACGTAGGCCATGAGGTGATAGAATTTTTATTAATTATATCTTAAGGCTGTCAATTTAAAGCTGCCAATTGAGCTAATGAAATTTTGATGCGAAGGCTAATAGATGAAAAACAGCTCACTAAGCGTTGCTAGTCCAATTACGCAATTAGAAGAAAAAATTAAAAAATTAGAAAACGAAAACCTAATTTTAAAAAATATTCTTGATCAAATACCTTCAAGCATTTATTGGAAAGATACGGATGGCACTTATTTAGGAAGAAATACATTCTCCTTAGAGAAAATGATTGAACAAGGCTTTGAGCAGTCGAATGATAAAAATTTTATTGTTGGTAAAACAGATTATGATTTATTTCCTAAAGAAATCGCTACTCAATTTAGAGAAAATGACTTGCAAGTTATTCAATCAGGTCAAGCACAAATAATTGAGGAAACTTTTTTAAATAAAACTGGTAAAGAATATCATCATTTATCGATTAAAAAGCCGTTTTGCAATGAAAAAGGTGATCCACTTGGAATTGTTGGTATGTCAATTGACATCACTGACCGCAAAGAGGCTGAAGCACGTGAACAGCAGGCAGCAGCAAAAGCAGCAGAAGCCCAAGCAAAAGCTAATACGGAAGCTGAGCTTAGACAAGCGGTAATGGTGTTAGCTGGCAGCATTGCTCATGATTTACGTACGCCTATCGCTATTATTGAAATGGAGGCTGTTTCGCTTAAGGAATGTTTAGCAAATTTAAATAATGCAAATTCTCCATTTCAAGAAGTAAACTCACCTAGCCCACTTATTGATAATTCTCCTTTCGAGCATAGCCAAATAATTAAATCGTTAACGAGGGCTAGTGCTAGTATTCAAGAAGAAGCACGAGCAATGCACGATTATATAAATGTAACTTTAAAAACTTTGGGCCAAGTCTTGAAGGGTGAGTTAGCTAAAGAAGACTTAAATTTTTGCTCAATGTGGCACTGTATTCACAATGCTTTAACTCGCTACCCTTTCTCTGCAGGACAAAAAGAGTTAATAAATTGGGACCAGAAAGATTTTGAATTCAAAGGAAACGAATTACTAATGATACGTATTGTCGTTAATTTAATAAAAAATTCTCTAGAGCAAATTAACGAAAAAATGACGGGCCAAATATTTATTTCTTCCGATCAAGAAGGCGATAATAATATTTTAATAATCAAAGATACGGCTGGTGGTGTGTCGTTAGAGTTGCTCCCACATCTATTTACAGGATATCAAACCTCTAAAAAAAGCGGTACTGGAGTAGGTTTAGCATTTTGCAAATACACTATGAAAAGTTTTGGGGGTGATATTATTTGCAAATCTAAATATGGCGAATATATTGAATTTATTTTGAAATTTCCCAAGGTGTAATTAACACTGTTATTTGATTTTCACATTTTCTCCTAATTCATTCTCTGAAGTTTGAATACTTTGAATACTTGGTTCTAATCGGGAGATACTAAACGTATCTGAAATTGGAACAGTTAATGAAACAGCATTAAAATTCGCCCTTAAGAGAGAGGAAATTTTTTCAACGACTTCAAGTTTATACCAAAGATAAGAATGATTTTCGCCTTTTTCTTCAAATCTTGTAGCATCAACTCCACAAGTTTTGAGCTGCATATAATAATATTCTGCATCACTTCTAAATCGATCATATTCAGCCACAATCACGTCAGTTTTTGGTAATTTTTTAAATCGAGTTGGGTCGCTCCAAAAAGGGGAAAGTTGCGGAGCGCGTAAATTAGATTTTTCTTTTTGGGGAACGTAAAGGTCTATAAACCAACTAACAAATTCTTCACTGATAACAGTATCTTTGTTTTCAAATTCTTTATATTTTGTAAGACTCCGCGATAGATCAACGATGGGACTAATTAATATTTGGTATGCAAGCGGTAAATCTTCCTGTTTCGCTTGAAGCGCCAATAAGGCTGCAAAGTTGCCACCCGAGCTATAACCTGCAACTGCGATGCGATTTATATCGATACAATGGGGCCTTGGTTTATTAATAAAATATTTAAAAGTATCATAAACGTCTTGATATCCCGCTGGAAATTGTGCTTCTGGCGCCAACTGATGATTAATCACAATTATCTGACATTTTGTTTTCGAGCATATGTGGCTACAGATGACGTTTGTAAATTTAGTTTCAATCGCTATGAATGCAGTGCCTGGGATATAAAATAAGGTCGGATAACCCGCGGTTGAATCAACTTGAACCTCATCTTCTTCTTTCGGAAGGTAACGCTTAACAGGGAGCCTGCAATTATCACGGACAGGTATTAGCACATCTTCTACGAACACATCTTCAGCAGCAGCTGCTAGCGGCTTAGCAAGCGCGACCAATTGTCTATGTTCAGTTATAGAACGAGTGAAGATAAGAGAAGGTTTTTGTTTCTTGGAGGGAGTTTCTTCTGCCATTTTCTTTATCTGTAAACATGGGGATTTAGTACATAAAAATAATCTACTAAAACCAGATTTAAGTTATTATTGTATAGCTGCTAAATCATGAGAGTAAGTTTTTTTATTTGTCGCCATTATAACATCGGATTATAAAAATACGAGCTTTGACCAGCTACTGCGTCAAAAATCCGGCGATCAGCAGTAGCAGCGACATTAGTAAAATGTAAAGCGCATGGCGCACAAGCCTGTGCCGATTAGACTTGAAATTCCTACAACTGCATCTGTAATATAAAGCTTCAAATAATAAATAATAGAGTAAAGCCCATGGAAGAAAGCAAAAAAACCAACTCCTTACCATTAAATTTAGTCCGCATAGTTGAAATTATAAAAAATTTTCAAACAAACTATTCTAAAAATTCTGTAAAAGACAATGCTGTCTTCCAGCAGATAGCTAAAGCAATAAGACTATTAGATGGAATTAACTCCGACAAAAACGACGAAGCAGATACAATCAAATTGGCAAAAGCGCTGGTCATTTTAAAATTGCTTATAAGAAATCTAAACGCTTCCAACCAGGCGAAATCAAATAAACCGAAGACCTCAAATTTAGCCAGCCCCACGCGATCATTGATAAATGAATTAACAGATCATCTTAAAAATCAATACATTTTTGAATTAGAATCATCTGAAATTGATTATTTAATAAACAAATGGATAGTTTTTTTTTATAAAAACCATCCTGGCAATAAAGAAAATTACTATCATCTGATTTATGAATATCAAGCCACAATGGCTAACGAAAGTTTTACCGTCTCCCCTAACCCATCGAACTCGCAGAAAATAACATACGATGATTTCTTCAATGCAAATCGCAATGGATCGAAAACCCGTGAAACACAAACAGCTGATACATCTGCAGAAAAGATAACAAACCTTTTAAGAGAAAAATTAGTTGCTGGGAAAGCATACTTCCATCTATTTCGCTTACAATATTTATTATTTTTAGAAAAAGAAAAAGACTTAGGAAAAGATAATAATTTTTCTAATTTTTTTAAACGTGATGAGCAAGCTGGCGGCTCTCCCCAACAAGGAAGCTACCTAGAAAAAATGTTACAAACAAGCAATGCCAAAAACTCACAAGATTGGTTAAGAAAAAAAATTATTCGGGAATTAAAAAAATTATCTGAGTTTGATAAATCGGTAGCAACACCAGATGAAAATGCTTCATTGGAAACATTAATTCAACAGGCAAAGCAGTGTACTAAAAATTTTGATTTACCTAAAAGTTTTAGTAGTTATAAAAACACCGACTTTGTGGTTGAAGGATTTGATGGACCTCATCGGTACCCGATGACTAATGGCAACGAAATTGAGAAACATCAAATTAATGCGAATTATGATAGTGAACAAGGTCTGATCTATTCAGCTGCTCCTTGGCTATCAGACGTAAATTTCAGAAATTATGCAGAAGCTCGCAATATTGGATTGGTGATTTCAATCCACGCTAATGAAACAGATTACAGCGATAAACGCGAAGCATTTTATGACACATGCCAACAGTCCAAACTTTCAACAACTCAACTTATCTGGCCTGATAATAGTGCCCTATCATTGAAACTGCAAAATGCTTATAAATTTTATCGTATTTATCAAGCATATTTATCGGCTAAAGAGCAAGGCAAAACTACTTATATTCATTGTACTTCTGGCGTAGGACGAACTGGAGAATTAGCCTGGATGTTTCGCTGCTTAAATGCTTTAAAAACTAATCAGAAATTTAATGAGGCATTAACAGAGCTTGTTTTAAATCGAGATAAGAAGGATGAAAATATAAACCTAGTTGCAGATATTATAATCACTGAATTAACTAAACAGCGGCTGATACGTTATTCAGTACATTCTGAAGAACAGCGCGATGAATTTTTTCCGAATTTTATGCTATTGAGCGCTATTTATATTCTATTAAACAATCACGCCTCTTTAACCGCGGATGATTTAACAGCTTTAGATAAACTACAAGCAAAATTCAACTCAACCTTCTCACCACTTGAAGTTATTTTACCTGGAGAAAACATTAAAGAAGAAGAAAATACATCGACCTTGGTCTTTTAACCAATTAAACCTTGGGGTAGATAGAAAATTCTTACAGGGAAATTATATTTTGCGCCTACCGTTTTTATGAGGGGTTTATTTCCTTCGATAAAACTTCTTGTCCTACTTTACCAGCTTGACAGGATGACAATATGTGATACTGTCTGTGAAAGAATTACACGCGTGTGTATCTAATCATTATTAACGCAACATTAAACCGTAAAAAATAGAAAACAAGTGAGGCTCCGTCTGCATTGACCTCATCTCAGTAGAGCAAACTGGTAAATTTTGAGGATAACTAACATGCTGGTCGCACATGAAAATGAAAATCTTTTTAAGACAGTTAATTTTTTCATAAAAAAATCAGCAGAAGAAAATATCGAAGATTTTTCCCCATTAAAACTTATCAAGCTCTGTTACATCGCATATGGAGTTTACCTGGCTGTCACTAATAAATCTCTTTTTAAACAAAGAATAGAAGCCTGGAAATACGGGCCTGTTATACGCGATGTTTATGATGAATTTAAAAGATACGGAAACCAAAAAATAAAAGCTGAATATTGGGTCCCTGTCTTTACTGAAAATGTTTTTCTTCCTAATCCTGAAAATTCAGATGCAACGGATAAAACGCTAGCCGCTATATTGGAAGATGTATGGAAACATTTCCACTCATGGACCCCTATACAACTCTCATCCTGGACGCATCAATCAGACTCAGCATGGAGCAAAACTTATTACAATGGTTTAACAATAATTTCTGACGAGCTGATTAAACAAGAATTTTCAAAATATGTAAAACCTCAATCGTAAAAATAAATATGGAAATATTACGTAACATTCAACCACCAGCACATCCTGATAAACTTGCTAAGGATGAAGTAAAAAAAGGGTATGATGGGTATAGTACATTTGTTAATTGGATAGTTGGCATCAATTTAGTTATCGATACATTAGCAAGGCCCGCTTTGGCGGGCTTGATTGTTTATTTTACATACAAAAATTATCACCACTTGCTTGATTTTATTGAACAGCAATCAAACCTTAAAGCTAGTGATAGACTTGCGGAAGGAGCTATTAGCCAATATATCAAATACTCTATCGGCTTAACTTCAGTATTAATTATTACGATTGGTTATTGGTTTTTGGGGTCAGGTGGAGCGGTTCATGTTCTCAAAGACGCTATTAAATCTGTAACCGAACGATTTAATTTTAATAGCAAATAATAACCTGGAGCGGGAAACGAGACTCGAACTCGCGACCCCGACCTTGGCAAGGTCGTGCTCTACCAACTGAGCTATTCCCGCTTTATTTAACCTTTCGGCTTGTAAAAAAGAAGTGCCATTATGAGGATTCTATTTCCATTGTCAAGTCTGGCCAGGCGGTTTTTAGGTAAATTAGCATGGACCATAAAGTTAAAACCACGGCGACGTATAGAATAAAAATACCGACGATGGCGATAGAGGTATCGCCATGGGTATAGACCAGCAAAATCGTGATCGCCATCATTTGCAAAGTGGTTTTGAATTTGGCGACGCTATTGACGGCAACACTCATGCGCTTGCCTAATTCGGCCATCCATTCGCGTAAACCGGAGATAATAATTTCGCGGCATAAAATGATGGCGACGGGTAATGTGACCCATAAATTAGCAAATTCAACGGCAATGATAATTAAGGCAACTGCGACAATTAATTTATCGGCTACGGGATCGATAAATCGGCCAAAAGAGCTGCTTAAATTATATTTGCGGGCGATATAGCCATCAAACCAATCCGTAATGGCGCCAATAGCAAAAATAATAGCAGCTACCGCGTGCCCCCAATCAAATGGCAAATAATAAAATAAAACAATAAAGGGAATAACGATTAAACGGGAAACCGATAACCAGGTGGCGACGTTCATATTTTCTTACTCACTAAAAATTGCGGCAATTATACCCATTACGCCTGGAAATGCGAGAATTCAACAGATAGCCTACATACACAATCCGGTGAATTCTCGCATTTTTTTTGGTTTTACTAGGGTCTGTTTACAATTGTTTTTCGTCACGAAGAAAGCAAGGGTTGAGTCAAAATCGTATCAAATTTGAGGCGGCATAGTCATTCTATGTAGCGTAACCAGACTCTAATGCAGCCAAATTAAAATTTTTAGAAACATCGAAACCTTTCTATTCCCACTGACATCAGCAACCACTTTTACAGCGGGAACCGCTGTTTCAATGCAAATAATCATAAATTTCCTGCGCTAATTTTTTACTAATGCCAGGTACTTGGGCAATTTGTTCGACAGCGGCGGCAGTTAATTGTTGCATACCGCCAAAATGTTTTAACAATTCGCGGCGGCGTTTGGCGCCGATGCCCGGGATTTCTTGTAAAGCTGAGCTAATATTTTTTTTATTGCGGCGCTTGCGATGGCCGGTGATGGCGAAACGGTGGGCTTCATCGCGAATGTATTGAATTAAATGCAAAGCGGGGCTGGTTTTATCGAGATTAAGTGGCATTTCTTCGCCTGAAATAAATAAAGTTTCCAAGCCGGGTTTTCTGCCCTCGCCTTTGGCGATGCTAATTAATAACACATCGGTAATTTGCAATTCTTCCAACACTTTTTCAGCGATATGCAACTGACCTTTGCCGCCATCGATAAAAATAATATCCGGCGTGACTTGGCCATTTTTTTTCATTTTAGTGTAATGACGCGATAATGCTTGTTCTAATGCATGATAATCATCGCCAGGTGTGACACCCTCAATATTAAATCGACGATAAGCATCTTTTTTTGCACCGGATTCATCGAACACAACGCAAGAGGCAACCGTTTGGTTGCCTTGGGTGTGGCTTACATCAAAACATTCGATTCGCTGCGGTAGATTCGCTAACTTTAATTGTTGCATCAGCGCTTGTAAGCGTTCGGTATATTGACCTTTATCATTAATGCGATTAATTAAGGCTTGTTCCGCATTAATTAATGCCATTTGCAGCCAGGATTTCATGGTTGCTTGCACCGCATGATCTTTGATTATGATCGATTGTTTTAAACAATCACGTAATGCGGTTTCGATATTATTTTTATCTTCGATTTTAATATTGCATAAAATAAATTTAGGCAAACTGCCTTTTTGATTGAGATAATGTTGCACAATAAATGCTGACAAAATTTGTGCTGGCGTTTCGGGTAATTCAATTTTTGGAAAATAAGCGCGGTTACCTAACAAGCGTCCATGGCGCACCGTCAATAAATGCAAGCAAGTTAAATTTGCTTTTTGTTTTAATGCAATCACATCAAAATCGCCGGTTTTTCCAATCACGATTTGCTGCGCTTGCAGATTGCGCAAATTCGCAATTAAATCGCGATAATATGCCGCCGTTTCAAATTCTAGTTCACTCGAAGCATGTTCCATTTTTTCCGATAGCATCGTAATCACACTATCATCACGCCCACTTAACAAAAGCCGCGCCATTTCCACATTCTCCGCATACTTTTCTGTGTCGATGTAATCGACACAGGGCGCAGTGCAACGATTAATTTGATATTGCAGACAAGGGCGTGTGCGCATTTTAAAAAAATGATCGGTACATTGACGAATTTTGAATAATTTTTGCACTAAATCGAGCATTTGATGCACTGCTCTCACTTGCGTATATGGCCCAAAATAATCGCCTTTAATATCTTGCGGGCCGCGATAAATATCGAGGCGCGGATAGGGATGATTTTTGGTGAGCAATAAATAAGGATAAGATTTATCGTCGCGATAAATCACATTATAAGGTGGACGATATTGTTGGATGTAATTGTATTCTAGCAATAAAGCTTCGGCTTCATTGCGCGTCACGGTTACTTCAATTCGGGCAATTTCTGCGACTAAATTAGTGGTTTTAATATCTTGTGGCGTGCCGCGAAAATAACTGCTTAAGCGTTTTTTTAGATTTTTTGCTTTGCCGACGTATAACACCTGGTTTTCGCAGTCAAACATGCGATAAACGCCAGGCGCTTCGGTGACGATTTGGAGAAAATGTTTGGCGTCAAAAGAATCATGTGTCATCTTCATCCATTTTACTATTGTGATCGTCGACATCAATCAATCCATATCTCACTGCCAATAAAGTCAGCTCGACATCGTTGTCGACTTTGAGTTTTTCAAAGATACGGTAACGGTAACTGTTGATGGTTTTGACGCTTAAAAATAATTTTGCACCAATATCATTTACTGAAAAACCATCAGCGACCATGATAGCAACCTGCAATTCACGTTCTGATAATTCTTCAAACGGTGAATCACTTTCCTTGCTGAAATTTTTTGTGGCTAATTTGTGAGCGATTTCTGGGCTAATGTAGTGTTGTTCATTTAAAATATGCCGGATAGCTTTGAGCATTTCTTCAGCATTAGCTTCTTTAGTCACATAACCGCGAGCACCCGCTTGTAATAAGCGCGCCGGATAAAGCGGATCTTTGCAAGCGGTCAAAATTAAAATGCGAGTTTTTGGCGCATTTTGAAGGATTCTACGAGTGGCTTCGAGCCCACCAATTCCAGGCATTCTCAAATCCATCAAAATTAAATCGGGTTTATAGTCACGCGCTAAATTAATCGCTTCTTCACCCGATTCACCTTCTGCACAAATTTCATATTCCTCTACGTCAGCCAACATGTGACGAATACCGGAACGTACCAACTGGTGATCATCAATCAAAAGTATTTTAATTTTGTCAGATGACATGCGCTATGAATCCAAATTAATAGCGGTGATTATAGCTGAATTTTGGATAACTATCTCATCCCGCTATCCCGCCTTTGGCGGGATCAAGGTTTTGGTTGGGGGTGGTGGGTATTCGATTGGAGCTGCGGTTTTTGGAGGCTGGGTATTAAAACATTCAAAATGTTCAAACGTAGGGGGGATTAGCGAAGCGTAATCCACCGGTTTTACTGACCTCGACCTCGCAAAAAATGGTGGATTACGCTTCGCTAATCCCCCCTACATTAATTAATTATTATTACTTACGTGCCATTGAAGTTGGGTTCACCTCAAACCCCAACACGTGCCCGCAAAATGCGAAGCATTTTGTTTGTTTGGCGGAGAGGGAGGGATTCGAACCCCCGGAGCCCGAAAGGACTCAACGGTTTTCAAGACCGCCGCTTTAAACCACTCAGCCACCTCTCCAAATTCTTTTACATTCTTTTATATTTTATCTAAGCGCCCATCTAAAATGTTTTAATTCACTGCAAAAACAAAAAAGAACCTGAATTTGTCAAAATACTCATGAAAATCAGACGGCAATTTACTCTCCATTTTGACAAATTAAAGCCCCTGTAAACGCTTCATCATGTTGAGCATACCAGGGCCTTTCATCTTCTTCATCATTTTTTGCATCATTTTGAATTGTTTTAATAAGGCATTTAATTCCTGAATCTCAGTGCCAGAACCGCTGCTAATTCTTCTTTTGCGTGAGTTATCAATTAAATCCACATTACGTCTTTCTTTTGGCGTCATCGACTGGATCATGGCTTGCATGCGTTTGAAGGTTTTATCATTGATTTGTTCCTTCGCTTGTTCAGCCACACCGGACATGCCGGGCAATTTACTGATTAAACTGCTGATGCCACCCATATTTTGCATTTGTTCTAATTGCTTTAAAAAATCATTTAACGTAAATGTTTTACCGGTTTTAATTTTTTGCGCTAATTTTTTGCTTTCTTCGACGTCGATTTTATCTTTGGCTTGTTCCACCAAAGTCATTAAATCGCCCTGGCCGAGAATGCTGGAAACGATACGGTCCGGATGAAAACGTTGCAATTGATCTATTTTTTCACCAACACCGATAAATTTAATCGGTTTTCCGGTTACAGAAACCGCTGATAAAGCGGCGCCACCACGCGAGTCGCCATCAACTTTTGTTAAAATAATGCCGGTCAACGCTAATACTTGATTAAAGGTTTGCGCTGCATTGATAGCATCCTGGCCCATCATGCTATCAACGACAAATAGTTTTTCTTGCGGATCTAAATATTCAGCCAACTTTTTAATTTCCGCCATCATTGCTTCATCAATATGTTGACGGCCGGCGGTATCGATTATCAGCACATCGTAGTATTGGGTTTTGGCTTGTTTTAAAGCGGATTCAGCAATTTTAAGCGGATCATTTAATTCATGCGTGTCTGCATAGCCGGCTGTAATTTGCTCGGCCAAGATTTTTAATTGCTCACGTGCAGCAGGGCGATAAACGTCGACACTGGCGAGTAAAACTTTTTTCTTAAGCTCACGCATTAACCAATTGGCTAATTTAGCCGATGTCGTCGTTTTACCGGAACCTTGAAGGCCTGCCATCATGATGACGATCGGCGGTTGCGCATTTAAATTGAGCGGCTGATTATTTTCACCCAGAATAATAACAAGTTCATCATGTACTAATTTAACTAGTAAATCACCCGGACGAATCGATTTTAGAATTTGCTGGCCTAATACTTTGCTGCGGACACGATCAATAAAACTTTTCACTACGGGATACGCCACATCCGCGTCAATCAACGCATTGCGGATCGTCTGCATGGTTTCTTTGATATTTTTTTCCGTCAAACGGCCACGGCCCGTTAGATCACGAGTGGTTGCAATGAGTTTTTCTGATAAGCTGCTAAACATAGGCTAGTGGTTCAATCAGTTAAAATAAAAAGAGCAACGTAAGTACAGCGGTTCCCGCTGTAAAAGTGTTTGTTGTAGTAAAGAGACTACATTGGCCTTTGCGCTTTTTTAAAACTTTAGTTTTCATGAACTTGTGTTAAATAAACTCGGGCTGTACAGCTTTTTTACGGTGGGAGCCGTGAAAGTCGGCTATAGTAACGTTAGCTAACGCAAGTTTGCAACCCAGGATGGCTTACGCCATCATTTGGAAGTTGGATAAATATAGTTGTATTGGCATCAAATTTAACTTGATGCTTTTAAAAATCACCCCTCATCCGCCCTGTCGGGCACCTTCTCCCGCAAGGGGAGAAGGACAACTTTGGTGACATCTGCCTATAGCAAAGCATATTGCAATGAAATATGCCTATTTATAAGTAGCTACTGAACCATCAGCAATTCCCGCTGTTACCATGAAGTCTGGTTAAGTAAGGGCTGAAGAATTT
>CAYTUN010000055.1:0-16270 GCA_964441315.1 uncultured Gammaproteobacteria bacterium | reverse complement strand
CCTTCTCCCCTTGCGGGAGAAGGTGCCCCAACGGGGCGGATGAGGGGTGATCTTAGAGGTTTCATCGGGAGCACTCTGCGTTTTTTGCTAATAAATTATTTATTAATTTATTAATGTGAGCCGTAAACTGTGGATTTTTTAAAATAAAACTTGACCAAACGCCCACACCCAGATAGAAAGTCGCAAAATATTCTTCCACAGGAAAACCCATGCCAATAAAAACCCATTATCTGCGTTGGTTGATTATTGCTTTATTGTTTTTTATTTCCGCGGTGAATTACATCGACCGCTCGGCGATTGCTTATGCGCTTCCGGAAATTTCGCAAACTTTGCATTTAAATCGGATTGATGATGGTTATATTTTAGGCGTTTTTGGCATTGGCTATGCGTTGACGACTTTGCTAGGTGGTGTTTGGTCTGACCGCTATGGTGCAAAAAAAGTATTGTTGTTTGCGACTTTGGCTTGGTCGGTGGCGACAGCAATGATTGGTTTGGTGAATACTGCCACCGCATTAATTATTGCGCGTTTTTGTTTGGGCTTAGCGGAAGGGCCGAATTTTCCGGCACTGACACGCGCGATTACGAATTGGTTAGCGCCGGAACAACGCGCACGCGCTTTATCATTTACATTAATCGCTGTGCCGGTTTCTTTAGCTTTGGGCGCGTTTTTAGTTTCGAATTTAATTTATTATTTTTCCTGGCGGTATACGTTTTTTGTATTGTCTTTATTAGGATTAATCTGGTTGCCGCTTTGGTTGATATTTTTTAAAAATAAACCGGATGACAGTTTTGTTTCACAAAATTCCCAGTTGAAACCTGAAATCGATAACGAAAAAATCAGTTTTAAATGGGCTACCTGGAAAATGCTCTTGACGCAACCGACTTTGCTCACGAATTATTATGCGTATTTTGTGTTTGGCTATTATTTATTTTTCTTTATGGGTTGGCTGCCGAACTATTTAAATTCGCAATATCATTTGAATATTCAAAAAATTGGTTTATTTTCTTTGATGCCTTGGTTATTGGCGGCAGTTTTGATGGCTTGCGTCGGCTTTCTTTCGGATTATTTGCTTAAAAAAACTGGCAATTTGCGTTTCGCGCGTTCACATTTAATTTGGATTTCACAAGCATTAGCTGCGCTGATGATTATTCCAGTTGTGATGGTTCATAATTTAACCGTTGCTGCGGTTTTTATTTCGTTGGCGGTTGCATTTAATATGAGCGCGAATGGGCTATATTATGCGGTCAATATGGATGTGACGCGTCAATATGCGGCGACCGCTTTAGGCATTATGGTTTCGGTTTCTGCGGTTTCGAGTTTTTTATCGCCGGCCTTTACCGGTTACATTGTTGAAGCGACGCATAATTACGATATTGCTTTTGGTATTTTGGTTTTGTTGGGGTTGAGTTCGGCGTTTTTGGTGATGCGTTACCACCACCCATAATCTTTCGGCCATCTTTTCGTAGGGGGGATTAGCGAAGCGTAATCCACCGTCTTTAACGAATCTCGAATCTCGCAAAAGACGGTGGATTACGCTTCGCTAATCCCCCCTACATTATTTGTCATTGCGAGGGAGCGTGAGCGGACGCGGCAATCTCCTGACACTCAGTTGGCACCGGATTCATTTATTGCCGACTAAAATCAGGAGATTGCCGCGCTTCGCTCGCAATGACAAATAAAAAACGCGCTCCCTAGCAATGACAAGTAAAAAATGCTCTCCCTCGCAATGACAAATAAGTTGTTAAAATGTGCAAATAAACAATTTGGAGATATTTATGTTAGCCATCGTTCCTGAATTAAACGTGCGTCCAGACTATGACGAAGCGATTAATCAAATCGCTGAGTATGTGATGAATTTTCAAGACACTGATACGAACGTGTTGGACATGGCGCGTTGGTGTTTGATTGATGCTTTGGGTTGCGCCGTGCTAGCTTTGCAATATCCGGAATGTAAAAAATTAGTAGCACCCATTGTGCCAGGCGCAATTTTAAAAAATGGCGCGCGAATTCCTGGCACGTCATTGGAATTAGAGCCAGTGCAAGCTTCTTTTTGTTTGGGCGCAATGATTCGCTGGTTGGATTATAACGATACTTTTTTAGCGAAAGAGTGGGGGCATCCGTCCGATAATTTAGGCAGTATATTAATGGTGGCGGATTATTTATCGCGTCAAGGAAAAAAAATTACCATGCGTCAGGTTTTAATGGCTTTAATTAAAACTTACGAAATTCAAGGCGTATTGGCGTTAGAAAATAGTTTAAATCGTTTAGGTTTTGATCATGTTGCCTGGGTGAGAATTGCCAGTACCGCAGTGATTACTGAAATGCTGGGCGGCGATGAGAGTGCAGTGCAAGCGGCGTTATCGCAGGCATTTATTGATGGCTGTGCGTTGCGCACCTATCGTCATTCACCCAATACTGGTTTACGTAAATCCTGGGCAGCAGGTGATGCCACTTCACGTGCGGTGCGTTTAGCATTATTAACTTTAAGCGGCGAACAAGGTTATCCCAGCGCTTTAACGGTAAAAAAATGGGGCTTTAACGATACCGTCAATAAAGGTCATCCAATTCATTTATCACGCCGTTTAAATCATTACATCGTCGATAATATTTTATTCAAAATTAATTTCCCCGCTGAATTTCATTCGCAAACTGCCGCCGAAGCCGCGATTAAATTAGCGCCCTTGATTAAAAATAAAATTGACCAAATTGAGCGCATTACCATTCGCACGCAAGAACCGGCGATGCGAATTTTAAATAAAAGAGGGCAATTATATAACATCGCTGACCGCGATCACTGCATGCAATATATTGTGGCAGTTTCATTATTGTATGGTGATTTAAAAGCCGATTATTATCGTGATGAAATTGCCGAAGATCCACGCATTGATACGTTACGCAATAAAATCGAGATGTTTGAAGACGAAAAATACAGCCGCGATTATTATGATGCTGACAAACGTTCGATTGCCAACGCCGTGCAAGTATATTTTCGCGATGGCTCCTGCACCGAAGAAATCGCTTTGGAATATCCCATCGGTCATAAATTCCGCCGCCAAGAAGGCGCAAAGCCATTATGGGAAAAATTTACCAGTGCATTAAATACACAATTTGATCAAGCACAAGCTTTAAAAATTCAAAAAACGGTAGAAGATTTAAATCATTTAATGCAAATGCCAGCAGCAGAATTTTTAAATTTATGGGTGAAAGCGTGATTGATTTACCGCAATACATTAATCCCGTCAAAGCGGCCCAGGCGCAAGAAAAAATTTCCGCTAAAGTTGTTTTGTCAAAACTTGGCCGCTTGAAAGACCGCGTATTGAATTTGGATAATGATGTTGCGGTGAATATGGTTTTTTACAAAGATATGGATAATTACACAGTAATCGATATCAAATTAAATGCGGAATTATCTCTCACTTGCCAACGTTGCATGCAGCCGATGGAATTTGCTTTTGCTAGTGAAGGGTTGCTGTCGCCCGTTACAAGTGACCAAGCAGCAAAACAATTACCAGGACAATATGATCCGGTAATTGTGGTCGATAATAAAATTGATTTGTGGGAATTGGTTGAAGAAGAAATTTTATTGAATCTGCCGTTGATGTTGATGCATGAAAACACCAAGAATTGTCAGAAATGAAAATTAGATTACAAATGCCGATAAGCTTCATCATCTTCAGATGAATTCCATTCCAATAAAGTGCTAGACAGTGTTTTATGGTAGCAATAATCAAAGCGCTCTATTTTTGAAATAATCACTTTATGATTCTTTATCTCAAAATTAATCTGATCTCCAGGCTTTAAGTTAAGCGCTTTTCTCACTTGAATTGGTATTGTTGTCCGGCCTTTAGAATTTAAGTTAGAAATTAGCATTTTTATTCCTTTCAGGATAACAAAAAATTTTTTAAATTTTATTTTAGTGAATAAATTAAGCAACTTCTTAGCTTTAAAATGGATTATTTTAATCACCCCTCATCCGCCCCGTTGGGGCACATTCTCCCGCAAGGGGAGAAGGCTCTCTTCAAGGTTCCCTAGCTTTTCATGACAAGGTTCATTTCATCATACTAAAATTTATTTGTTTGGCAGATGTCATCGAAATTGTCCTTCTCCCCTTGCGGGAGAAGGTGCCCCAACGGGGCGGATGAGGGGTGATTTAAAGTCCCATACTCCCGCTGTAAAAGGTTGTTCAATTTATCAAACATTAAGCTCATATTGAATACAGAAAAATTTTTTGTCACGTAACAGCACCTTTATTCTCTCTACTCAGGCTTGCAAATTTACCCCCAAACACACAGAATACAGCCTCTAAATTTTTACTCTGTACGGAGCGAAACCATGGCAGTTCATAAGAAAAATGTTACCCCCAGCAAACGTGGCATGAGACGTTCTCATGATGCATTGACGGCAGCACCTTTGTCGACCGATAGCGAGACCGGCGCTATTCATCGCCGTCACCATATTGCGCCTAATGGTCATTACCGTGGCCGTAAAGTGTTAGTCACCAAAAAAGACGAAGTAGCGGACGAAGACGAGTAAGCCGCTAATGCAGAAAATCACGATTGCAATTGATGCCATGGGCGGTGACCATGGCTTATCAGTGACGGTGCCTGCCTGCGTTAAAGTGATCAATCGCCTGCCGAATTTGCACCTGATTATGGTCGGTGACCAATCAATGTTGGAAACCTTATTGGCTGCTCAAGCTGATTTTGATCGTTCGCGTATTTCCATTCATCATGCTTCGCAACAAGTAGGCATGGATGAAGCCCCTTCTTCTGCCTTGCGCAGTAAAAAAGACTCTTCCATGCGGGTGGCAATCAATTTAGTAAAACAGCAAGAAGCGCAAGCTTGCGTTAGCGCTGGCAATACCGGTGCTTTGATGGCGACCGCGCGCTTTGTTCTAAAGACCATTCCTGGCATTGACCGTCCGGCTATTGTGGCGCGCTTGCCTGCGCGTGATCAAAAGCGGCATAACATTCGCATGTTGGATCTGGGCGCAAATGTTGATTCCAATGCAGACCATCTTTATCAATTTGCCGTGATGGGCTCGGTATTGGCGGCTTGTGTTGATGGGATTCAAAACCCGCGGGTTGGGTTGCTGAACATTGGCGAAGAAGAAATTAAGGGCAATGACCTAGTCAAGCGCGCTGCGCATTTGCTCTCAGAAAGCCCTTATATAAATTATCAAGGTTTTATTGAGGGAGACAAAATTTTCCTTGGTGAAGTCGATGTGATTGTTTGCGATGGTTTTGTCGGTAATGTTGCTTTAAAAACTTTGGAAGGTGCCGCTAAATTAATCGGCAATTTCACCAAAGACGCTTTCAATGAAAACATTTTTACACGTTTGGCCGCCTTAGTGGCAATGCCAGTTTTAAAGAGCCTGAAAAAACGCATTGATCCGTCGCGTTACAATGGTGCCAGTTTATTAGGCTTACAGGGAATTGTGATCAAAAGCCATGGCGGGGCGGATATTCCTGCTTTTGCCAATGCGGTGATGGAAGCCGTTGAAGAAGTCGATAAAAATGTGATTGGCAAAATCAGTGAAGACATAGGCAACTTGCTCGAAGGTGTAAGTGAAGAATGAGTTACTATTCCCGCATTATTGGTACTGGTGGTTATCTGCCGGAAAAAGTCATTACGAATGCCGATCTGGAAAAACTAGTTGATACCACGGATGACTGGATCACGGAGCGCACCGGCATTCGCCGCCGCCATGTGATGCGGCCGGATGAAACTACTGCTTCCATGTCTTTTATCGCCGCCGAGCGTGCTTTGGCAGCGGCGGGAATCAGTGCGGATGAACTTGATATGATTTTAGTGGGCACGGTCACACCAGACCGTGTTTTTCCCAGTGTTTCCTGCATGTTACAGCGTTCTTTTAATCTAAAAAATCAATGTATCGCTTTTGATATCAGCGCGGCTTGCGCCGGTTTTATTTATGGTTTGAGTATTGTTGATCAATATATCAAGAATGGTGTCATTAAAAATGCTTTGGTGGTGGGCGCTGAGTCATTGACCAAGTTTGTCGACTGGACGGACCGCGGCACTTGTATTCTTTTTTCGGATGCGGCTGGTGCGGTAGTGGTTACGCGTGATTCCAAACCAGGCATTCTATCAACGCATTTGCATGCGGATGGCCGTTATACCGATATGCTTTATGCAGCTAATCATTACGGCGACCGCAAAGATGAAAAACCGGTAATTAAAATGCAGGGCTCGGAAGTTTTTAAGTTAGCAGTCAATGCCTTAAATGACATTGTTGATGAAACACTTCAAAAAAATAATTTGCAAAAATCGGATATTGATTGGTTGATTCCACATCAGGCGAATATGCGGATTATTACGGCGACCGCGAAAAAATTGGGGTTGCCGATGGAGCGGGTGGTGCTGACGATTGAAGATCATGCGAATAGTTCGGCGGCTTCGATCCCTTTGGCGTTGGATGTGGCGGTGAGGGATGGGCGGATTAAGGCGGGGGAACTCCTCTTGATGGAAGCGTTTGGGGGCGGCATGACTTGGGGATCTGCGCTCGTTCGTTGGTGATTTGTTGATTGTGGTCAAGCTGGGTGCGCGGCGCGGGTAAAATAAACGCGTCGTGAATACGTCCCTGTAGACTCGGTGTTTCACCCATGAAACACACGGATTGGGTTTCGTTAGGTAGTTTTTCTAATCGCTTATTGCTCTGGCTTTATTATTAAATGTAGGGGGGATTAGCGAAGCGTAATCCACCGTCTTTTGTGAGATTCGAGATTCGTTAAAGATGGTGGATTACGCTTCGCTAATCCCCCCTACATTTACAAAATAATATTGTTATACCGCCATGGAGGGCGGGACCCAGCCGACCAGGGATAGATGAGTAGCACGCGCTATTTTATTTAATCGCCACGAATTTTAACCCCCTTTTGTCATTGCGAGCGAAGCGCGGCAATCTCCTGAGTTTGCAAGGTATAAGATTTTGAGATTGGCGCGTTATCTATCATTTAACCAAAACAAATTAATCACTATGAAACATTTCGCTTTTTTCTTCCCCGGTCAAGGATCCCAATCAATTGGCATGATGGAAAATTTCAAGGACGTTGCAGAAGTTAAGCAGACATTTCGCGACGCGAGTGAAGTTTTGGGCTTTGACCTCTGGGAGCTAGTGAGTGCAGGGCCAGAGGAAAAATTGAACCAAACAGAGTTCACTCAGCCAGCTATTTTGACAGCGAGTATCGCTTGTTGGCGAGTTTGGCAGGCTCGGGATTTGCCGATGCCAGTTGTTATGGCAGGGCATAGTTTGGGTGAATATTCGGCTTTAGTGGCGGCGGAAGCGATAGCGTTTATGGACGCAGTGAAATTAGTCGCTTTACGTGGGCGGTATATGCAGGAGGCTTGTCCGCCAGGAATTGGCGCGATGGCGGCGATTATTGGATTGTCGGATGAAATAGTTGAGGAAGTTTGTAGAGAAGCTTCAAGTGTTGGGATCGTTTCGCCAGCCAATTATAATTCTTTGGGACAGGTGGTAATTGCGGGTGAATCTAAAGCAGTTACTCGCGCTTTGGAATTAGCGCAAGCAAGCAATGCCACCATGGCTAAATTAATTCCAGTCAGCGTGGCTTCACATTGCGCTTTGATGAAACCTGCAGCCGATAAATTAGCAGAAGTTTTGTCTTCTATTAATATTTTCGTGCCGAAAATAACAGTCATTCATAATATTGATGTGAAATCGCATGATTCAACTGAAACGATTCGCCAGGTGTTGACTCAGCAATTATTTATGCCAGTGCGTTGGGTGCAAACGGTACAGCATTGTTTTAATCAAGGAATTACTCTTGCTTATGAAGCAGCGCCAGGAAAAGTATTGACGGGCTTGTGCAAACGGATTGAAAAGCAATTGACAGTTTTTTCGCTATTAAGTTTAGAAAACTTCAAAGTTTAAATTTTTCCAGGGCCTGTTTACAATATACAATAATCAAAAAAAATCCTTATATTTAATCTTTTTAATAATATTTTCCCACGGATCAAAATATCTTATCTTTTGATTGAAGAAATCACGCAAATTCTATGGTGGCAGGCGCCAGCGCTGAAAAAATAACGGAAGAGTTGGGCAATAAAGTGATTGAACAATTTACGGTTAAATTAAAAAATTAAAATTAAATCATGCATTGAAAATTCTTATTTCATGAAAAAAGTATGAAAAAAAATTTTACCGTTCAGGCGATTGATAATATCCGGGAAATAGCGCGGCCATTAGGGAAGCTGGGCTTTCATGATTTTCATCATGATATTACTTTTGGGAAAGGTAAGCTCGCGATGCTAACCACCCAGGAAAAAATGTATTCCATTTATTATCAACAGGCGCTACCGATGATTTGTACGGATGACAGCGGCAGGACATTAACAGAAGGGATTTATTTAAGTAATTTTTTGATGGAAAAACATAAAGATTGTGCGCTACTACTGCCTAAATTAAACCAACAACTGGGTTGCAAAAATTTTATTGCGATCGTTGAGCGGCAAAATGATTGTCAGCATTTATATACTTTTCTTTCGTCCGTGAGTGATATGGAATTTCTCCATCTGGCTGTCAATCAACTGGACAATTTAAAACAATTTATCCAGTCTTATAAGCATGCAGCTAAAGCGATTATCGATAAAGCAAAACAGCCTAAAAACCAATTGACGCTGTCTAATGCTTCGGAATTAATGACAACTGAAGCAGTACAATTTCAACGCATAGATAACGCCATTTCAGCTAAATTGGATGCCCATCGCTTCATGCTAACCCATAAATTAACCGGAAAAACTATTACACTGACGCCGAAATTATATCTAGTTTTCCAATTACTTAGCCAGGGCCATACCGCCAAAGAAAGCGCCAGAATCATGCAGGTTTCCTATCGCACGATTGAACATCACGTCGAAAAATTACGTCAGCTTGCCCAAGCTAAAAATGCTAAAGAATTAATCGCGAATTATGTTATTGCTTAGAGTCTGTTTACCATTGCTTTTTCTACTGCAAAAAGCAAGGATTGGCCAAAATCGCATCAAATTTTCGTTACATAGAATGACTAGGTATTTCTACCTATTTTTATTTTTCTCTTGGTTGCGTAGCCTGTTTTTTTCATAACATTCAAATAAAAATAAAAAATACGATTGTGGCAAAAATGCCATTGTAGCGATAAAAATAAAATGCGTTTTTGCCACCCTTAATCTCAAAGGAAATTAACTCATGCAAGAACTGGATAAAAAACTCAAAGAAGCGATTAAAAATAATAAAATTGAAGATATTAAAAAATGTATTGAACAAAACGCGATCTTTGAACGTGAACGCGCTTTTGAAAATAAAGCACCAATTGATGTAGCGGCTGAAAGCATAGCTGTTTCATTGGAAGTTTTCCAACTCATTGTCGATAAGACCCCACTTTCAGTTATTAATGGATTGCCGAGTGCCGACCGCTCACCGCTGGATTTGCTGATGGCAAGCCTTGTGAATGCAAATTTGAATTACGAGCAAGAAAAATTAGCGCTGGATAAATTAAGTTATCTTCTCAAAAAAGGCGCTAATGCGAATGCCACTTATGCCGCAACGGCAGATACTTATTTGCATAGGGCAGTTTCTTCTAAAAAGGCGGTTGAACTGCTTTTAGCACATATAGACCGTAAATTGATCGATCAGCGCAATCATTTAGGCGATACAGCGTTATTGACTGCGGTTAAAAAAGTAACACCGCCGGAAGACCGAATGCTTTGCCAAACGATTCAGTTACTCATTGAAAATGGCGCCGCTTTGAATGTACGCAATAATGATCATAAAAGCGTCCTTGATGAGGCCATTGTATTTAATACCGATAAAAAACAGCTCAGATCATTTTCCATCGCGCGATTACTGATTGAAAAAGGCGCTGAATTTTCAGGCGCTTTGCATGATGTGTTTGATCAATTGGAAAAACATACCCATTACGTGGCGCTGGCGCGCCAAATGGTTGAAAAAGGATTTTTAAAAACAAAAAAAGAATTTGATATTGATAAGCCAGATCAAAAAGGTGTGACTTATTTGGCTAAAGCAATGTTAAAAGATAATTTTGCTTTATTTGAATTATTATTACAAAAAGGAGTAAATCGCGATTCTGTTTATGACGGGGACCCTATTATTTTTTCGACGGTTTATGCTAAAGCTAAAAGGCAAGATAGCAATGGCTACGAGTCCCTTGAATACAGTTTTAAACCGAATGGGCTGCGTTATGCGCATAAGCTGCTTGATTATGGCGCTAACGCTAATTTGTGTGACGCTTACACCAACAGCAATTTGCTCGCCATATTAATCAAATATGGTACCCAGCAAATTACTTCGAACAGCTCTGTAAATTATTATCACTCTCAATATGGGCATAGTACAAAAGATGCGGTTTATAATTTATTTGAGCATTTGCTTCAAAGAGGCGCTGATCCTAATAATTTAGCTGATGGTGCGCCAATCTTATTGCGTGCATGGCGACTGGCAATTGACAGCCATTCCAATTCAGATTTTTTCGATATCTTGCTTGAATATAATGCAAGCCCCAACCAAAATTTTCCTGGTACACATGAATGGTCACATTATTATTCATATAGTGGCGGTTTATTACACTACTGCATGCGATCGGCTTATGATTATTCCCAAAACCAAAACACTTACGCTCATTCTTCTTCAACTGGTCATAATAAATACTTATTATGCACTGAGAAACTTTTAGATGCGGGAGCTAATGTTGAATTTAAAAATCCTCAAGGAAAAACTGTTTCTGAAGTAACCATTAGTGGAGGCACTAAATTAGGTGATATTGAATTTGTAAAAGCTACCTTAGCAGCAGCCCCGACCCGCCAAAAAATCAAAAAAAAACCCATTACAACTCCAAATAATTTAGAAACCTCAAGTGAGATGAAAAAGTCTTTTGAACAGGAGAAAGCTGTCGCTTTAGCTAATTTAGCTAAAGTAAAAGAAGACTTTGAAAATTTAAAAACTCAATTAGCCGGTTTCGTCGAATTAGCGGAAACCAGTAAAACCCTCTCTCATCGTATCAACTCGCTTGAACAGCAACTCGAAGCTAAAACAATTGAAATAAAACAGTTAAATGAATTCAACCAAAAATTGCAGAATGAGCTGAAAGAATTGCAAGAGAACCAGGCCCTAGTTGAAACGATTGAGAAATTAAGCCAAACGGTTGCCGAACAATACAAAATGCTTGAGCAATTACCATTAATTCAAACGCAACTATCGATTTTAGATAAAAAAATAAACAGCCAAGCCACACAAGACCGTTATTGGGGTTATGATAAGTTGATTCAAGAATATGAACGGATTAATTCTTCTGAAAAATTAATGCAATTTGTCAATGCGCGCGACACAGAAGATTTACAGTATCTACCATTATTTAAATGGACTGATCAATTAAATGAATTTCAAAAAATTCAGATCCAGCAAAAAGGCGCAATAGTTGAATTAAAAGACCTGGTGCATAACCTTAGCGCATTTTGTTCAAAGTATCAGCCACAAATTAGCGAAGGTATCCATTTAGAAGGATTAGCCAAAGACCAAGCGAGAAAATTGTTGCGCGGTCTTCGTGCAGTTAAAACTTCTGAAAAATTATCCAAGCAACTTCCTGGCTTAATGGTGCATGAATTGGCAAATGAATTGCTTAACAATAATTCTAATTTAGAGCCTGCATTAGAAAAGAAATTAATCGAAATTAAAAAAGAAGATTTGGCTTTATATAAAAATCCCGATGATGCAAAATTTTCTAGATTCACTGCCAGTGAAAAAGCCAGTATCCGTCAAATGATGGCGGTTGATATTGAAGCAGAAGTTGATAAAAAATTAAAAAAATTGAGTGGCATTGAGATAACAGATAAGAAAAAAGAATCCCAAACTGAGATGGTTATCTCTAAATTTGAATTCGATCCCGCTAGCCGAATACCAAACAATACTTCCCGACTAGCGCGCGCATTGGAAGCCTGTTTATTAGATGAATCATTAGAGCCAAGTTATAAAACGCGGCTAGAAGTTTTACCAAAACAATATCTGGAAGAAAAAATCCAGCTTTTACAACGATTGACCGGAGAACAAAAACCGTCGGCGAATTTAAGCCAAAATCCATCAACGACTTTTCATCAAAGCACACGGTCAACTGCAGCAGCAACTTCGCTCCCTGAAATGAGCCAATCAAAAAATTGAAACCAAGATAGGGAGTTTTCATCATGCGCGAAAATGAAATTCAATTTACAGGCCAAAGTGTTAGCGTCAAAGCCAGTGAAAGCCTACCGCTTAATCCCCTGTATGGCACAACTTTGAATGGATCCTATGGTTTGGAACTGGAGTATGACCTAAGACAGCGAAAAGGTCTTTTCGCTGTTCATGCATCAAGCCGCATGGATTGGCTACAAAAAAGCGCTCATTTCACCGGAGATCCATCGCTTAAAGCAAATTTTAGTCTTGAAAGCGGAATGGAAGGCAGGTTTAAAGCAGGCTTGTCAAAAGACTGGTTTGGCATCGATGCAGGTTTTGAACTGAATAGCTTAATGATCAATATTGGTACTGAAAAAAATATAAATACCACGGTGGTTATTCCTGTTTATGAATTTGATCCAATGCACAAACGTTTCGTTCTCAATCCTTCTGGCGATTATTTTTTAAAAGCGACTGGCGAGTGTCGTCTTCCGCTATCAGCCACTTTGGATGCAAACGCTTTTATCGGTGGCCCATCGCTAGGCGCAAGTGTAACGTTGGGCGGAAAAGTCGATGCTGATGCTAGCGGCAAGCGCCAAATTCAGACAAGGCTTGGTGGAAAAATTAAGGTGGGTGATTTTGGCTTCGGGCTTAGTACGAACATCGATGTGGGAGAGCCGGAATGTATTATTTATTCCGATACAAAAGTTACAACAGCAGAAAAAAGCAGCTTTGATTTACCTGAGGTAATCAGTCACACCCTATTTTTAACAAAACAAACCGTAGCACCGAATATTTCGGAAATAGTGCAACATTTTTTTCCCGATAAAGTCGAACAACAAAAAGCGATACAGACTATTCAAAAAGTAGTACGAGGATTGACTGCTGATTTACCGTCAAATGCGCATAGTCCTGATTTTGATAGAAACTTACAGGAAAAAATTAATCGTTTACAGGAAAACCATCAACTGAGTGATACGCAAACGGCATTAATCGCTTATGCGATTAAACCAGAAGTCGATAAATTGAAGCAGCAGCAAAAAAGCAGTAAAAAACTTTCAACTCTTAAACAAGGCCAATTTGCTGCAAAAAATTCTTCAGCACAAGGAAAACCAAATGCAGACTACCGCGATGAAGAATTAAAAACTATAACAGAACGTTTTGAAACAAATGTCAGAAATGGCTTCAAAGAAACCAATCAGGAAATTGCTGCTAGTTCATTGTCCAATTATTTGGGAGAAAAAATTAAACAAGGCGCAGATGGATTGGAAGCGATAAAAAAGATGGATCAACAACAAGGCAAAAAATGGTGGGAAAAAACCGAAGAAGAAGTGAAAGCATTGCAGCAAAACGGAACGACTATTTTAGCCGCGGGACAATTTGCCGGCCATATTGCCAGCTTGTGTGGTAATCGTGAATTAGCGAATTGGTGCAATGTAACGGGCAGTACCATGAGCTCGATTGTCTTTGGCGTAGCACAAATGGCAACGAATTGGTGGGCGGGTGCGTTATCGATTGGCAGTAGCATTTTAAATTATGTTGGCTGGTTAATGAATGGTGGCGAAGATCCGACAACCAAAGCTTTTGAACAACTGAATAAAAACTTGGCTCATGTGCACCAAGACATGATCCGCGGATTTAATGGCATTGCTTTAGCGATTAATGATTTAGGCAATGCTTTGCAAGACCATCATCGCATCATCAGCTCGCAAATCAATCAATTGCAGCAGGTGGTGATTCAAGGTTTTAATCAACTCGCGCAAATGCTGGATCAGCAACATCGTCAAACCATGAAGGCGCTGAGCATCATTGCCGAACAAAACCAGGCAATCCATCAAGATGTGATTCATTTGCGGCAGGAAGTTTATGAATTGAAAAAAGATTTATTTCGTGTCTCGGAAATATTATTTGACGGCCTACAAAAAGTTTATCGCTCACTTGCACTGCAACAAGTCGAGCAATCACAGAAAATGTATTTATTGCAAACCTTGCAATCGATTACGGATAAAAATTTTCAATTAGAGATAAGGCAATTTCAGCGCCAACAGCAAATGAACCATCAATTCGGCTTTGCTCTAGAAATTGCACGAGCTTATGATCACGCGCGCCGTAAATATGAAAAAGCTTTAAGCAAATTATCGATTGAAAATCCTTCATTAATATGGGAGCTATTATTTAAAACCGTGCTCACAGGCGCTCAGGATGAATTGCCTAAAGATCCAATTGCTCAAGCAGCCTGGCTGCAGTTTGCGCTGGAGAAAGACCCATTTTTAGCCAGCAATTATTTGCGCTTATTTTTAAAGACCTTGCTATTAAATGATCAATCTAAAATTCTGCAACAAAAATTATCGAATTTATCAGTTTGGTCAGAACATATTTCTCAACAAGTTGAAAAAATAATACAGCAGCCTGAAAGTGTTTCTAATTGGCTGAATACAGGTTTTGATCATTTAAATTTTTTACATTGGCTGATGCAGCCCAAGATGTTAGAAAAATTTATTCAAGATTATGCTGGTCAATTAAAAACAGCCCAGGTTTTTTATGAGAAAAATTACCAAAAAGCTTTAGAGCAGTTGAAGATGAGCCAGGCACAATTAGGTCTGAAGATTAAAGAAAATGCGATGTTGGAGTTAAAACAGTTTTTAGAAAAAGACCCAAGCCGTGAGAAATTGATTTTGCCTTGGATAAAATGGGCAGCAGAAATACAACCGGTACCTCTGACACTCAATGGCAACGATGAATTGATGAATGATGAAGCTGATCCGCTAATAGGAATACCGCATTCCGTCATGATGGAACTAGAAGGTAAAGAATTTTTCCCGCTCCCTTTAAGCTTGCTTAAACGTATTCCAAAAGCTGCATTTGAAATTGAATTATGGCTGAATCTATTGAAACTTGATCAATTACAAACCTTAGCTGGGGCTATTGTAAGTTCATGCTATTTCGATGCAACCACTCAAAAAGCGATTATTTCAATCGATTTGATCGGCTTAGGCAATGAGCGCATTTTGCTTTTGCAGGCAAATATTAACCAGCATTTGGTGGATGCAACACAATTAAAAGATTATCTCAAGCAGCATTGGCATGAATTAGATAGTTTATTAATCGATATAAAACTCAATAATGATGCCAAGCTTTTGCCATTGCAAAGTCTTTTAACCAGCGCCTGGTATGCCAAGCAAAATACAATGATCAAACTTCCTGATGAGGGACGTTTGCAACTAAACAATAGCGCGTTACGCTTAAAATTAATCATGCAACTTTGTTTTGCTGATTTTTTACAAAAAGGAGAGTGGTTGCTTTCCCATCCAGAAGCATTAAAAGCCAGTCAATATTTGCTGCCTGAGCAACAAATGGGGTTGCAATTGTTGAATGATATGGAAATATTATTGCTTGATGCAGGGCAATTAGATCATTTTGAGCAAGCTGCTGAAAGTTTTGGTTGGCAAATGGATTTGAAAATACAGGAAAAAATTTTGCTTGCAGAGAATTTCGCAGCATATTTAACCAATTCAATCGAGCAAAAAAAACTCTATTTAAGCAATAAAATGCTTTATCAATTGCTAGAAACGACTGATCGGCTATTAAACACGCATGCATTAAACCGACAAGATTTTTATTTGGAGCGCTATCAGCTGCTTCCCAGTGACCGCATGTTGGCTTTTCAAATAGCATTAATGCGTGATTTGGAAAACCATGATGCTGAAAAAGCACTGAGTTTTTTAAAAGATCTGGCTAATACAGGCGGCGCGCCATTAAAACACTATTATTATCGCGGTTTATTATATGCAAAATTAAAACAGTATGAATTAGCGATTGGTGATTTTGAATATGTGGCAAGCTATCAACAATGTCAATATCAGCAATACTCGTCTGTTACCATTTTGCAGCAGGATACGAATTCCAATCACAGTACGCTTAAAGAAGCTTTCTCTTTTGAATATGCAGGTACTTTACAAAACCTGGCAGAAACGTATTTAGCTTATGGCCAGGTTGCAACAGCTATTTTGCATTATCGCAAGGCGCTGACGTTAATTATAGCATTTCCACTTGATTTATAATTTTGATAAAATAATCTCCTTGGTTAGGAT
>CAYTUN010000054.1:0-16396 GCA_964441315.1 uncultured Gammaproteobacteria bacterium | reverse complement strand
AGACCCTTCTCCCCTTGCGGGAGAAGGTGCCCCGAAGGGGCGGATGAGGGGTGATTTAACAAACTTATAAAGTGCAACCATTGCAAAGCAGACTACACCAAGCTTAAGCACAGATATAGTTTACAACCAAGATTTTTTCCGTTAGGAAAAAATATTTTTTTAAAGGAAACTGATCATGAAAAAAACCTATCTAAGCAAACACGCACCCAAACCGATTGGCCCTTACTCACAAGCAATAAAAACCGGCAATTTATTATTTATTTCAGGGCAAATTGGCTTGGATCCGACGACGATGCAAATGGTGGCAGAAGATTGCCGCAGTCAGGCGGAACAAATATTTAAAAACATAGCGGCAATTTTAAAAAAAGCCAAATGCGATTTCGATTCAATTATTAAGCTCACTATTTTTCTAACCGATTTAAATCACTTTGCTGTCGTCAACGAATTAATGCGCGAATTATTTAAAGAGCCATTTCCTGCGCGTTCAACCATTGAAGTCAGCAAGCTTCCTAAAGATGCATTAATTGAAATCGAGGCAATTGCGATCTGCCATCATGATTGAAGCAAAAAAAACGCAACCTGAGAAATGTGATATTACCCAGTTCGCCTGCCGCCAGCTTCATGGCGTCGGCGAGCAAGTAGAAAAATTATTAAAAAAACTCAATATCAAAACCGTTTTTGATTTACTTCTGCATTTACCATCAAGTTACGAAGACCAAACAAAAATTACATCAATCAGAAACGCTAAACCCGGCACAAAAGTATTAATCGAAGGCAATATTTTAAACGCCGACTACAAACCCGGCAGAAGCAAATCCTTAATCCTCCATATCCAGGATGCCACCGGCAAACTCCGCCTGCGCTTCTTCCATTTCAACAACCGCCAAATCGACCAATTCACCGAATTAAACGCGCGTATCCGCGCGTTTGGGGAATTACGTGTGGTAAATGGTTTGCTAGAAATTGCCCATCCGCGCTATCAGATTTTATCGAATGACATCACGCCATTATCTTCTTATTTAACACCGATTTATCCATCAACCGCGGGCTTAAAGCAAGCTGTGCTGCAAAAAATTATGAAAGAAGCTTGTCAGTTATTAATCAAACATCCTTTAGAAGAATTTTTTTCGGAAGCAACGCTTGAAAAATTTAAATTATTAGAAATTAATCAAGCATTATTATTATTGCATCAACCCAAAGCAGATGATCAAAGCCGTTTAAACGCCGCACGCAATCGCTTGGCTGCTGAAGAATTATTAGCGCAACATTTGCGTTTAAAAACACTACGCCAACGCATTATCAACGAAAAATCACCGATTTTTACCGACGGCTTAAATAAAACCGAAAGTTTTATCACTAATTTACCATTTCAATTAACCCATGCACAAACACAAGTTTGGCAGGAAATCGCCGCTGATTTAATGCAAGCCAAACCGATGTGGCGCTTAGTGCAAGGCGACGTCGGCTCCGGAAAAACTGTTATCGCCGCAATTGCGGCTTTTGCCGCAATCAGGTCGGGTTTCCAGGCAGCGATTATGGCACCGACGGAGCTTTTGGCGGAGCAGCACACCAATAATTTATTGCCTTGGTTTAAGCATTTTTCGCTGAATGCGGTTTTATTAAAAAGTCATTTAAGCGCAAAAGAACGCCGAGAAACTTTAGCATTGATTCAATGCGGTGATGCTCATTTAATTATTGGCACACATGCGATTTTTCAAGAAAATGTCGAATTTAAAAATTTGGGATTAATTGTCATTGATGAACAACATCGCTTTGGCGTACAGCAACGCCTGGCGTTGCGCGAAAAAAGTAAAAATTTAGGCTTATTTCCGCATCAATTAATTATGACGGCGACACCGATTCCACGCACTTTGGCAATGACAGCTTATGCGGATTTAGACCAATCGATTATTGATCAATTACCACCTGGCAGACAGCCGATTCAAACTTTGTTAGCCAGTCAAACACGGCGTGAAGAAATTATCGCGCGCATTGAAAATCATTGCTCGCAAGGAAAGCAAGTGTATTGGGTTTGTCCCTTAATTGAAGAATCCGAAGAACTGCAATGTGAAGCAGCAACTGAAACTTATCAAATGTTGCAAAAAAAAATACCGATGGTTTCGATTGGATTAATTCATGGCAAATTAAAATCGATTGAAAAAGATGCGGTCATGCAGGCGTTTAAAAAAAATCAATTGCAATTATTAGTTGCCACTAGTGTGATTGAAGTCGGTATTGATGTGCCGAATGCGAGTTTAATTATTATTGAAAATGCCGAACGTTTAGGTTTGGCGCAATTGCATCAATTGCGCGGTAGAGTGGGGCGTGGAACCGCGCAAAGTTATTGCGTTCTATTGTATCAAGCGCCGTTATCGTTTTTGGCAAAAAAACGTTTGGAAGTCATGCGCCAATCGCAAGATGGTTTTCGCATTGCGGAAGAGGATTTGAAATTACGTGGCCCGGGTGATTTATTAGGTGTGCAACAAGCTGGCGTGATGCAATTTCGAATTGCGGATTTGAGCCGCGATCAGATTTTACTGGCGTCAATTCAGCAGCTTTCACAACATATGCCGATACCAGCACAAGCGGCCCTGATGGGCCGCTGGTATCCCTCTGGCAAAAATTATGCGCAGGTTTGAATTGGCAGAATGTTTATTGTTTGTTGTAGCTTTTTGTAGGGGGGATTGAGCTGCGCGTAATAAGTGCCATGCAAAAGCAAAAACGCTGGATTACGCTTCGCTAATCCCCCCCACATTATGGCAAAATAGCTTGATCGAAATTGACCCCCAAAGCGTCGCAATGCCCGAACAACTCATCGTCCACATTAACCCTGAACAAGAAATCCACTGGATTTCTTCGGATGATTTGCGTGTGCATACTTCAAACGATACTTTTCCAAAGACAAATGCAACGGTATTTGTCCCTACACAGGATGTATTGATTACTCAGGTCAATTTACCCAACGTCAAATCCGCGCAAATCAAACAAGTTTTGCCTTACGCGCTTGAAGACCAATTGGCGGAAGATATTGAGGATTTGCATATCATCGCACTTGGCAGAAACGCTAATCAAATTGATGCAGCGGTTGTGCGTAAAGATAAATTACATCAATGGCTCGATTTATTAAAACCTAAGCACTTGAATATTCAGCGTATGTTGCCGGATATTTATGCTTTGCCTTATGAAGAAGGCAAAATGACCTTAGGTCTGTTTGATAATTATGCCTTGGTGCGCAGCAGTTTTTATCAGGGCTATTCATTGGAAATGAACGCATTAATTTATTTAATCGAAGAAAATCAAATTGATTTAAATAATTTTCATATTATTAACTTCGCACAAAACCTGCCGGTTTTGCTACGGCAGAAATTATCGGCGGCAGTGATTAAAAATCAGGTAGAACTGCTGGTGTTGGCGTTGGAGCGGGATTATCCGGATAAATTAAATTTACTTCAGGGGATTTATCAAGTTAAGACGGATTATTGGCGGCAGTTAAAGCCGTTTCGTTTGCCATTGGCTTTGTTAGTGGTTTGGTTATTGATTGCTATCGGTGGAAAAGTGGCTTTATTGGGTTACTATCATTACCAGGATAATCAGCTGCAGCAAAAAATTAATCAATTATATACGCAAGTTTTTCCTGGCCGAGCCGCCGGAAGCGATGCAAGTACACAATTACTGCAAGTCATGACGCGTGTGCAAGGCGAAACCAAAGATCCTTTTTTAAGTTTATTAGCCCAATTCAGTAAAATTTATCAACCGTTGCAAACTAATCTTCCTTTGCAAGCGATTTCTTTTGATAAGAATATTTTAATTATCACCATTCAGCCAAAAACTGGACAAGCGGATAATTTAATAAAATTATTGCAATCCCAAGGTTTAATTGTGACTGCAAAAAATAATCCGGACCAGACTATTAGCTTAACGATCAGCAAGGCCAAGCCATGATAAATTTAAATTCGCTAAAAAGCTGGTGGCAGCTGCGTCAAAAACGCGAACAAGTGATATTAATTTCTGCTGGCGCTCTGATTTTAATGATTACTTTGTATTTATATGCCTGGCTGCCATTGAGTAATACGGTTGACCAAATGCAGGATAGACTCGTACAAAATCAATTGCTGCTTAAAAAAATTCAACCGTTGCTCAACAATCCCGATTTTCTTCGTTTGGCGCAAAGCAGCACACCCACCGCCACAGGCGATTTACCTGCCATTATCAACCAAACCGCCAATCAAACCCGCCTCGCCAATTTGATGAGCTTGTCGCCAGCAAAAAATCCTAATGAGATCAATATCAATTTTACGCAAGTTTCTTTCGATCAGTTAATTAATTGGTTAGAAAATTTATGGGACCGGAATCAAATTGCTGTGATGCAATTTGATGCTAGTAGTACAAAAAATGCGGGGATGGTGACTGCAAAAATTATTTTGAAAAAGAGTTGATTGTTTAGTATGATTTTTTATTAAAAAAATAAAAACGAGAAGAAATTATGTCTAAAGAAAAAATAACAGGTGTTACATATCTAATACAAGAAATTGGTCAAAAAACTCAATTGCAATTAAATATTAAAGGTGATGTCGATGGAGTGAGAAGTGGTATAGAAAAACTCTTCAGCCAAACAATAAAATCATTTGAGAAAAGTGGCTTATCAAATGCTTATGATATTGAGATTTCGTATGATAAAAATGATAGTAAAAAAATTACTAGAATGACAATAACCACTAAAGTAATTAATGAACAAAACGCAGGTGAATTAAATATGATTAATAAATATCAAAATCAAAAATTGCTATCATTTGAGCAAATTAAACAATTTCTTGAAGGCTTCGAGCAAGCTTATTTGCTAAAAATCCAAGCTTCTGATGAGGATTATGCTCGCATTATGGCTTTTTAAATAATTAAAAATTTAAAGAATTACTGCACCCCCAACTGCTGCAAACCATCCGCCGCTGGCGCGAATTGAATTTTAGGCACTGGCAAAAGCCAACGTTGTAATTGACCATTTTGGTCAATAATCACTTCATCAGGCTTTATCATTTTAATCGTCACACCTTCAGGCAAGCTGTCATTAATCTTGTAAACTGCCGCCTTGCCGCCGTCTGCGGCGGCAAGAATGCGGGCGTGTTGGGGATCGGTGGAATAAAAAATTCCTTGCAGTGACGTATTTAATACAGCAATCGGTAATTCGTCGCCGCTGGCGACGCCGAATAGATGGAAATTCGCAATCGCGGGTAGCGTTTTAATTGTCGATGTTGAAGTTTTTTCTTTGGGGGTGACAGCTTCGAAATTCTGCCATAAATTAAATAATGAATAAGCGATTAAAGCTAACAGCAACACCACGGATAATTGATGAATTTTATTTTTATCCAGCGAATGAAAATTCGGTAATTTCATTACAGCCTCAATTTTTAGCAAAATTCAGCAATTGCTCACTGACACTATTGACCGCAATTTTACCATCACCATCAGCTAAACAATAAATCTGATTTTCACCTTGAGCGCCAATCAAAGCCGGATCTGTCGCTGGATAAAGCGAAACACAAGGCACATTTAAAGCCGCGCCTAAATGGCCCAAACCCGTATCCACAGCAACCGCAAACTGACATTCAGCCAATAAATTCTTCAATTCACTCAAACTCATCCGCGGCAATACTTTCGCCCGCGTTTTGAGCGCAATCCGCTCCGCCCGCAATTTCTCCGCCTCACTACCCCAAGGCAATAAAACCTCATAATTGCGTCCCTCAACCCATTTCGCCAACCCCACCCAATTTTCTTCCGCCCATTCTTTATCCACCCGACTGGTCCCATGAATAAACAAAACCTGCCCTTTAATTTCGCGCCCCGGGCGCGAAATACCATAGTCAATTTTTTTTGCATCAAACGAATAATTCAAAGCCTGGCTCAATAATAATCTGGCACGCAAGATGGCATGTTGTTTAAATTCGACAGGATATTTTTTTTGATAAAGCAGTGCAGCTAAATGATCACGCGCTGAAGAAAAATTTAATCCACAACTAACGCCATCTGCAGCAGCAGCTAACACGGCGCTTTTTAATAATCCTTGTAAATCAACTACAAAATCGTATTTTTCTCGGCGTAATTCTGAAAAAAATGCTTTCATTTCATCTTGCGTTTGTTTTTTCCATAAACTTTTACGCCATTTTCGCCAGGAAACCGGAATCACTTTTTTTACATTAGGATGCCAGGTAGGAATTTCGGCAAATGATTTTTCTGCTACCCAGTCAAATTCGATATCGGGATAATTTTTAGCAGCGTCAGTAATTGCCGGCAATGCATGGATTAAGTCGCCCATGGAAGAAGTTTTGATAATCAAGACGCGCATAATGCTTCCACTGCTTCAATTGCCATTTCCGGTTTTAAATCTACCATGCAGCGATGGTGTTTCAACGGGCAATCGCGCGCAAAACACGGGCTGCATTCGATATTTAAATCCAGGATTTTAATTTGCTTTGCTAATGGTGGCGTAAATGCCGGGGAAGAAGAGCCATAAATTGCGACAATCGCTTTATTTAAAGCGGCGGCAATATGCATTAAACCGGTATCATTGGTTAATACGGCGCGCGCACAAGCCATTAAATCGATTGCTTCCGCTAAATTGGTTTCACCCGCCAAATCATAAATACCGTCGGCATGAATTTGTTGCGTGATTGCTTTATCTTTTTGAGAGCCCATCAACCACACTTGCCAACCTGAAGCAATAAAATGTTTGGCGGTTATTAAAAAATATTCGCTAAGCCAACGTTTACTCGGCCCAAATTCGGCACCAGGGCATAGGATTAATATCGGTTTATTGGTATTTAATTTTAAACGCTTCAAAGCGTTTAGTTGTGATGGCAAATTTATTTTTAATTCAGGCCAGGGTAAAGGAAATGAACGCTGTTGGTTTTTTTCAACAGCTAATTCCGCTAAGCGATCAATCATCAGCGGCATCGTTTTTTTATTTAATTTTCTGGCATCATTTAATAAAATGCCACGCCCTTCGCGATGAAAACCGCTGCGCTTCGAAATACCGGCAAAAAATGGAATTAAAGCAGATTTGAAAGAATTGGGAATAATAATTGCTTGATCATATTTTTTTTTATTTAATTCGCGCGCAATTTGCCAGCGTTTTTTTAGAGCAAATTCGCCATGTTTAAAAGGAAGGGCGATCACTTCATTGACTTCTGGCATGGCTTGAAATACTGCCAGTGTCCAGCTCGGTGCTGCAATATCAATCAAGCAACCTGGCTGAAAATTTTTTAAAATTTTCAGTGTTACTTGTGTCATTACCGCGTCGCCGATCCATGCCGGGCCGATGACTAAAATCCGCTTAGTCATTGATGTGATGTCCTTCTGGCGTTTCTGCTTGCAGTTCAAAACTGGCACCGCAGTAGTAGCAACTGCCTTTGCCATTCTCCAAAGGAATATAAATCCGCGGATGCGCGTCCCAAAGCCGCATGCTTGGCAGTGGGCAAGATAAAGGCAAGTCAGCTTCTGTGATAACGTAATGACGTTCTGTACTGGCGCGTTCTTGGCTGGGTTTTTTCATCGGATTTCTCGTATTAAAAGCGAGAGAATTATAGCGGGAAATTGATAGCCTGCAAAATTCAGTGCAATTTGGTTGAAAAATTTTAAATGGTGCATTACTTTTTTAGATCACCCCTCATCCGCCCTTACGGGCACCTTCTCCCGCAAGGGGAGAAGGACAACTTCGGTGACATCTGCCAAATAAATAAAGTTAAATGACATGAAATATGCTTTGTTATGAAAAGCTCATGAAATATGCTTTGTTATGAAAAGCTAGTGAACCTTGATGAGAAACCCTCTTTCGCATTGGTAGGAGGCTTTCTTGAGGATTTAGTCTCTTAGGGTAAATTTCCCGCAGTTTGCTGCGCTAGAGAAAGTTTTCATATTAATACCCCGTTGCTTGCGGCGGGGTTATTTATTTAGCTTTTTATAATAAGGTTTGTTTCATCGCAAAAATGCCTATTCAATTAGCAGATGTCATTGCGGTTGTCCTTCTCCCCTTGCGGGAGAAGGTGCCCGTAAGGGCGGATGAGGGGTGAAGTTGCGATAGTATTTTCCATTATCACAAGTTAAGCATTGCTCAACAAATATTTATTCCAAATTTCAATTACGCCTTTACGATAATCAGAAAATTGTCCCAGCGGAACGATGGCTTTTTCATGTAATAAATCCAAACGGTGCACAGTCGAACGATAAGCGCGATAAGCATCACTGAGTAAATGCACTTCAGCAGGCGTTAAAATTTCACAATAAAACATGCGTTCTAAAATACGAATATTATCGGTAAATTCGATCAATTGCGGATATGCTCTGGCGTAAGCCAGCGCAATATATTGAACGAAAAATTCGATATCGACGATGCCGCCGAAGCCGTATTTAATATCAAATAAATTTTCAGCAATGGTTGGATTATTTGCGCGCATTTTTTCGCGCATCGCGACAATTTCATTTTTTAAAATATCTGGTTGCTGTTCACGAAAAATAATTTTTTGGCGTAATTGATTAAAACGTTCAGTCATTACTTTGCTTGCAATCAGTGCGCGTGCGCGCACTAATGCCTGGTGTTCCCAAATCCAGGCGCTTTTTTCTTGATAATGTTCAAATGCATCCATGGAATTAACTAATAAACCGGATTCACCTTGCGGACGCAGGCGCAAATCCAAGGGATAAAGTTTGCCGCTTTTGGTGAGGGTTTGATTAAAAACCATAATTTGTCTTGCGACTTGGGTGAAAAATAACTGGCCGATTTCATCGGCCAGTACAGTGTCATAGAGAAAAATTAAATCGAGATCGGAGCTGTAGCCTAGTTCGATGCCGCCTAATTTTCCATAGGCTAATACAATAAAAGCGGCTTTCAATAAATGAGATTCTGCTTTTATCTGTAATTCATTTTTTGTTTTTTGAATAGCCAGATCACATAAAGTATCGAGAATGACGGTTGCCAAGTTCGTCAAATGATCACTAACGCGCATCATCGGTAAAATGCCGCTGATATCCATCGCGGCGACGCGAAGGATATTGACGAGTTTAAATTTTGCGACTAATTCAATTTTATTTTCTAATGATTCATCTGCATGAATTTTCATCAGGCGTGAAAGATTTTTTTGTAATGTATGTAAATCCAATGGCGCGTATAAACGCTTATTATCAATTAACTGACCTAATAATTGAGGGTAATTCTGCAATAAATTACTGATCCAGGGGCTCATCGAGCAGAGCCGGATTAATTGAGATAATGCTTTTGGGTTTTCAATTAAGAGCGAGAGAAAAATATTTTTTTTTGCGACTAACTGGATGATGCCGATAATGCGCGCTAAGGTTATATCGGGATTATCAGTTTGATTGACAATTGAATTTAATAATATCGGCATTAAAATGTTGATTTGTTCACGCTGCTTATTATTTAAATTCAATTGTTGCTGTAATGTTTGCAGCATGGTTTGAACAGCGGCTTTGTCCTGAAATCCATAATCATCGGAAAATCCAGGCTGGATAGTTTTAGGATCAGTCCAGAATGCGGTTAAATCTTTTTTAGGGTAATAAATAGTATTTAACGTTTCAAATGAAGGTTTGGCTAGCAAATCCTGATAATAATTTTTAACAATTTCACGATGGGTATCGAGAAAATTCATGAATGCTGAATAATTGGAAAAATTCAATGCATAACTTAATTTTTTTTGATAAAGCGGGTCTTCGGGCAAATCATGCAGTTGTCGATCGTTAATACCTTGAATAATGTGTTCAGTGCGACGCAAGAAAATATACGCTTGTTTTAAATCATTAATTTTGCGTGAATCCATTAATTGTTCATCTTGCAGTGCATTAAAAACTTGATTGATACTATTGCTGCGCAATAAACGGTATTCACCGCCGGAAATTAATTGCTGGGTTTGCAAAATAAATTCGATTTGACGGATGCCGCCGGCGCCGCGTTTGATGTCCTGCTCCGTATCGTTGATCCGATTTTCCAAATCGATTTTTTTTTGTAATTCGCGCAAGGGTTCTAAGGTGGAGTAATCGAGTTCCGCTTTATAAACGAATGCGGTGATGATTTTTTTGATTGCATTTACCGCCGATAAATTTCCGGTAATAATTCGTGCACGAATTAGAGCGTAACGTTCCCATTCGCGTGCTGAATTTTCGTAATAGTTCTGCATGGCATTAAGCGGCATCACCAGTCCGCCGCTGGCGCCATGCGGGCGCAAGCGTAAATCGACGCGAAAAACAAAGCCTTCCATCGTCACCTGATTTAATAATTTCACCAGGTCTTGGGCTAAACGTGAAAAAAATTGTGCATAAGATAATTGATTTTCGGTTTCGCCATCTTCTTCATAGGCAAATATCAAATCAATATCCGATGACCAATTTAATTCCTGACCGCCTAATTTGCCTAATGCAATAACGCAAAGCTCCTGCGTTTCACCGCGGCTATTTTTCGGTAGCCCGTATTTTTTTTCTGCTTGTTTACTGAGCCAGCTTAAACCAAATTCGACACAGCTATCGGCAAAGTCCGACCAATCTTGCATCAGTTCCCAAGGGGTTTTTTCTGCGATTAAATCTTGCCAGATTATTCTGACTAAATGTTTGCGTCTTAATAGGCGCAAGCATCGCATGAGATCATCAATGTTTTCGATGTGGCTTAGTTGCTGTTGAAAAATAGCTTGATAATCTTTTTTGGTTAAAGTGCGTTGAATTAAATTTTCTTCAAATAATTCTTTTATTAAGTTTGGATAACGTTTGGCAGAATCAGCGATGAAGTCGCTGATAGCAAAAACGCGTGGCGCGTTTTTTATGAATGCGGGATCGGTGATCAATTCAAATTCATTTGTTAGTGCGGACTCAATGTAGGATTGTAATTGTTGCTTTGCGTGAGATCGCAAATCTTCAGGAACCAAATCAAAATTAAATTGCTCAAAGTAAAATTGAGGCGTCATTTAAATCAGGGCCTTCATTCAATGTTTTAACGAACACCAAGACCCATGCCTTCTATCATTTTGTAAATAATTAAATTTATAGCGGGAACCGCTATTGCACTAAAGAAAAAGGCGGGAAAACCCGCCTTTTTTCTTGGTAATTCCAGTTAGCTTATGAAAAATTAACTGGGAATTTATAGGACAAGCCAAACATGAATACGTCTGGGTTGGGTTGGTAATCATTGTCCCATTTACCTTCACCGCTATAACGTGTCCAGGACAGGTCTGCTGCGAATTGCGGAGTGATTTGATAAAACAAACCAACACCATAAGCAGGACCGACATGGCTAGCTGAACCAGTTAATAAGTTCAAGCTATCATCGTCATCACCAGCTGTAGATTTAAAGTAAGCAGCACCCGCTTTAGCATAAACACCAAAACCATTAGCAATTGGCATGCTTAATTTGCCAAACAGATCAACAGCATAGTTTTTAATGCTATAGAGTTCTGTGCCGCCAAATTTAACTTTAGCTTTTGGCAAATAAATATAGCCTAATTCTGTGCCAAAGTAGTTGTTGAAGTCATAGCCAACATAAAGACGTCCAGCAAAACCGGTGTCAGTAGTATCCAGGCTGCCTCTGATGCCTAGTGAATTAATAGCACGATTAATCGCAGCTACGTCTGAGCTATTGTAGGGATTATTCCAATGCGTATCGGCATAACCCGCTTGCGCACCCAAAACAAAACCTGCGCCATTGTATGCACCTTGTGATGCAGCTGGAGCAACTTTATAGTCACCGCCATTTGCCAATGCAGCTGATGCAGCAATCGTAGCAACACCAAAAGCAGCAGCTTTAATTAAAGATTGTAATTTCATGAAATTTCTCCTATCGAATATTTTTTTTCTAAACATTTACAAAAAACATGCGCCTTACTTCATATAACCGGCGCTTATGTTAATTCATTAAAACCAAAAAGCAACTAATTTTTATCAATTTTTCGGGAAATAGCCAGCAGAACTTAAGTGTTTCAGCGGTTCCCGCTGAAAAAAGTTTTAATGGTTCTGATTTAGGGTGGCTTACATGGCTGCCATTGGCAGAAGTTCATTTTTTACAGCGTATTAAAACGTAGGGGGGATTAGCGAAGCGTAATCCACCGTTTTTGCGAAGTCGAGGTCAGTAAAACTGGTGGATTACGCTTCGCTAATCCCCCCCTACAAAAACCAATTTATTCAGCAACGAGGCGGGAATCGCTAAAAATGACTATATTTATATCAATGAAGATGCATTTCTCGTTAGCTAGCATAGGGTGAGTGAAAATTGCTGAGGAGTAAGAGTCACATGAGCAAATCTGATAAAACACGTGTCAATGAGGTTGATGAGGCCTCGATGGAGTCCTTCCCCGCCAGCGATCCGCCGGCTTGGGTGGCAGGACAGGAAAATAGCCGGCCGAAGGAAGCGGCTGCCAAAATTGAGCTAGACCTCAACCCTGACATCGTTTACGCCGTCATCCAAAAAGCCCGCGAATTTCATGCGCAAGAAGGGGTTAGTGAAGATGAGGGTAGTTCTTTTAGCGATGATCCGTTGCAGATTCTGGCCGATTATCAGGGCGATTTAACCTATGAGGAAGCCAAAGCGGCGATCGATAACCTCGAGGTAGGACAGCAAATCACACTGGTGGCACTGATGTGGTTAGGGCGTGGGGATTATAACGCTGACGAGTGGCAGGTTTGTTTAAGTGAAGCACGTGAGCGGCATACGGATCATACGGCAGAATACCTGCTTTCCACTCCTTTAGTTTCAGATTACTTGCAGGAAGGTTTATCACTATTAGGCTATAACAGTGACAACTAAAAATGCTGACAAGTTCCATAATTCGCTACCGCGAATTGTCATCGTGGGCGGCGGCGCTGGCGGTTTGGAACTCACTACGCATTTAGGCCGGCAATTAGGCAAAAAACGCCAGGCGCAAATCATTTTAGTCGATCAAAAATTAACGCATATCTGGAAACCGCTTTGGCATGAAGTGGCGGCAGGCACGCTGTATTACGAAGAAAATGAAATCAGTTATTTATCACATGCCAGTCGCAATCATTATCGTTTTGAATATGGCCGATTAATTGGCATTAATCGTCATCAGCAAACCATCCAATTAGCCGCCGTTGAAGATAATCAGGAAATTATTATTCCGGCGCGTGAAATTTATTACGACATTTTGGTATTAGCTTTAGGCAGTGAAAGCAATGATTTTGGCATTCCAGGCGCGAAAGAATTTTGCTTTACTTTAGATTCGCAGATGCAGGCGAAACAATTTCAACAGCAATTTTTAAAAGCTGAAATGGAATTACAGTATCAAGAAAATAAAAAATTGGATATTGCGATTATCGGCGCTGGCGCTACCGGCGTCGAATTAGCAGCAGAATTAAAAGATGCATTAATGCAAACCGCACAATTAGGATGGCAGAATATTGTTGCCGATAATATTCAAATTAGCATTATCGAAGCCGCAGAACGCATTTTGCCAGCTTTGCCAGAGAAGGTATCAAAAAAAATCACGGAAAATCTGCTTAAACAAGGAGTTAAAATTTTCATTGATCAAAAAGTGGCAGAAATTAATGCTGATGGCATTAAAACCCAATCGAATTTATTTATTCCAGCCAGTATAAAAATTTGGGCCGCGGGCATTAAAGCGCCGGAATTTTTAAAAAATCTGGGTTTGGAAAATCAGCGTAATAATCAAATTATCGTTAGGCCGACTTTGCAAACGACGGTTGATGATAAAATTTTTGCATTCGGTGATTGCGCTTATTGCCTCAGAGACGCGCATCATCATACTGTGCCAGCCCGCGCACAGGCCGCTCATCAGCAAGCGGATTTTTTAGCAAAATCGATTAAAAATTTTCAGGCAGGAAAAAAATTACCGGTATTTCATTATCACGATTATGGCTCGCTGATTTCCTTAAGCCGGCGTCAAACGGTCGGTTATTTAATGGGCAAAGCAAAAAATTTCTTTTTTGAAGGTTTAATGGCGCGGTTTTTTTATTGGAGTTTGTATAAGAAGCATCAACTGATTTTGTTGGGCTGGTGGCGGGTGAGTTTGTTGACAGTTTCTAATTGGCTAACGCGGCGGGTAAAGCCACGGTTGAAGTTGCATTAGTTTGCTTGTTCAATTGTGAAATAAAGCTTTTTGCACAGCTTTAGGATTTTGAGCAATTACTAAAAGAAAGTTCCGCGCAGTAGCAGTAGGGTTACGCCGATGTTGTTCCCATTCTTGGATAGTGCGGATGCTTACCCCAAAGTATTTAGCAAATTCTTCTTGAGAAAGTTGCAGGCCGGTACGAATACTTTTTACATCAACTATTTTAGGAGTATGAACACGTTTAAATTTTTTTAATTGCCTGCTTGTTAATGGTTTGGCATCTATATCTGTTTTTGCAGCTTTTAAAATCTCTTTTTCACTAAGGGATTTTAATTTTGGCCAGTTAGTTTTACTTCTCATAATGACCTCAATTGATAATATTTTTCGCGTTCTTTTTTACTGGCAACGCGCGCTGAAATGATACGTTTTTTCTCATTTCGTATGCTATAAACCACTAGTAAAACAATCTCATGGACTATACCTTTTGCACTTGAGAATGGGAAATTTTCAGGTGCAGATTGCAAGGAGTTGAAACGTTCTGATTGAGCAAAAGTGCAGGAATAGTTATTCTATTTCGAGCTTTTGCGATTGAAGAACGTTTCAAATCCGCCGCAAAATGCGCCTGAAAAATCCCATTCTCAAGTGTAAAAGGTATATACCTATGGTTTGGTAGCGCTTTTCTCCATTTCTAATAGTTTCAGCTTAGATACGTGAAGGGTCCTCAAAAATTTTAATAGCATCGATGAAATCAATTTCATGCTTTTGCAAGTTAACTTGTCTTTTGTTTTCATCCCATTCATAGTGCTTCATAATAGTTATTCTACGTCAATGACGTATTTTTGCAAGTTGACCATGCTAGGTTTAAAAACAATTTTGAAGATAAAGCAAGGACTTTAAGTAAATATAAATTTTCGAATAAGTGTTACTGCCCCGCAATCACATCCAACTGAAAAATCGGCAATAACACAGCCAACACAATAAACAAAACAATCCCCCCCATAAAAATAATTAATAACGGTTCGAATAACGTCAGTAAATTAGTAATTAAATTACTGACGGCATTTTCCTGATTATCCGCAGATTTTTTTAGCATTTGTTCGAGTTGACCGCTTTTTTCGCCATTGGCAATTAAATGAATAGTCATCGGCGCGAAAAAACCCGTTTGTTTTAACGCTTGATGAATCGAGCTACCTTCGCGAACACGCGCGATAGCTTGATTGACAGCTTGTTGCATCGGCAGCAAAGTAATTAAATCAGCGGCCACGCGCATCGCGTCTAATACCGGAACACTCGCGGCAAATAAAATGCCAAAAGTGCTGGAAAATCGGGCTTGATTAATCACAGCGCGAGTTTTGCCGATTAATGGCAAACGTAAAATCCATTGTTGTACACGAAAACGAAATTTCTCATATTTCATTTGCCGTTTAAATAAAACGCCAAAAATAATCAATCCAATTAATGCATATAAACCATATTGCTGCACGCCATGACTAATACCTAATAATACTTGCGTAATCAATGGTAATGCCGCATCACTCTGCGTAAAAACATCGACAATTTTCGGCACCACATAAATTAATAAAAACACGACCACACTAATCGAAACCAAAGTCATCAAACTCGGATAAATCAACGCCTGTTGAATTTTTTGTTTCATCGCTTGCTGTTTTTCTAAATAATCGGCCAATTGCGTCAATACCTGATCGAGATGACCGGATTGCTCGCCCGCCGCAATCGTTGCGCGATAAAGTTTCGGGAAAGCCCGCGGAAATTCTTCGAATCCTTGCGCCAAACTATAACCTTCCGTCACTTTTGCGCGCACACTTAAAACAATGCTTTTTACCGTGTTTTTTTCGCTTTGTTCCGCCACTGAAGTCAACGCTTCTTCCAGCGGCAGGCCCGCTTGTAACATCACCGCCAATTGCCGTGTGACTAAAGATAATTCGCTGATTTTGATACTTTTGCCGCCGCGCCGTTTGCGAATGGCGTTGTCTCTGACGATGGCGACTGAAACCGGCGTCAAATTCTGTTCACGCAGTTGCAATCGCGCCTGACGTTGGCTATCGGCTTCGAGCACGCCTTTGTTTAAGCGGCCTTTATTGTCATAGGCTTGATATTGGTAGGCTGGCATTTTGGGCTCTCTACTTGGCAAAAAAATATTTAATGAGTTTAAACGATTACTGAAGTGGGAAAGAAGCAAATGCTAAGCTGGTTTGAGATATGAGGTTTTTTATTAGACTTCTTGCATAATCGGCGTCTTTTGCTGGCTGGCGGCGTTGTGTTGCTTGCTCGGTACTCATTTACAAGTAGTAAACTCCGCTCCT
>CAYTUN010000053.1:0-17040 GCA_964441315.1 uncultured Gammaproteobacteria bacterium | reverse complement strand
AGCGGGTGATGGGAATCGAACCCACACCATCAGCTTGGAAGGCTGAGGTTCTACCATTGAACTACACCCGCAGGACCAGAGACTAAAAACTAGAGACTAAAGGCCAGAAAAAACTTAACGCGGATTTTTTCGTTTCAGCACGACTCAACAACGTTTGAACTTTTTCTAGTTTCTAGTCTCTAATTTCTAGTTTCTAGACTGGAGGGGGTAGGATTCGAACCTACGAAGGCAGAGCCGGCAGATTTACAGTCTGCTCCCTTTGGCCGCTCGGGAACCCCTCCAAGAGAACCCGCTATTCTTATAGAGCACCCTGGAAATGTCAACCAGATCAGCGGTTTCCGCTGATAAAGTATTTGCATAACTTGAATAGAAATAATTAATTTAAAATATGTCTTACAAATTTTTTTTCAAAAAACGTAAACGTAATTGATTTGCAAATAATATGATAAATAAATCTTAGAGCATTAATCGCCTAACAGAAAAAAATTTTAATTGATCGCAAGGCTCGGTTAATGCAATAGCAAGCGGATAGTTGGCAACTTGATTACTATAAATCAAAACAATGTTTTGATTAGGGTAGGGAAGAGGAAAATTCAATGTCATAATCGCCTTTGCACGATCAATAGCGATTTTATCGAAATTACCGGCAATACCCTCACCACTCATTTTTAATAGCGCTTCACGTAAAACCCAATAATAAAAAAATAAGTTGGCACGATTTTCTGCCGTAGTAGACAATAAATCCTGATATTCCTTTTGACTAAAATATCTATCTGCAATCGCTAAGCAATCTAATCGCCGCCCCGAAAACTCGATATCCACCCCAATTGAGCAACCATGAGAAACCCCGATCAACACGAAGTGTTGAGTATGCGACAGATTAAATTCCAAGCTGGCGTCAGCCAGCAAGGGTTTGCCATGCTTCTCGTAAATTAATTCGATTTTTTCTGCTGGCTGATTTAGATAAGTTGCCAATAATTTGCGTAGTATTCCTCGCGCCATAATAAATCGTTCTTGATCACGTTCAAATTTAAATTGATAAGCACGCATGATTTCATCTGTTGTCAGAAAATTTTTTAATTTTTCTAAACTTGAAAATAAATCCTCAAAAGAAAACAGCCATACCTGCGCTGCATTTTGCTGCAATGCGGGAGGATAAATTTGATGAGTGATTTCAACTGCTATCGGATTTAAAAGAATGGGATGTTCTGTCATAATGCTTTCTTGATTAACCATTAATGAGCAAATAAATTGGAATTAAACTGGATACAAAAAATTTCTATTTGGGCGCTGCCGCTGATTTTTGCTATTACTGTGCATGAAGTGGCGCATGGCTGGCTGGCAAATAAATTCGGCGATAAAACTGCCCTGATGCTAGGCCGTGTTACTTTAAATCCGGTAAAACATATTGATTTAATCGGCACTATCATTTTGCCAGCTTTAATGTTGATGTTCAGCAATTTTATTTTTGGCTGGGCAAAACCTGTGCCAGTCAATTATGCCAATTTGCGCAACCCAAGGCGTGACATGGCGCTAGTCGCTTTTGCTGGGCCAGTCGCTAACTTATTGATGGCGATTTTATGGGCGCTTATCGCCAAAACCGGCCAATTCATGATAATACAGCAAATCCCGGGTGCCACGGCGGTTTTATTAATGGGGAAGGCTGGGGTTATGATTAATGTAGTTTTGATGGTTTTAAATTTAATTCCGATACCGCCGCTAGACGGCAGCCGCGTTCTTTCGAGTGTCATTCCAGCAAAAGCAGCCTATGCTTACAATCGAATTGAGCCGTTTGGTATATTTATTTTATTAGGCTTATTGGTGCTGGGTATTTTACAAATTGTTTTATCTTTTCCAGTCACAGCCATCTATTCATTTATTACAGGGATTTTTAATATCAATAATGTAAGTTTTTAGCAAATCCGACATAAGCCGAGCGTTTTTCAGCGGTTTCCGCTGAAATTTTAATCTAAACTTTGACAAGTTAAACTTGAGCTGACTAATTTCATTTGCTGATTTAAAAAGGCGCTTAATTTCAAGCAATTACTTTTATCAAACCCGGCAATGTTTCTGGAAAAATAAGGCAGCGTTTGAAACCAGGCACGCCGATTCAATTCATTATTTAATTCCAGATGATTATTTGCAAATTGCTCCCAACTTTTTTCCGGGTATTGATTTAAATAATCAGCACCCTCTTGCACTGCTGCCAAAAAATTTTGCAATAGTGCTTTATTCGAGTAATTTGTGTTGGCAATTAATATCAATTCATTATATTTAGGAAACCCATAAGCTTCAGGGTAGAAGCAATGCAGATTTGCCCCAGCCAGTTCTGCTTCAATCGTTTCAAAATTGCGCATCAACCCCACCACTGCATCAATTTTTTTACTTAGCAAAGCTTGAAGCAATGCATAGTTTACATTAATTAATTCAACATCATTCGTCGTTAAATTGGCTGCTTGCAGCATTTTATTTAAAACCGCATCATCTACCGCACCAACTGCATAGCCAATTTTTTTCCCTCTTAAATCCGCCAGTGATTTAATTTTTCCATCTCCCAAAATTCCCAAGCAACTTAATGGCTGTGCAATTAACGTACCAATTTGAACCAGTGGCAAATTATTCGCCTGTTGCAGCAAAAGCGCCGGCTGATAATCAATAGCAACATCCACTTTCCCAGCCGCTACTAATTTGGGTGGATCCGAAGGATCCGCCGGTGTAATGAAAGTGACTTTTATGCCATGTTTCTCATAAAAACCCTGCTGTTGTGCAACAAACAATGGCGCATGATTAGGATTAACAAACCAATCCAACATCACCGTGAGTTTTTGCTCTTCTGCAAAAATAGAAATGGAAACAAAGAAAAAAATTAAAGCACGGAAGGTATTTTTCATAAAAATGTTCTTATGTTTTAGAAAATTAAATTATAAGTATATATCAGGGCCTGTTTACACTTGCTGTTTCGTGACGAAAAAAGCAAGGGTTGAGTCAAAATCGTATCAAATTTGAGGCGGCATAGTCATTCTATGTAACGAAAATTTGATACGATTTTGGCCAAACCTTGCTTTTTGCAGTAGAAAGAGCAAGTGTAAACAGGCCCTAATATTTATTATAAGTTTTTGTTGCTAATCAATAGCATTTTAGATCACCCCTCATCCGCCCTTACGGGCACCTTCTCCCGCAAGGGGAGAAGGCTCTCACCAAAACTCAACAGCTCTCCAAAACAAGGTTTATTTCACCGTACTGAAGTTTATTTTGTTGGCAGATGTCACCGACGTTGTCCTTCTCCCCTTGCGGGAGAAGGTGCCCGATAGGGCGGATGAGGGGTGATCTAATATCCATTTTCAAAAATCCCATGTAGCGTTTTAAAATCAATTTTACACAGCAGCTAAAAAATCTGGCCTGTTTACCATTGCTTTTTCTACTACAAAAAAACATTGGTAAATAAGCCCTACTCCCAAGTAATCCATTTTTTCAATAAAAAATCCACCAGCGCATATAAACCCAGCGCCAATATTACAATAAAAATTAAACAGGAAAAAACCAGCGCAATTTGCATTCTGGCATTAGCGTTTAGCATTAAAAATCCCAATCCATGAGACGAGCCCACCCATTCAGCGACGATGGCGCCCATGGGGGCATAGACGGCTGCCAAACGAATGCCGGAAGCTAATTGCGGTAGTGCTGCAGGCACGCGAATTTTCCATAAAATTTGCTTTGAGCTTGCCGTCATTAATTTTGCCTGATCTAAAAAAATCTGAGGTGTCCTGATTAGGCCATCATAAAAATTACTCGTCACGGGAAAAAACACCATAATGCTGGTTGTAATAATTTTCGCCGTCATCCCATAGCCCAACCAGATAACCAATAGTGGCGCAATCGCGAATGCGGGAATGGCCTGGCTAATTAATAACAGCGGTAAAAACCAATAACGTAATATTTTATTATATGCAATGATAAGTGCCGCGATAATGCCAAAAATAATACCAAGCAATAAGCCAAAAACCGTTTCAATTAAAGTTGGAATAAAGTGTTGGCTAATTAAAAAAAAATTTTGCGTGATGGTTGACCAGACCAGTTGAGGATTTGGCAAAATATAATTTGGCAGCGCAAAAAACCAAACAATCGTTTCCCACAAGATCAGTATAAAAACACTTAATCCTATGAAACGCGTGATTAATTGGCCGATGTTTCTGCGAGTTTTTTCCATATTTCTTTTTGCCAATATAAAACTTGCTCGCCAGCATAAGGACGAGGAATTCTTTCAGAGAGTTTAAAAATTAATTGGATTTTTACAGGTGAGTCTTTCATTAAATAAATGGAATGCCCTAGGCGGGCCGCCTCTAAAGGATCATGTGTGATCAGTAAAATCGTTTTATCATGCAATAATTCAGCTACTAAATTTTGCAATTCCATTCTTGTTATCGCATCCGTTGCGGAAAACGGCTCATCTAATAAAACGACAGTAGCATCTTCTAACAAAATACGCACTAAAGCCACACGTTGACGCATACCACCGGAAAGTTCAGCTGGCTTTTTATGCCATGCATTAGCTAAACCTACCCGATTTAATAAATGTTTTGCTTGTTCTTTTTGCTGCGGCTGCAAATCAGCTCTAAGTTTTGCTCCAATTAAACAGTTATCCAAAACATTTAACCAAGGCAGCAAACCATCTTGTTGTGACATATAAGCAATTCTGCCTTTTAACGGCAGATTATCGGAAGTATAAATTGCGCCAGCTGATGGCTGTATTAAACCGGCAATGATTTTTAAAAATGTGGTTTTGCCACTGCCGCTTTTGCCTAAAATAACGCTGCACTGGTTTGGTAATAATTCGAAATTTAATTGATGAAACAAGCACTGGCTTCGCCAATAAAAAGTAATGTTCTGCAACTGAATGTTGGGTGGGTTCATTTCTCTCAGGAGGAAACTTATTTAGAATCTTTTTTCTCAGGACGGATAACACGTAGCGCGGGACGCGAAGTTGATTTAGGCTCGGGTGCAATCGTTTGATTTCCCCCATCAGATTCCGCTTCTTCGCCCTCTTCATTTTCATCAAAAAACATACCTTGTCCGTTTTCTTTAGCATAAATTGCCAATACTGCGGAAATGGGTGTATAAATGTTTTTGATTGCGCCTTGAAAACGCGCTTGAAAAGAAATTGCTTCTTTACCTAATTCAAATTTATTAATAACCTGTGGCGTAATATTTAAAACAATGCGGCCATCCTGAACATATTCCAGAGGAACTTGCACATTGTTTTTACTAGCATCAACTAAAATATAAGGCGTAAATTGATTATCTAAAATCCATTCATAAACTGCGCTAATCAGATATGGCCTTAGAGAGGTCATGCTTCTGTCGCCTCACGCTGTCTTTGGTTTTGGCTAATACTTTTTATAAATCCTGGGCGTGCAAAAACACGTTCTGCATATTGATTAATCAACTTGGCAGCGGCAGGTAAATGAATGCCTAATTGTTGAAAACGCCATAAAATCGGCGCAATCGAGCAATCCACCAAGCTAAATTCTTCATTTAAAAAATAAGGTGTATCTTTAAAAAGTGGTATTAATGAAGTCAGAGTATCAACTAATTCTTTTTTCGCTGCTTCTTTCTCTTTAGGATTACCATAAATAATTTGATCTGCTAATGGATACCAATCCTGCTCAATTCGATAAATCATCATGCGTAATTTTGCGCGGGATACGGGATATACTGGCATTAAAGGCGGATGCGGAAAACGCTCATCCAGATATTCCATAATAATATTCGGCTGATACAAAACCAAATCACGGTCAATTAAAGTAGGTAAAGTAGTATAAGGATTTAACTGTAACAAATCTTCAGGAGGAGAATCAGGATTAACATATCTGATATCAACCGATACTGCTTTTTCTGCTAATACAATTCGAATACGATGGCTATGTAAATCATCTTTGCCCGAATAGATCGTCATAACCGATCTTCTTAATGTTGTCATACCTGTTCCTCATCAGCAGCAGTTGCGTAATTATATCAGCTTTTTAAATTGTTCTTAAAATAAAATAATAATAATTAATGATTGCTGCCTTGATAAAAATTTGCCTGCGGCAAACCGCAGAAAATTGTCAATTAACCTTTAAAAAAGCTTTTAAGTAAAAGCTCATGAAAAGATAATTAAAAAAGATAAACAGCTGTGGTTAGTAATCGTGGAATCATGAAGAAAGCCACAAATTTGCGCTTAAATTAAAAAGAAATAAGTCGCAAGCATAAAAAAAAATTACAACACTTCATTTTATTTAAATTATGTAGGGGCTGTTTACAATTGCTTTTTTCGTCACGAAACAGCAATTGTAAAAAGCCCCTAGTAATTTTTACCAGGAAATTAACGCTTGGAGTATTGCGGCGCTTTACGTGCTTTACGCAATCCAACTTTTTTACGTTCAACAATTCGCGAGTCACGCGTTAATAATCCTTCTGCACGCAATTGTTTGCGCCAGCTACTGCCACCTTCATCACCTTCATCGCTGCTGCTATTAGCAGCTTCATTGAACTCAACCAAGGCACGCGCTATGCCCAGACGTAAGGCGCCAGCCTGGCCTGAAATACCACCACCATCGACAGTTGCATAAATATCAAAATTACCTTCAATGCCAAGCACAACCAATGGCTGGCGCACAATCATGCGCGCAGTTTCTCGACCAAAATAATCATCCAAAGGTTTGCCATTAACGACAATATTGCCTTTACCTTTCGGGCGTAGAAATACCCGAGCCGCAGCAGTTTTACGACGACCGGTTGCAATGTTTTGTGCAATTTTCTTAGTGGCTGCCATCTTGTGCCTCATTCAATACTAATGGTTGGGGATTTTGCGCTGCATGCGGGTGCTTTTCACCGGCATAAACTTTCAGCTTTTTAAACATTTGTCTGCCCAGTGGGCCTTTAGGTAACATGCCTTTCACAGCCAATTCCAATACTTCTTCCGGCTTTCTAGCTAATTTATCTTTTAAAGCTTCAATCTTTAAGCTACCAGGACGATTACTATGGCGATAATAAAGCTTATCTTCCATCTTATTGCCGGTGGTATGAATCTTGTCGATATTAATCACTACGATAAAATCGCCGGTATCGACATGCGGCGTATAAATTGGCTTATGCTTGCCACGCAGACGCATCGCAATTTGGCTCGCTAAACGGCCCAAAGTCTGGTTAGCCGCATCCACCAGATACCAGCCGTGCTGTACAGTTTCATTTCGCGCTTGATAAGTTGCCATTGGCACAACTCCGAATCAAAGAAGGTCGGGGATGTTACAGGAAAAGCCTAAGACTGACAAGTGTGTTCAGCAAGCTGAACAATAAGATTTAGAAACACCGATAATACTCTAATATTTCTAGCATTCAATTGCTTTGTTCTTTACGAACATAGCGAGAATTTGTCTCGACTAACAAAAATTCCGCCTTTGATTTCAGCGGTAAACGCTGAAATAACAAAATTGAATTAACCCGCTCTTTCTGCTTAAATAGCGCCTTTTCCAATCCGCTAGAAAACCATGCTAAAGACCACGCCATTATTGAAAGCTCATCAAGAACAAAAAGCGATGCTGGTCGATTTTGCTGGCTGGCAGATGCCTTTGAATTATGGCTCGCAATTAGAGGAGCATAAAGCAGTGCGCGAGCACGCGGGTATGTTTGATGTGTCGCATATGGGCATTGTGGATATCAGTGGCCAAGAGGCGCGGAACTTTTTAAGACATTTATTAGCTAATGATGTTGCAAAATTAAGCGCACCCTATCAAGCGCTTTATAGCGTTATGCTAAATGAAACCGGCGGCATTATTGATGACTTAATTGCTTATCACATTGAAGAAAATTTCTATCGCTTGATTATTAATGCAGCATGCAATGATAAAGATTTAGCCTGGATTGAAAAAATTGCGAAAAATTTTCAGGTTGATGTAAAACCGCAAAAAGAATTTGCCATTATTGCAATCCAAGGGCCACAGGCAATCGCCATCACTAAAATTACGTTCGAGCAGTTATTTAATTTTACAATTCCCGAAATGAAATCCTTTCATGGATGCGCATTTGCGCATGGAATGCTGGCTCGCACGGGTTATACCGGCGAAGATGGTTTTGAAATTGTGATTGCGGCTGAATTTGCTGAAAAATTATGGCTGCGTTTATTAGAAAATGGCGTCAAACCTTGTGGTTTGGCAGCTCGCGATAGCTTGCGTGTGGAAGCCGGATTAAATTTATATGGCCAAGACATGGATGAAACAATTTCGCCATTTGCAGCCAATATTGCCTGGACACTCGATTGGAGCGATAAAAACCGTGAATTTATCGGCAAATCCGCTTTAATCGATTTACAAACAAAACCACATGCACAACTAGTCGGTTTAATTTTAAATGAACGCGGCATGTTGCGTCATGGCCAAAAAGTTTTTCACGAAAATACCATCATCGGCGAAATTACCAGCAGCAGTTTTTCTTCGATGATTGGCAAAGCGATTGCATTTGCCAGAATTAAATCTGGCGAAATCGACGAAGCACAAGTCGATGTACGCGGGAAATTACTGCCAGTTTCGATTATCAAATTACCTTTTGTCCGCCGTGGCAAAATTGTTTATCAACTTAAATCAGGAGTTAATTCATGAGTCAAATTCCAGAAAATTTAAAATACACTAGCACACATGAATGGATCTCGTTTGATAACGAACAAACTGTGACTGTCGGCATTACTGCGCATGCGCAAAGTTTATTAGGCGATGTAGTATTTATTGATTTACCTTCTGTCGACGGCGAATTTAATGCAGGCCAGGATTGCTGCGTTGTCGAATCGGTTAAAGCGGCATCGGATATTTATGCGCCAGTTTCCGGAAAAATTATTCAGGTCAATGAAAAACTTTCCGACACGCCAGATTTAATTAATCGTGATCCCTATGGCGAAGGCTGGATTTTTAAAATGCAGGTTTCCGCTGCAAATACGGAGAAATTATTAGATAGCAAGCAATACGAGCAATTAACCGCAAGCGAAGGTCATTAATCATGTCTTATATTCCGCATACTGATGCTGATATTCAAGCGATGCTAAAAACGATTGGCATCGAAAAAATTAATCAAGTGTTTGATGAAATTCCCGCTGAATTAAAACAAATTGATTTAACCCATTTGCCTGAAGCGTTAAATGAATGCGAATTAAAACGCGATTTAGAGCAATTGCTTGCGACACAACCCAGGCTCAATAATTTCATTGGCGCCGGCGCCTATGAACATCATATTCCGCAAGCTATCCTCGATTTAATTTCGCGTGGTGAATTTTTAACAGCGTACACACCTTATCAACCTGAAGCGAGCCAAGGCAGCCTGCAAGTAATTTATGAATATCAAACGATGATGGCACGTTTGACAGGTTTGGAAGTTTCCAATGCTTCTTTATACGATGGTGCATCGGCTTTAGCCGAAGCGATTTTAATGGCGTTACGTTTGCAAAAAGAACAAAAAAATAAAATTATCATTGCAAAAAATTTGCATCCTTTTTACCGTGAAACGGTAAAAAGTATTGTTGGCTCACAAAATTTTACTTTTATTGACTTGGAGTTTGATCAAGCAACGAGCTTAAATAATTTAAATGCGCTAAAAAATATTAACGCAGAAGAAATAGCTGCCATCGTCATCAGCCAACCCAATTTTTTCGGCGGTATCGAAGATTTAACCGAAATCGCGAATTGGGCTAAATCTCAACAAGTAATTTCAATTGCGGTTGGTAATCCAACCGCAATGGCTTTGATTAAATCGCCTGGCGAATGCGGTTTTGATATTGCCTGCGGCGAAGGCCAGGCGCTTGGTGTGCCTTTAAGTTTTGGTGGCCCTTATTATGGTTTTTTAACTTGCCGCAAAGAAATGGTCAGACAAATGCCCGGAAGAATTGTGGGCAAAACCGTTGATAGCGATGGTAAAACCGGTTTTGTACTGACATTACAAGCACGCGAACAACATATCCGCCGCGCAAAAGCGACTTCAAATATTTGCACTAACCAAGGTTTGATGGTAACCGCATCGACGATTTATATGGCGATGCTAGGTAAAGAAGGTTTGCATCGCGTCGCTTTGCAATCACATCGCAATGCAGAAGCATTAAAAAATAAATTAAGCAAAATTGATGGCGTTGAAATTCTTTTCAATAACGCCAACTTTCATGAATTTGTTTTTCGCAGCAAAAAGCCAGCTGAATTAATTTTAGAAAAATTAGCGCAGAATGGCATATCCGGCGGACTAGCTTTGAAAAAATATTATCCAGAATTAGGTGAAGCGATTTTAGTTTGTGTGACGGAAACAAAAAATGCGGAAGATTTAGAAAAATATGCACAATCGTTAAAAACGATTGTGGGGAATTTACATAAAGAGGTGGAATTGAGCAGAAATTAGAACACCGTTGAGAAGAGTGGGCATCTTAGATCACCCCTCATCCGCCCCGTTGGGGCACCTTCTCCCGCAAGGGGAGAAGGCTCTCATCAGGTTTCACTAGCTTCTTATGCATCGGCATATCTCATGGCATTAAGCTTTATTTTATTAGCAGATGTTCCGAAAAAGGGAAAAGGAACTCTTCAAGGCTCAATAGCTTTTTATGAACGAGCATTTTTCATTGCACTGAGGTTTATTTTATTGCAGATGTTATCGAAAGTTGTCCTTCTCCCCTTGCGGGAGAAGGTGCCCGACAGGGCGGATGAGGGGTGATCGCAAATACTTTCCAACAAATTAATGCATTTTTAACAGAATAGACTTCTTGCATAACCAAGTATTTTGCTGGCTGGCAAGGCGTGTTGTGAAGGGAGGAGCGGAGTTTACTCTTCGTAAATGAGCACCGAGCAAGCAACACAACGCCGCCAGTCGGCAAAAGACGCCGGTTATGCATGAAGTCTAATAAACGACCAGAGGCATATATGTTAATTTTTGATTTATCCGTAGCCGGCAGGTTTGCAACTGCGCAAGCACCGCAAATCACTGATGAAAATAAAGAATGCAACATTCCAAAAAAATTTCTGCGCGAAAATTTGCCGAATTTACCTGAAGTTTCCGAACTCGATTGCGTGCGTCATTACACCAATTTATCCACCAAAAATTTTGCCATCGATAAAAACTTTTATCCGCTTGGCTCTTGTACGATGAAATACAATCCGCGCGCGCATCGTTTTGCGTTTTTGCCAGGATTCGTTGAGCAACATCCCTTAACGCCAGTCAATTTTAGCCAAGGAATTTTAGCGACTATTTATAGTGTACAAGAAATAATTAAAGTAGTTACCGGTATGCCTGGCGTTTCATTAACACCAATGGCAGGTGCACAAGGGGAATTAGCCGGTGTCATGATGATTCGCGCTTATCATGCAGCACGCAATGATTTTGCACGCGATGAAATGATTGTGCCAGATGCAGCACACGGTACGAACCCCGCTTCAGCGCGTATGTGCGGTTATAAAGTCAAAGAAATCAAAACCGACAGCGATGGCAATGTCGATTTAGAAAGTTTAAAAGCCGCATTAAGCGAACGCACTGCAGGCATTATGCTGACCAATCCATCAACACTCGGTGTGTTTGAACAAAAAATCACTGAGATCGCAAAACTCGTGCATCAAGCCGGCGGCTTATTGTATTACGACGGCGCCAATTTAAATGCCATCGTCGGCAAAACGACACCAGGCAAAATGGGTTTTGATGTCGTGCATTTAAATTTACATAAAACATTTTCCACGCCACACGGCGGCGGTGGCCCAGGCGCCGGCCCGGTTGCAGTTTCCGAACGCTTAAAACCTTTTTTACCTGTGCCTTATGTAATTAAAGAAAATAATCAATATAGTTTTGCTGATAAATCCCATTGCCCGCAATCCATCGGGCGGTTGTCTGCATTTTACGGCAATTACGGCGTTTTATTGCGCGCCTATATTTATATGCGCATCGTCGGAAAAAATGGCATGCCAAGAATTGCAGAATTTGCCGCATTAAACGCAAATTATTTAGCAAAAAAATTAAGCGCTGTCGGTTTTGAATTAGCCTTTCCTAAACGCCGTGCCTCACATGAATTTATTATTACATTAAAAGAACTAACAAAAAAAACCGGCGTGACTGCAACCGATTTTGTTAAACGCTTACTTGATTACGGCATTCATGCACCCACCGTTTATTTTCCTTTATTAGTGCCAGAATGTTTATTAATTGAACCCACCGAAACCGAAAGCAAACAAACGCTCGATCATTTTGTGGAAGTGATGCATAAAATTAAAATGGAAGCGGAAACGAATTCACCATTATTAAAAACGGCACCGCATACGATGCCGGTTAAACGGTTGGATGAAGTGAGGGCGGCGAAGGAATTATGTTTGGTGGAAGCGGAGCAATAGGATTTTTGAAGAAAATTTTTTTATCACCCCTCATCCGCCCCGTTGGGGCACCTTCTCCCACAAGGGGAGAAGGGTCTCCTCATGGTTCAATAGCTTCTTATATACCCAAAACGGATAGGTTTTAGGTGTTCTTGCATCCGATTGACGCGCGATCTTGTCACGTTTTTCAATCGCAAAAGCTCGAAATAGAATGACTATTCCTTCACTTTTGCTCAATCAAAACGTGACAATCTCACGCATCACTCGGCGCAATAACGCCTAAAACCTATCCGTTTTGGGTATAAATAGGCATATTTCATCTATAAAAAAATAAGCGTATTGCATCGCACTCAGCTTTATTTGATTAGCAGATGTGCTTGAAATTGTCCTTCTCCCCTTGTGGGAGAAGGTGCCCCAACGGGGCGAATGAGGGGTGATAAAAAATATTCTCGTATCCGAAAAATAATTTAGACCAATTTAATAAAACAGACTTAACACATTTTTATCATAAAAATAATTTGATGCTCATTTTCTTTAACACTACCATCAACCTGCAACGTTGGCCAATTTGCTTGGGTGACTACCGGCGTTTTTTCAAATCCTTGAATAACATCACCCCAAGGCTCCATATAGCGATAATTTTTGGGCTTTAATGGATGACTAGCATCGGCCGGCACATTGACGTAGCTAATGTAATTGCAATTTAAATTTAACACTTGGGCAATAAATTTTTCATAAATCGCGTTAATCAATGCATGATCATCGCGATATTTTTCTGCCAGCAGAAAATAACCCATATACCAGATTTTTTTGGGATCGGAGCCAGCATCTTTAAATTGATCAATAATTTCCGGGGAAAAATAATAGCTGGTTAAATAACTTGAATTTAAAGGAATGCCAGTGGCGACACTGATAATTTCCTCCTGATTTTTAGCAATCACCAGCAATGCATCAGGGTCGTTGACATACATGATATCGGAAGGATTAATCAATTGCGTTTCCGGCGGCACATAAAAATAAGGATAATTTTTCAATTGCCGCATGCACCAACGATTCATTTCAATTAGAAAAGGAGTAATTTTTTCGCGTTGATAGAGATTAATTTCCATAGTCATTCTCTAAATCAAATTTTCTAAACCATAAACCAAATGATCCAGCGTCTGAATTTTTGCAAGGCTCAAAAATATTCCGGGCAACATTGCTTTACGATCAATTAGATTATGCGACAGGGTTAAAGTTTCGCCTTGATCAGAAAAAATCACATCTTGCCTTGCGACAAAACCTGGCAGGCGTAACGAATGAATCGCAATATTTTGATAACGGCAGCCGGTGGCGCCCAGTATCATTTCTTCGCTATGGATTGCGGGCTGGGTTTTACAATCGGTTTCTGCGATCATTTCAGCAGTTTTAATAGCAGTGCCTGAAGGCGCATCTTTTTTTCTGTCATGATGCATTTCAACAATTTCTACTTGCGGATAATAATGTGCGATCGCTTGCGAATATTTCATTAATAAAACAACGCCAATTGAAAAATTCGGCGCAATAATGCCACCGAGTTTTTTTTGATGACAAATGTTTTGGAATTCTTCGATTTGCTCTTTATTCAATCCCGAGGTGCCAATTAATGGTTTAACATTATTATTGATTATAATTTGTGTATTACGGCAAGCCGACTGCGCATTAGTTAAGTCAACAACAATATCAGGACAATGTTTTTTTATAGCGCTATCAAGATCATCACCTCTACCGCATTGTGCTTGTAGTAAAAAATCCGATCGGTTTTTTAGCGTTTCTGAAAGCATTGAACCCATTTTGCCAAAGGCACCATTAATAATGATTTTCAATGACATTTTTTATATACTCCATTTTGATAATCCAGTTAAATTTACGGAGATGCTATGCCAAGCGTTAAAAATTTACAACAATTGATCGGCAACACCCCGCTTTTAAAATTAACGCATTTTGATACTGGCTCTTGTGAATTATTTATTAAATGTGAAAATTTTAATTTAACCGGCTCGATTAAAGACCGTATTGCTTTTGCCATGATTGAAGATGCGGAACAACGTAATTTAATTAAGCCAGGTGATACATTAATTGAAGCGAGTTCCGGTAATGCCGGCCTTGCCATGGCAAATGTTGCGTTATTAAAAGGCTATAAAATGATTATTGTGATTCCTGACAAAATGAGTCAGGAAAAAATTGATCAATTAAAAGCGATGAACGCGGAAGTGATCGTGACGCGTTCTGATGTGAACAAAGGTGATCCGGAATATTACCAGGATGTTGCTCTGCGAATTTCAAATGAACGCAACGCTTATTATATGCGGCAATTCGAAAATCCAGCGAATTATCTGGAACATGAAAAAACAACAGCGCCGGAAATTTGGCACGATATGCAAGAAAATGTCGATGCGATTGTAATGGGCGTTGGCACTGGTGGTCATTTAACCGGTATTTCGCGCTATTTTGCTAAAGTTTCGCCGCAGACAGAAATGATTTTAGCTGACCCAATCGGTTCAGTTTTAGCAGATATGGCAGAGAAAAAAAAAGTCGCACCAGCTGAATTTGATCAGTGGTTAGTCGAAGGTATCGGCGAAGATTTTGTGCCACAAACTTGCGATTTATCGCGCGTTAAAAAAGCTTATCGTATTTCCGATGCAGAAGCGTTTAAAACCGCGCGTCAATTATTAAAAAAAGAAGCGATTTATGCCGGCACTTCCACCGGTGTCGCATTAGCTGCTGCAATTAAATATTGTCAGGAACAAAAACAACCGAAACGTGTGGTAACGTTTGCTTATGATTCCGGTAATCGTTATTTGTCGAAAATGTATAATGAAGCCTGGTTAAAAGCTAAAGGGATTTATAATTTAGTAATCAGCGATGCTCGCTAATGACGCTTTTATTAGAAATTATTGCAAATCTTTTGACTCATGAGAGAATTTAAATGTCGAAACCTCACCTTGCCACCACTTGCGTCCATGCAGGCGAAACGCCAGCAAATTATTTGGGCGCAGTCACTACTCCAATTTTCGCCACCTCAACTTATCAACAAAAAAGCCCCGGACAACATCAAGGCTACGAATATTCACGCACCAAAAATCCCACGCGCAGCGCATTTGAAAATGCAGTAGCAGCACTTGAAAATGCAAATTATGGCTTTGCTTTTGCCTCCGGCATGGCGGCAATCGCAACCATTCTCGATTTATTACCCGCCGGCAGTCACATTATCGCCAGCGATGATTTATATGGCGGCACACATCGTTTATTTAAAAAAGTACGTGAATTTTCAGCGAATTTATCATTTATTTTGGTAGATACCAGCGATATCAACCATATTAAAAACGCCATTAATAAAAATACGCAATTAATCTGGATTGAATCACCAACCAATCCCTTATTGAAATTATCTGATTTAAATGCCATTGCAGCGCTTGCTCACCAACATAAAATTTTAAGCGTCGTTGATAATACTTTTGCCACACCGTTTTGCCAGCAACCTTTAAATTTTGGTTTTGATATGGTGATGCATTCGGCAACTAAATATATTAATGGCCATTCCGATGTCATTGCCGGTGCGGTTGTCACTAATCAAAAAGAATTAGCAGAAAAAATTCATTTTTTACAAAATTCCATTGGTGCAATTTTAAGTCCATTTGATAGTTATCTCGCTTTGCGTGGTTTAAAAACTTTTCATTTGCGTATGGAAAGGCACTGTCATAATGCTTTAGAAATTGCAGACTGGTTAGCAAAACAAACCTGGGTTGAAAAGGTGGTTTATCCCGGGTTAACTTCGCATCCACAATATGCTTTAGTAAAGCAACAGATGAAGCATTTTGGCGGAATTATCAGCTTTTACTTACGCGGCGATGCGTGCAAATTGCTAGAAAATTGCCAGCTTTTTACATTGGCAGAAAGTTTAGGCGGTGTCGAAAGTTTAATTGAAATTCCAGCAATCATGACGCACGCGAGTTTACCAGCTGAAACGCGAGAGAAATTAGGTATTAGCAATAATTTAGTGCGGATTTCTGTCGGAATTGAAGCGGCAGAGGATCTTAAAGCAGATTTAGAGCAAGCGATTAAATAAATTTTTTCAAACTAAGGAGAGTAGAATGATGAAAAAAGTGAAGCATATGATTGTATTGCCAGTTTTAATTTTGAGCTGTGGTTTGGCTTTTGCGGCTCAGGATAAAATTGGAGCGAAGTATAACCCTTCTGATCTACAAAAATTTCAGACAACGCATGTTTGTGAAGGATGCGATTTAACTGGCGTTGGTATTAATGGAAATTATACTGGCGCTGATTTAATTAATACTAATTTAGATGGCTCAACATTAGGTGGTACATTTTCTAATGGCAAATTTAAATCAGCCAAACTTAACCAAGTGAGCGCTACTGCAGTTTTTGCCAATTCGGATTTTTCTAATGCTGAAATGACTCAATCCAATTTTGATTATGCAGATTTTTCCGGAGTTGATTTTACTGGAGCAGTAGTTACTAATTCTGAATTTATTAGCACAAATTTTTTTGGCTCCAATATCACTGCTGAGCAATTAGCTGCAGCAAGTTCTACTTGCAATGCCATTCTACCAAATGGTACTAAAAATAAGTGTAACTAAATAATCTATATTAAAAACAGAAGGTTTTAGGTGTTATTGCGTCGAGTGATGAGTGAGATTGCCACGTTTTG
>CAYTUN010000052.1:0-17880 GCA_964441315.1 uncultured Gammaproteobacteria bacterium | reverse complement strand
TTGGCCTTCTCCCCTTGTGGGAGAAGGTGGCCCAACGGGCCGGATGAGGGGTAATAAAAAGACAACTCAAATATGCAGAATATTTAATTTACTAAAAATTCAATTTTTAATTTAATTTTTTCGAAGAAAAAAAGCCAAAATAAATTGAATAATCAAACAATTAGTAAATAATAGGATTAATTCAAGATGACTAATTAACTTAAAAAAACTCGCGAATATTATGTGTTTAAAAAATTATAGATTAACTTAATCACTTGCTATTACTAGTAAAAAATCAAATCAACTAATTAACTAATTGTTGATTTTTTAACCAGCGACACGTAAGATGCTTAGCGGTTCTTTTACGGCGGGAACCGCTGTAAGATGCTACCACTTGTTGATTTGCACATGGGATTTAAGGAATGAATCAGTGCCAAAAAGTTTTAATTAATCTGGGTTTTTTAGGCTTTTTATTAAGCCCCGCGATTTTTGCCAGTAATTTTGCAGTAACCGGTGTGGGTGTGCGTGGCGAGTCGCTGCAAGCATTTACTGCTGTAGCGGATGATCCTTCTGCAATTTACTACAATCCCGCGGGTTTAACGCAATTAAAAGGCAAACAAGCGCAAGGCAGTTTGATGGCTTTGCATTTGCATCTCGATTATCAAAATGATTTAAATCAAGTCGAAACTTCATCTGGCCGAGATATCCTTGGCCCTACCGCATTTTTCACCAATAGTGACGGCAAATTGGCTTATGGCGTTGGTATTTATTCACCATTTGCGCGCAAAAATTATTACACAATTAATCCAGCAGTTTACGATTTTGAGCAGTTGGGAAATTTAGTCAGGCTTGATGTTGTTCCGACAATGGCTTACGCAATTACGCCCGCGATTTCGGTTGGCGCCGGATTGGTATTAAGTCGTGTAGATTTGCGTTCATCTGCTTTAGGTTTTTTTGAAAAAGGCCAGGGCTATGGTGCAACCGGTCAAGCCGGTGTGATGATTCAACCCAATTCTGACTTAAATATTGGCGTGAATTACCGCGGGCCGATGCAAGCGCGCATTAATGGTTGGGGTGAATTAGGCAATAATACCAGCAGTTTTAATACAGATTTTCGTTTTCCAGGCACCGCTTCCGCGGGTTTTTCTTATCATTTTTTTAATCCATTATTATTTTCTTTTGAATATGATTATGAAATGTGGTCTTACGTAGATCAGGTGCAACGTCATTATGATAATGCGTTGTTAAATGCATTGGCTACTAATCCGGTTAACGCAAAAAATACGAGTATTTTTCGTTTTGGCGCTTTATATGCGCTAAATCCCTGCAATGAGCTTCGTATTGGCTATTCTTATAATCCACAATCCGTTCCTAATAATATTATTATCCCTTCTCAACCTGATTATAACGCAAATATTTATTCTGCTGGCTACAGTTATTACCGGCACAATTGGCGTTTTGATCTGGGTTATGAATATGCGTTTTTATCACAACATACCGGCACACAAACTTTATTTCCTGGACAATATAAAGGTTATGGCAGCTTTATTTTGGCAGGAATAAATTACCGCTTCACTTAAAAAAAGAAATGAAAATGGCAAAACTACGTAATTATTTAAATACAGCTCTCAAAAAAGAATTAGAAAAAATGCCGCTAGAAGAGCATGTTAAAACACGCATTCCTTATCAAAATGTTTATCAAATTCTTCAAAATCAAGTTAAGAAAAATCCGAATAAAGAAGCGATTATTTTTCTGCCATCCGCCGATTCAACAACAGATTTTCGCATCAGTTATCAGGCTTTATTTGAAACGGTGAATCAAACTGCCCGTGCTTTTCAACAATTAGGCATTCAATCGAATGACGTCGTCAGTTGGATTCTACCCAATTGTCCCGAAGCTTATTACTGCTCTTGGGCTGCGGAATCTGTTGCGATTGCGAATGCTATCAGCCCTGAATTTCCTGATGACGTGATTTTAAATTTATTAGAGCAGGCAAAAACAAAAATTATTGTTATGCCTTCCCCAAACTATTTTCCTGACATCGAAGCGACCCAAGGCATTCGCCAACAATTAGCGAGATTACGCAACAAAATACAAGCAGCCAATAAAAACAAACAATTAAGTTGCAAAATGATTTTGCTGGGAGAAGGTAAAAATAATCCGGCAGAAAATATTTATGATTTTTATTCTTTAATTAATGCACAATCGATTGAGCCAATCGATTGCAAAAAATCTCTACAAGACCCCGCAATAATTTTTCATACCAGCAGTTCAACCAGCGTTATACCTAAATTAGTGCAATTTACGCAATTACAGCGATTACATGCCATTTGGAGTTACAAAGTAACTTTTGATTATCGCGCTGATGATCGAATGCTGATGGGCTTGCCGTTTTTTCATGTGGGCGCGGCACTGCTTTATAATGGTGCTGCTTTTGATAGTGGCGCGACCGTCATTATTTTTAGTCCCATGGGCTGGAAAGATCCAAGCGCTTTGCCTAATTTTTGGAAATTAATTGAACGTTATCAAGCGACGACTGCTACCGCAATTCCCCCTATCTATATTGAATTAGACAAAAATTTTCCGGTTAATGCTGATATCAGCTCACTCGATTATTTAATTTCTGGCTGGCCAGCTCCGCCCGAAATTTATCAAAGTTTACAGAAAAAAATGCCAGGTGTTGCTATTATCAATATTTATGGCATGACGGAATCTGGTTGTATTATCACGATGAATCCACCGAATGATGATTACCCTTATGGCGGCATTGGTTTGGCGCTGCCTTATCAAGCTAAAAAAATCGTCATTTGTGAAAATGGTAATGGAAATTATTTGCGTGATGCTAAAGCGGATGAATTAGGCATGATTTGTGTTAAAGGCATAAATTTCGGCAGCTACCTCAATCCCGAGTTGCAAAAACAAGCCTATTTAAACGATAACTGGTTTATCACGGGTGATATGGGAAGAAATATTAACGGTTATGATTTCTTAGAATGCCGCCACTACGATTATATGCAGCGTAAAGCACAAGCGCTTTCCTGCTTTACCATTGAAAATAAAGTTGACGTACATCCTGCCGTGAAATTAGCGGCCGTTATTCAAGAGCCTGATGCGGTTGAAGGCGAAATTCCGCGCCTATATGTGGAATTGCAAGCAGATAAAACATTGACAGCATCGGAACTCATCGCCTGGATGAAGCAAAATGGTTTTTCTGATTCAGAAATCCCTCGTCATATTATTTTTGGGACTTTACCGATCAATGGCATGGGTAAAGTGATTAAGCCTTTGTTAAAACAGCAGCTACAACAACAATTAGAACAACTTCCTGCTTGAATGCATTTCACTATGAGGAAGCGTATATGGAAATACAACGAAAATCGAAATTATCATCAGAGGAAAAAATCAGTAGTTTAGAAGAGCTGATGAATTACAATGCAAAGCGTTACCAACAGTTTATTGCCAAGCCTTTTTTTGAAATTATCGCTGATGGCACATTAAATAATAATAGACGACGCGCTAAATTTTTAAATGCCTTGCAGATTTTCTCCGATAATTTTCAATATGTGATGTTTACCCGCCAAGCCACTTGCCGTGATGAACATTATTCACCAGTTTTTTTAAGTCATTTAAAAGATGAAATTGGCCATGATGATTTGCTGAGAAAACGCGAGCATGTCAAAGCAGAAAAGGATCCCATTTTAAAAGCAATTTCCGCCTGGTTTTCTTATCAAATGTTTATTTTGGATAATGTCGAAAAAGCAGCAATTGTGCATTTAGTGTTAGAGACTACCGGCGATTATTATCATAATTTTGCCCGCGCTAAATTAGCAGAAGCAGTCAATTCGGATTATTACGAAGTCCACGCAGTGCATGATAGTGATCATGCCGAAATGGGCATTGAGCTAATTAAAACAGCTGGCTTAAAAACCTACTATCGCTTACATGAAATTATCGAAGAAGCCTGGAACATGATGGATGCCATGGTCGATCGCGTGTACGAACTAGTCATCAAAGAAAAAATTGAGGAAGAAGATGCAATCCCTGCTTGAACGTCAAGGTAAAATCTGGATCGATGGAAATTATTTTGATTGGCAGGACGCTAAAATTCATATTCTTTCACAAACTTTTCACACTGGTTTCGGTGTGTTTGAAGGCATACGTTCTTATGCAATAAAAAATGGCAGCGCCATTTTTCGCCTTTATGAACATACCGAAAGACTATTTAATTCCGCCAAAATTTTAGGCATTCAAGTTCCTTATACTTTTGATCAATTAATTGGCATACAAAAAGAAATCATTAAATTAAATCGACTCAATAATGCCTATATTCGTCCAATGATTTATCTAGATGGTGAATTTATTGGCTTACATTCACAAATTAGCACGGTCCGTGCAGCCGTGATCGCCTTTGATTGGGGCAATCTTTATGCCAATCCGGAAAAATTAAAAAAAGGTTTATCCATTAAGACTTCGTCTTATCGGCGTCTGAATATCAACAGTGTTTTATTAAAAGCCAAAGCCAACGGTTTATATATCAATTCAATTTTAGCCAATAACGAAGCCCGCATCGCGGGCTATGATGACGCCTTAATCCTGGACGAAGAAGGATTCGTTGCCGAAGGCAGCGGCGCCAATATTTTCATGGTGAAAAAAGGCATCATACACACACCCGAAGTCACTGCTGCCTTGGAAGGCATCACGCGCGACAGCATCCTGCAAATCGCTTGTGATTTGAATTATGAAGTTCAAATTCGCCGCATTACCCGCGATGAATTTTATACGGCTGACGAAGTATTTTTTACCGGTACCGCAGCAGAAGTCATGCCAATAACGAAAATTGACGATCGTCAAATTGGGAGTGGTTTTATAGGCGAAGTCACCGCTCAATTACAACAAAAATATTTTTCTATCGTGACAGGAAATGAGCCAAATTATTTTAATTGGCTGAGTCAAATGCAATTTCATGAAATGGAGGAAGTTTTATGCAAGTAGAAAATCGTGTGAAAATTATCAAACGCGCGGAAATACCTGCGCTTACACAAATTGAACGTGATGGAAAAATGGAAAATTTACCGGAAGTGCGTGATTTTCGCTGGGCAGCAAATTTAAAAGATTTTTTACCGCATGAAGATGTTGTCAGTTTCAGCTGGGTAAAAATTGATGCGGGCGAAATTCATCACACGCATGAACATTCGGTTGAATCGATGATAATTGTTTATCGAGGCAAAGGCCAAATTACCGGACAAATGCAAGGCCCGGTTGAGGAAGGCGATGTGATTGCAATTCCTCCCGGTTGCGCTCATGGATTTATTGGCGGTGAACCGGAAGGATTTTTTGCTTTATCGATTCAATTTGGTAAAGGACTTTATACTGAGCCTGAAAGCGCACGAGTTACTTTTTTAAACGATAAAACCAGTTTGGAATCTTTATTAGCTTTTAACGAAATTCAAAAAGAAAAATTTTTCCAGACCCGTTTTATTAAAGTATTAACCGACGGCACTTTAAAAAACCCGAATAAACGTCAGCGTTATTTAGACGCTTTGCAAATTTGGTCAGACAAAAATCAGGATTTATTATATACGCGCCAGGCAACCTGTGCTGATCCAAAATTTATTGACATGTTTTTAGAACATTTAAATGAAGAAGTCGGCCATGACCGTATGCATGCAGATCGCGGCGAAAAAATTGTTGAAGCGAATAAATTAACTGAGGATCCGATTATCGAAGCACTAGCGGGCTGGTTTATTCAACAAATGTATGTGTTAGACAATATCGAAAAAACCGCTTTAATTCATATGGTAATCGAAAACGCCAGCCATACTTATCATAAAACTGCACGCCCAGTGTTGGCGCAATCAGTCAATGATGAATATTTCCAGGTCCATGAAGCCGACACCGAACACGCCGAAATGGGCCTGCGTTTATTGAAACATTTATCCGCTGAGCAATATAAAAGATTGCATTTAATTGTCGATAAAGGCTGGAAAATGATTAATGCGATGGGTGAGCGAGTTTGTGAGTTGACGGATCAGGTGAAATGACAGCGGTTTCCGCTGTAAAAGGGCTCTGGCTCTACCAGCACCTTTTACAGCGTGAAACGCTGATTAATTGCCCCCAACGGGGCAATATGATGCTTTTCAATATAAGCAATTAAATTTTCATAACTTAATGGTTTGCTAAAATAGAACCCCTGTATTTGATCACATTGCGCATTTCTCAAAAAATCATATTGCCGTTTGCTTTCCACTCCCTCAGCCAAGACGACTAATCCAAGGCTATGGCCCATGGAAATAATCGCTTTGATTAATACGAGTTCGGCATTTTCAATGCGATCAATAAAAGATTTATCAATTTTCAATTTAACGAGAGGAAACTGGCTTAGATAACTTAAGCTGGAATAACCGGTGCCAAAGTCATCGACCGAAAAACTCAGGCCTAATTGAGTTAATGATTGCATAATATAAAGATTTTCTTCGGCGCCGGTCATCAATACGGTTTCAGTCAATTCGAATTCAATTTGTTTAGGATTTAGTCTGGATTTTGTAATGATATTTTTCGTATTACGAATAAAATTTTTATACTGTAATTGCCTGCCTGAAATATTAATACAAACTTTTAGTGGAAGTTTAAATTTCTTTGTTAAATTAAAAATATCATGGCAAGCAATTTCTAAAACTTTTTCACCTAAAGGAATAATCAAGCCCGATTCCTCCGCAACCGTGATAATTTCTGCCACGCTGATAGGAGATTTTTCCAGGTGTTTGACTCTTAACAAAGCCTCTACAGCCATTAATTTTTCGTTATTTGCATCGAGCAGCGGCTGATAATGTACCGTGATTAAATTGTTTTTTAGCGCGTCGCGGATCAATACTTCAATTTCAAGCCGTTTTTTCAAACGAACATTCATTTCGTCTTGATAAAATTTAAAATTATTTCTGCCGTGTTCTTTAGCATGATACAAGGCAATATCAGCGTTTTTCATCAATTCTTTTTCATTAGCACCATCTTCAGGATAAATGCAACATCCCATGCTAACAGTAACAGCAATTTGATGATCAAGAAGGTCAAATGGCTTAGCAAATAATCCAATAATCTGCTCAGCCAGGCTAAGCGCATCGGATTTATTTTTTAGATAAGGAATTAAAATAATAAATTCATCACCGCCCAATCGGCCAGCAGTATCCGATTCCCGAATAACGCTGCTCAAGCGTTTAGCAACCCATTGAAGTAATTCGTCGCCAATATCATGACCGAGACTATCATTAGTTAATTTGAAGCGGTCTAAGTCGAGAAAAAATAATGCAAAATAGGTATTACTGCGCTTGGCATTCGCAATCGCCTGATTGATGCGGTCTAAAATCAGTGCGCGATTAGGCAATTTGGTTAAAGCATCATAAGTAGCCTGATGCATTAACTGCTCTTCTAATTTTTTACGTTCAGTAATATCAACTAAAATACCAACATAATATTCAATCACGCCTTTGTTATCATTGACTGGTGATAAATGCAACTCACACCAAATTGGCTCGCGTTTGCTTTTGATCGGAAATTCCAGATTAATTGCTTTATTCGTTTTTGTCGCAAATTCAATGCGCTTTACCACGGCATCATTGTCAACGTTTTTGAATAATTGAAATACTTCTTTATTGTAAGTTTCTTTGGGCTTGATATGCGTAATGCGGGTAAATGCGGGATTAACATCAATGATTGTTAATTTTTCGCCAGTTTTTTTCATAATAATAATGCCATGCATGCTGGCATCAATGGCGCGTTGACGTAATTTTAGAGCTTGTTCCTGTTTTTTTCTTTCCGTGACATCGCGGAAACTCCACACGTGTCCGATGACTTTATTATTTAATTTCTGTGGTTGGTAGTAGCGTTCAACAATTCGGCCATCTCTAAATGCCATTTCACCGCAATTGCCGCTAAGATGGGTTTTATATTTTTCAGTCACTAAATGGGCCAGCTCTTTAGGGTCTTGGACGACGCTAAACATATGCTTCAGACCAGCCGTTTCATCCTTGGATTCCAAAACTTTTTTGGGCAGTTTAATTAACTTGACGAATTTTTGGTTATAGCCAAACATTTTGCCTTCTTTACTGATCAATAGAAGGCCATCGGCAGTCGCCTCAAAAGTAGCTCGCATGACAGCCAGCGACTCCTCGAGCTCACGCGTGCGCTTGCGATATTCCTGATCGAGCTGCTTATTTCTAATTAATTGTTTTCTATAAATTTTTTTGCCATTGGGTGTCAGGTCGTCAAGTTGGTAAGCAGCCCCGCGTTGCTCCCAGATATGCAGGTAATAGCCAATAATCTCGTCTTGCTTGCTGCCACTAATGCCAAGTTGTTTGCGTAGCTTTGCAATTGTCGGCTTTTGATTTTCATTCAACAGATTTTGTATGGCTTGTTCCACCATGACAAAATCAATTTTGAAGGTCTTGTCGGCCCCTTCCTGAGGAACTTGTCTCATATCAACTCCATGAACTGAGAACGCGGGATGAAATTTTTTGTCTAATCCAGTAAAATTATAGACCTTCTAAAACAAAGCGCATAAACCGATAACCTGTATGAACACGCCAATCAATTTCACCCAAAATGCTGCAAATAAAGTCCATCAATTAATCACCGAAGAGGGCAATCCGGCTTTGATGTTAAGGGTATTCATCCAGGGCGGCGGCTGCTCTGGTTTTCAGTACGGCTTTACCTTTGAGGAAGAGCAGGCGGAAGATGATCTGGTGATTACACGGGCGCTTGCAGCGCCCGCAGCGGCGCCTGTTGGGGTTGGGCAGGTTGCTGTTCAAGGCGGCTCCGGTATAGATGGCGATGATGATCGTGGTGAGAGTGGCTCGGGCTCGGCTGAGGTGGTGAAGCTGTTAGTAGATCCGATGAGTTTTCAATATTTGGCGGGGGCTGAGATTGATTATCGGGAAGATATTCATGGCTCGCAGTTTGTGATTCGCAATCCGAATGCAAAACGGACTTGTGGGTGTGGGTCTTCGTTTGCGACGGAGTAAATGGTGCTCAATTCTATTGAATTATTGCATCATGTGTTCAGCTAGGTATAATCGAGGTCAGACGGGTAAATCCTTCTAGGTGCCGAGACGGAGTAGCCTCCGTATGGTTGCTGCGATGATGTCTTGGAATGTCGCCTAAAAGGGGCCGTCTTTTTTTTTAAAACTTATATTCTATTTCCACAGCTATTTTTGTTGAAAATTCTTTATACCAAGCTATATCCCCTTGCTCATACTTCTTACTGACACCAGAACAAAATAAATCAATTGCTTGTAATCCCGCCTCTTCTTGTGAAGATCGATGCCTAATGGATAATCGACTGTTTTTACTAAGGCGCTTCGCTAAGGCAGCATTAATTGCATCATCAAAAGCTAAAATCTCATTTTTGTTTTTTGAACAGTCAATAATGAGATCAATATTTGAGGCGGTCTCTAAATTATCAACGTGAAAAAATAATCGCTTTGCTATTTCATCATATAAAATTTTCTTTTTTACTTTATTATCTTGGTTAGAATGGTAACTTAACCAAGCTTTTTTATCAGCAATTGCCATATACAACCGCCAATTTTCTTGCTCTTTTACTCCCTTTAAAAAATATTTTTTTATAGCAAGAGACAATTTATTACCTTTTAATTCAGCCGTATACTTTGGCAATTTATTTTTTAAAGTTCGTTTTACAGCTTTTAACATAGCAGTATGTGCGGCAACCCCTGCTATACCATCAGGAAAAACTAATAACCCTATTACTAAATAGCGGCTGGTTTTCCTATTGCAAAAATTAAATCCTAAGTCTCCGGATTCATCTAAATATAAAAACATTTTATGTTATAGCCCATTCATTGAAATTTAAAAAGATACTCGTTTATATTCGCTTCGGCAAGTTCGTAATTCAAAAAAAATTTGTGGTTGTGGGTCTTCGTTTGCGACGGAATAATTTTAATATAATTATTATTTATGGTTTGTTGTTAGTTACTGTTATTTGGTGTGAGCTTGGATGTTCTTTCGAGTTGCGAGCCGTCACTATATTCCCTTCGAAAAAATCGCATAACCCCCTTATTTTTTCACTAATTATTCTAGTGCTAACTTTTGGTGGGTTTAGTTCAAAAGACGTATCTGAGCTTGATATCGGTAGTGTCGCTGTATTTGGTTCTATTTCTACCTTTTTCTCTGCCCGTGGCTTTTTTTCGACGTTTTCAGCCGCATGTAACGGTTTTGCATTTTCATTACTTTCAGGTTTTTTATTCAAAGACTGGCTTGTAGACTTTAGTATATTACGATTATCATCGAAAAATACTACATTACTACCAGGACAATTTCTGATAATTTCAAATTTATCATCTTGAATCTCTTTTTCAAATTTAAGTGTAAAATTTTGGGTTTGATCTTTATAGGTTTGATATTGTGTGGTCGATTCACGTAAACAAAAAGTGTTTGAAGTGTTTGAAGTGCTTGAGCGAGAGCAATTGTTGCAGTGACGCGATCAAAATCAATCAATAAAGTCCAAATGTTTTGGTCTGCTTGATCGCTAAAGTTATTTTTTTCTTCTGACATATTCAAGGGATTTTTCTTGATGTTGTCTTGTCAGTTTAGCTTTATATAGTTTCTTATGCAAATTATGAAGAGATTTGTTTCCTCTTCGATTTAAAAATTCAAATCATTAAGAAATAAAGGCTTCAATCTCATCAAACAACACCTCAGCCACATTAACCGGCGACAAATTTTGAATTTGTCGAAATAGACTTGGACTTGTCACATTAATTTCCGTAATCAAATCATCTATCACATCAATTCCGACACAAAACAAGCCTTTTTCTTTTAGAGTCGGCGCAATCGCCTCGGCGAGTTCGTAATGTTTTTTTTCTAATTTAAATGCTTCAAATCCGCCGCCCATACGAAATGCGGCGCGGATTTGGTTTTGGCCGGCTTTGCGGATTAGGCCGTAGGGTATGGGCTTGCCATTAATAAGGGTGATGCGAAAATCGCCGCTGGTTAAAATGCCGGGCAAATAGCGTTGTGCGATAATGGTTTTAGTGCCGCCGTGCGTGGATAATTCGATTAATGTTGATAAATTTAAATCATCAATTTTTGCTAACAAAATTGCATCGCTTTGTTTGCTATCTAGAGGTTTAAGAACAGCGGCGCCCATTTCCTGCACAAAACTTCTGATTAATTCCAAATTTGAGCTGATTAAATGCTCTGGTGTATATTGCGGAAACCAAACAGTAAATGCTTTTTCGTTGGCGTCACGCAAACTTTGCGGTTTATTGATGACCCAAACACCGGCAGTTTCCGCTAATTCCAGTGCATAAGTTAAATAAATAAATTCCGCATTAAACGGCGGATCTTTGCGCATTAAAATCAGATCCAATTCATCAAGTGGTAAAATTTCTTCCGCCAAAAATTCATACCAATTTTTTTCATCATCCAATACTTTAATTTTTTGCGCGAGTGCAAACGCGCGGCCGCCTTTAATAAAAACATTTTCAGGCGCGATATGCCAATTTTCATAATGGCGTTTTTGGCTTTCTAATAAACAAAGCAGGCTGGAATCGCTGGCGTAGCGAATCGTTTTAATATGATCCATTAACATGCCAAGTTTCATTTTTGACAAACCTCTGCTTTTTCGCGCGCTGCAGCCAATAGCGCTAAACGTGCGATAACTCCATATAAATAAAAGCGATTATCAGCTTTTTTCGTGCCTGGCGCGCAAGGGTAAGTGCAACAATCTGCAAATGCCAACGGCTTAAAATTAGCACCAGGTGAATTTAAATTATCGGTTTCCGATTTTCCGGAATGCACGCGATAAAATCCGCCGATCACATGTTGGCCAATCATATAAACTACTGGCTCTGCCACGGCATTTTCCACACGTTCAGAAGTATAAACGCCTTCCTGCACAATCGCTTTCGTCACATTTTGTCCGCCTTTACCTTTCGCCATTTGCTCGCGCTGTTTGCGATTTAAATGCCGAATTTCATCCGGGTCTTGAATCATCATCACCGCCATGCCATAAGTGCCAGCATCAGCTTTAATCACCACAAAAGGTTTTTCTTTAACGCCATATTGCGCGTATTTTTGTTCAATCGCGGTAAATAATGCGGTGCTATGTTTTAATAAACAGTTTTCACCTTCACTGGTCATAAAATCGACTTCACCACAAAAACGAAATAATGGCGAAATTAACCAGGGATCTAATTGCAGAAGTTGACCTAATTCATTGGAAACATTTTGATAATGCTGAAAATGCGAGGATTTCAGCCGATTTTGCCAACCGAGTTCCAATGGTGGCAAAATGACTTGCTCAATATTTTGCAAAATTTCCGGCGCGCCTTCCGATAAATCATTATTTAAAATAATTGCGCAAGGATCAAATTCTCCTGAAACAATGCGTTGATCGATTTTTTCAATCGGATAAAGCGTAATTGTTTTTCCCGAATTCAACGTAATTGCTTTAGGTGATTTAATTTGATCTAACAATGAACCGATGCGTACTTCAAAACCCGCATTCGTTAAAATCTCCGTCAACGCTGCTAAATGCTCAAAATAAAATAAATTGCGCGTATGATTTTCCGGAATTAATAATAATTTTTTCGCGCGCGGACAAATGCGCTCCAAAGTGCTTTGCACAGCATGAATGGCCAAAGGCATAAAATCAGAATTTAAATTATTAAAACCCGCAGGAAATAAATTCGTATCAACCGCAGAAACTTTGTAGCCAGCATTACGTAAATCCACCGAGCAATAAAATGGCGGCGGCGTCAATAGCCATTGCTCACGCAACCAGGCTTCAATCCTTAATTGTTCCTGCAATATTTTCTTTTCTAATTCCTGTAGCGGGCCTTGGAGAGCAGTGGTCAAATGGGGTACAGTTGCTATCATAATTCACTCGCGCATTAAAAACCCGCTATTATGGCGGATTCCCTTTTGCTAAGCGATAGGTGAGAAATGAAAACCAATATAATAGCTGCCTCGATTCTTTCCGCAAACTTCGCCAAATTGGGCGAAGAATGTGAAAAGGTTTTAGCCGCAGGCGCCGATTGGATCCATTTTGATGTGATGGACAATCACTATGTTCCTAACCTCACCATCGGCCCCGCCATCTGTCGCGCTTTGCGCGATTACGGCATTAAAGCGCCGATAGATGTGCATTTAATGGTGATCCCACCGGAACGTTTAATCGATGATTTTGCTAAAGCAGGCGCGAGCCACATCACCATTCACCCCGATGCCACTTTTCACCTCGACCGCGCTTTAAGACAAATTCGCGATCACGGCTTAAAAGCCGGTGTTGCGTTAAATCCTGCAACCGCAATTAATGAAATTGAATATGTTTGGGAATTAATTGATCTGGTTTTGGTGATGTCAGTTAATCCAGGTTTTGCCAATCAAAGTTTTATTCCCAGCAGTTTGCGTAAAATTACCCAATTACAAGCCATTATCGAACAAATTAATCGTCCGATTCATTTAGCTGTTGATGGCGGCGTCAGCGAAAAAACTATTGGTGAAATTAAAAAAGCCGGTGCTGATACTTTTATTGCAGGGTCTGCGATTTTTAATTCAAAAGATTATCAGGCGACTATTAAAAATTTAAGAGAAAAATAAAGTCATTTATTTTTAATGCTCACCACTTGCGACGCAATTTAATCAATTAAATAGTCTTTAACAATTTCGCCTTTCAATAAATGCTCATCCACAATTTTTTTTAAAACCTCAGGCGTGCAAGAGTGATACCAAACCCCATCCGGATAAACGACAGCAATCGGCCCCTTGGCACAGATGCGTAAGCAATCCGCCTTAGTGCGCGCAATGCCAAATTTATCCGCGCCAACTTCTTTCAAATATTTTTTTAAAAATTCCCAGGATTCGATGCCGGCTTCGTAACTGCAGCATTTGGGCTTGTTTTGGTCGCAGCATAAAAAAATATGTTTTTTTATCTGGTGAATGCGGGAAATTATTTCAGTATTTATAAAAGTTTCCATAAATGAATTTTTTGATTGCAGTTTGTTTTCTAGACAGGTTTAAAAAATAGTATTTCGAAGCATGTTAACTTCTTTTAACCATTATGACATCAATTTTTCTCTTCTCTCGCTATAAAAAATTATCAATAAATTAAGGAAAGAATGTAATTTAAAATGGAAATTTTAGATCACCCCTCATCCGCCCTATCGGGCACCTTCTCCCGCAAGGGGAGAAGGACAACTTCGATGACATCTGCCAATATAAATAGCATTGACATGAAATAAGCCATGATCTAAAAAGCTATTGAATTTTGAAGAGAGCCTTCTCCCCTTGCGGGAGAAGGTGCCCGATAGGGCGGATGAGGGGTGATTTAATTAGTAAATTTCAAGCAACAAATCTTATTAAAAAACACATTGCTGCGGTTGGCTATCATTATCAAAAATTTAATTGCGATAAACTGCAAAACTTAATCAACGCGCCAACTTTTCCAAAACCGCCTTCAGCCGAGCGTCTTTTATATACTTCGCCGTCTCGCGAATCGTCGCCTGCGCATTAGCGGATAATTGCGGTTTTTCTTTATTGCTCTGCAATAAAGCCGCATTTTCGATTTCTTTGAGTGGCACAACTTTGACATTAATCATATTTAAATGTTGAAATTCCGCATCAACTTTTAAATAACGAATAATTTCATCCTTAATTAATAACAACCGACTAGCATATGCAGCATTATCCGCAATCAATTGCAATTTGCCATTTTCATAATGCGCCACCATGCCAAAACGTGAAATTTCAGCCGGCACCAGTGTCCGCCATTTTTTATTTAAAGCGTCACGTGAATCAACGCCTTGCTTAATCAGCTGCAGCCACTCGGCATCACTATCCAATAATGATCTGATGCTATCGCCATGATGTGGGCCTGATTGATGGCTGTTCATCGAGTCAAACTCATGTAAAATACTGGCCCTATTCTAACCAATACCTGATTGAAATCACTATGATTCAGAATTTACTGGGCAAAATTTTTGGCACGCGCAATGAGCGGATTTTAAAGCAATGTTACAAAACTGTTGCTGCGATCAATGCCTTGGAACCGGCGATGAAAACACTGTCCGAAGCGGAATTAAAAAATAAAACCAGCGAATTTCGCGAGCGTTATAACCGTGGTGAAAGCCTGGATAAATTATTGCCGGAAGCTTTTGCCGTCGCGCGCGAAGTGAGTTTTCGCACTTTGGGCTTACGTCATTTTGATGTGCAATTAATCGGCGGCATGGTGTTACATGGCGGCAAAATTGCCGAAATGCGCACTGGTGAAGGTAAAACTTTGGTGGCAACGTTACCGGCATATTTAAATGCGATTACCGGTCTTGGCGTGCATATTGTCACGGTAAATGATTATTTGGCCAAACGTGATGCCGATTGGATGCGTCCGGTGTATGAAGGTTTAGGTTTAACCGTTGGCGTGAATTTAGCGAACATGAGCCATGAAGAAAAAAAAGCGGCTTATCAAGCGGATATTACTTACGGCACCAATAATGAATTCGGTTTCGATTATTTACGCGACAACATGGTATTTTCCGCAGAATTTCGCGTGCAGAAAAAATTAAATTATGCGATTGTCGATGAAGTCGATTCGATTTTAATCGATGAAGCGCGCACGCCATTAATTATTTCCGGTGCTGCCGAAGACAGTTCCGATTTATATATCCAAATTAACCGCTTAATTCCGCAATTAAAACCCGCCAGCGATGAAGTCGGCAGCGATGGCGACTACACCGTCGATGAAAAAACACGCCAAGCGTTTTTAACCGAACAAGGCCATCAAAAAGCCGAAGATTTATTAATTCAACAAGGATTATTAAACCAAGGCGAATCGTTATACGATTTAAAAAATATTGCATTAGTACATCATTTATCCGCTGCTTTGCGCGCGCATGCTTTATATCAGCGCGATGTTGATTATATTGTCAAAGATAATGAGGTCATTATTGTCGACGAACACACCGGCCGTTTAATGAGCGGGCGCCGTTGGTCTGATGGTTTGCATCAAGCAACCGAAGCAAAAGAAAATGTACCGATTAAAGCGGAAAATCAAACGTTAGCGACGATTACTTTACAAAATTATTTTCGCCTCTATCAAAAATTAGCTGGCATGACCGGAACGGCTGATACCGAAGCCTATGAATTTCAATCGATTTACGGTTTGGAAGTCGTCATCATCCCCACTAACAAACCCATCATCCGCAAAGACCATGGCGATAAAATTTATATTTCAACACAGTCGAAATACAAAGCGATTGTCGACGATATTAAAAACCGCGTGAATAGCGGGCAACCGATTTTAGTCGGTACTGCATCGATTGAAAGCTCGGAATATTTATCGCAAGAATTGAAAAAAGCTAAAGTGCCACATCAAGTATTAAATGCAAAATTTCATGAAAAAGAAGCGAAAATTGTAGCCCAAGCGGGAAAAACCGGCGCGGTCACAATTGCCACCAATATGGCAGGCCGCGGAACCGATATTGTTTTAGGCGGTAATTTAAAAGCGGAACTTGCAGAGCTCGAAAATCCCAGCGATGCAGAAATTGAAAAATTAACCAAAGCCTGGCAAGAAAATCATGACAAAGTGATTGCTGCCGGTGGTTTACATGTATTAGGCACGGAAAGAAATGAAGCACGCCGCATTGATAATCAATTGCGCGGCCGTTCCGGTCGTCAAGGCGACCCGGGTTCCTCGCAATATTATTTATCGATGGAAGATAATTTAATGCGCATTTTCGCGCCAGAACGCATGACGATGTTGATGCGTAAATTAGGCCTGAAAGAAGATGAAGTGATTGAAAATGCGTTGGTGAATCGTGCGATTGAAAACGCGCAACGCAAAGTCGAAGGTCATAATTTTGATATTCGTAAGCAATTATTAGAATACGATGACGTCGCCAATGATCAGCGCAAAGTAATTTATCAACAACGCGCCGAATTAATGGAAGCGGAAGATTTAAGCGACATTATCAATAATATGCGCCATCAAGTGATCAATAAATTTATCGATTTATATATTCCACCGCAAAGCATCGAAGATGAATGGAATATTAAAGGCCTAGAAAAAGCATTAGCTGATGAATTGCGCATCGATTTACCGCTGAGCAAATGGCTGGAAGAAGATACGGATTTACATGAAGAAACACTGCGGGAAAAAATTGATCAAGCCGTATTAACACAACTGCAAAGCAAAGAAGCGCAAATCGGCGCCGAAAATATGCGCCGCCTGGAACGCAATATTTTATTGCAAGTGCTCGATCAACAATGGAAAGAACATTTATCGCAAATGGATTATTTAAGAAAAGGCATTCATTTGCGTGGTTACGCCCAAAAAAATCCGAAGCAGGAATATAAACGCGAAGCGTTTGAAATGTTCACGCGCATGTTAGATGAAATGAAATTTGATGTGATTAAAATTTTAACCAGCATACAAATTCAAACACCGGAATCGGTTGCCGCTGCAGAACAGCAACAACAAGCGCAAGCGCTGCCAAGTAATGTTAGCTACATTCATCAATCTTTCAGCCTGACACAACCTGAATCACCAGCCGAATCCGCTGACGCTGAAAAATCCGCGCCCTTTACCCGCGAAGCTCCCAAAGTCGGCCGCAATGATCCTTGTCCTTGTGGTTCGGGTAAAAAATATAAGCATTGTCATGGGGTGTTGTAACGAAATTGGCAATGGACATTTGAATATTTAAGAATTTTTTGATCACCAAAAAAGAAAGAAATTTGCTGCATGATATTAGGGGATTTGATGCAGCATAGTTTTTTTTGTAACAAAAATAGCGCTTTAATTTTTGTTCAAGGAAAGCCATATATAAGCTTTAACAATTCACCCCTCATCCGCCCCGTTGGGGCACCTTCTCCCGCAAGGGGAGAAGGCTCTC